>CAVCVO010000065.1:0-34396 GCA_963606005.1 Anaerovoracaceae bacterium
AGCCATGCAAGTATTGTATGACTAGTTTCTCTATTTCTTTGTTGCTTTAACAAGTAGCATCATTGGTCGACGAAGTTCATCTTTCATGTATGGCAATTCTAACATATCCTTACTTGGTTTAGCTTCAATAAGGGCATCTATGTTAAAGCCAATATCTATTAGTCCCATTACTATCTGTGTTAAGGTATGATGATACTTTTCCACTTTGTAGTCAAGAAAGTTAGTTGTTCTTTTACTAGGTAAATAATAGTTATCTATTGGCCAATATAATGGATTATTATCACTATCGTAGATCCAATCTTGGTTAATGCCACTTGTGAAAGTTGGGTGTTCAATATTGAAGATGAATGATCCTTCTTTCTTTAAAGTCGTGTACACTTTTTTATAGATCACATCTAGATCTTCGATATAGTGTAATACTAGGTTACTAATAACAATATCATAATAGTCTTCTGGATAATCATAGTCGTGTATAGAACAAACTCTATATTCGATCTTTGGATTATTATTGATCTTCTTAGCTTTTGAGATCATTTTCTCACTGATATCGATTCCTATTACTTTTTTGCAACCTTTATCTGCAGCATACTTACAATGCCAACCATAACCACACCCTAAATCTAAGATCGTTTTATTAGTAAGATCAGGGAATAACTCTTTTAGTTGATACCACTCTCCAGCAGCTTGTAAACCGTATTTAGATCTTGCCATTTGCGAGTATTTCTCAAAGAAGATATCATCATCATAAATATTATTCATTTTCTTTAGTTTCTTCTTGTTGAGGTAAGCGATATTCATCTAATACTTCATATAGGATAGAGGCATCATTCTTTTTAACTACTTCTTTGATCTCAAGTACTTTGATTTTTAAGACTCTTTCACCATAGATGACTTCAATGATATCTCCTACATTGACTTCCTTTGAAGGCTTAGCTACTTTGCCATTAATGAGTACTCTTGAATTAGCAGCTAATTCTTTTGATACTGTTCTTCTTTTTAAGATCCTTGCTACTTTTAAATATTTATCTAATCGCATAAATTGAAATGTCCTTTCCATATTTCTTCATTAAAACCGATCAAGATATTATCACCATCTACTATTAATGGTCTTTTAATAAGTTTACCATTGCTAGACAATAGTTGTAATTTATCTTCATCAGTCATTAAAGGTAATTTATCCTTAAGCTTTAACTCTTTGTATTTTAACCCACTAGTATTGAAGAATTTATTTAGAGGTTGGTTTGTTTTAGTTGACCACTCTTTTAATTCTTCATAAGAGGGATTATCTTTAGTGATATCTCTACCAATGTAGTCAATATGATTTTGATCTAACCATTTCTTGGCTTTTTGACAAGTTGAACATTTAGGATATTGTAAAAACAACATGTATATCACCTCTACTTCATCTTATCACATTTTATCTATTGCTTGTATTGTCTTGACTATCAGATCTAGATAATTCTTTCGCTTTTGGAAAGTTAAAGTGATCTTCTTTTGTTTGTAAGATAAACCAACTTCTTGAGAGATCTTAGAGATAGTTTCAAATAATTTTACACCATCAACATTATCTGAAAATTGTTGAGTCAATATTACTCTATTTTCTTTTTCAAGTTCTAAGTAGGAATCGATCTTATCACTATTTAATAATAATTCTAATTTCTTTTTTAAGAATAAGTTATTGATCATTGAAGGCAATCGACCATAGAAGTCTGTCAATTTATCATAATAGTGTTCTAATTGCTCGTAATCATGGATCTCATCTAATTTCTGATAGATAGATATCTTCTCATTGTCTTGTGGAACAAATTGTTGAGGGATATAACCATCAAGTTCTCTGACTTTGACTTTGGTGTCTTCAACTTCTTTTTCAACTTGACCTTTTTTCTCTTTGATAGCTCTATTTAAGATATCTAGATATAAGCTCATACCAATGGTGTTGATAAAGCCAGCTTGCTTTTCACCGAGTAAGTCACCAGCACCTCTGATAGCTAAATCTCGCATGGCTATCTTATAACCTGAACCAAGTTCAGTGAAATCTTTGATCGCTTGCAGTCTTTTAGAAGCAACCTCGGATAATTGCTTGCTAGCTGTATATAGCAAGTAAGCATAGGCGATACGATCACTTCTACCTACTCTTCCTCTGATCTGGTACAGTTGTGATAAGCCAAATCTATCAGCATCTTCAATGATGATCGTATTGACATTAGGAATATCGATGCCTGTTTCAATGATGGTAGTACAGATCAAGATGTTATATTCTTCTGTGATGAAGCGATACATGACATCTTCGATCTCTTCTCTGTTCATCTTACCATGACCAATAGCTACTTTTGCTTGAGGTACTAAGTTTTGAATCTTACGAGCAACCATGTAAATATCATTAACATTGTTATGTAAGTAGAAGACTTGACCATTACGAGCTAATTCTCTTTCAATGACTTCTTTTATTAAACGATCATTTTTTTCTACAACATAGGTTTGTATTGGCATCCTATTTCTTGGGGCAGTTTCCAACTGTGACATGTTCATTACCCCAACAAGAGACATCTGTAGTGTACGAGGAATAGGAGTCGCACTTAAAGAAAGGACATCGATACTGTTCTTTAATTCTTTGATCTTTTCTTTAGCTTGAACACCAAAACGTTGTTCTTCATCAATGATAAGTAATCCCAGATCGGCAAATTTGACATCATTACTTAGCAATCTATGAGTACCAATGATGATATCTACTTTACCTTCTTGTAGATCTTTGATAGTCTGCTTTTGTTGGGAAGCAGTGATATAACGGCTCAATACTTTGATCTTAACAGGGAAACCTCTAAATCTATCAACAAAGCTATTGTAATGTTGCATAGCTAAGATAGTGGTAGGACACAAATAAGCTACTTGTTTGAGATCTTTAAAAGCTTTAAAAGCAGCGACCATGGCTACTTCTGTTTTGCCAAATCCAACATCACCACATAATAGTCTGTCCATTGGTCTAGAACTTTCCATATCAGCTTTTACTTCACTAATTGCTTTCTTTTGATCGGGAGTTAAAGTATATGGAAAACTTTCTTCAAATCTAATAGAGTTTTCATCATCTTTAGAAAAAGCATAACCTATATCATCTTCTCTTGCTGAATAAAGCTCTACTAATTTAGAAGCAATGTCGTTTACTTCTTTTTCAATCTTTTCTTTTGTTTTATTCCAACTATTTGAACCTAATTTACTTAATCTGATGCCTACTCCTTCAGAAGAGACAAACTTTCTGACTAATTTAAACTGTTCTAGTGGTACAAGTAGTTTGTCTTCATCACGGTAGATGATCTGTAAGTAATCTTTATGTTTTCCTGCCATCTCTTTAGTGATGATGCCTTCATATCTACCAATACCATATTGATTATGAACAACATAATCACCGATTTTAAGATCTTCATAACTATCTAGGATGACAGCTTCCTTAAATTTACTTTCATAACGAGATTTAACTTGTTTGACTCCAAATAGTTCTTTAGCTGTAAGAATGATATATTCTTTATAAACAAAGCCCTCAGCTAACTCTTCTTCAGTATACTCAAAATACTTTTCAGCAATATATCCCATTTGGTGGAAAGTGTTATCTAACAACTTTCTTTGATTATTAGAAAGAGAAATGATGATCTTATTGTGCTTAGAAAGTTCAACTATCTGCTCTATTGCTTTATCTAATGGTAATAAAGGGAAATAGTTGAGTTTTATCTCTGTTTTAAAGCTATTACTACCAGTAACAAACTCATGGATGTGATAAGGGTGATATTTTAATATGGTGTGGTCAAAGTCATTAAATAAACTGTAATAGTTTAATCCTTCATTGTTTTCATATAGTTCTCTGATATAGTTAGTGTTATCTTCACTTGTCAAAGACAGGTTAGAAGAAACATCTTCATCGGTAGAGATGACAAGTTTAAAATCATCTAAATAATCTAAAAAGCAACAACGATCTTCAAAGAAGCATTGATAACGATATAAGTAGTGTTCGAATAACTTATTTTTTAGATAAGAGATATCTCTTAATATATTATCTTCTAATTGATTAGGATTACTACTTTTAGCTTTGGATATTTTTAATTGTTTTTTGATATTATCTTCTACATGAGAAAAGTCTTCATCGTAAATAAGAAGAGAAGCAGGCATGATAGTTGCTTGATCAATTTTTTCTACAGTTTTTTGAGTGGAAATATCAAAGTAACGTAGTGAATCAATCTCATCATCAAAGAATTCTATTCTTAGTGGTTGTTTGTCTTGAATAGAAAAAACATCGATGACTCCTCCACGCAATGAGAAAGTCAAAGGTTGATCTACTCTAGCAGTTTGACGATAACCACTAGCGATAAGTAGATCTTTCATCTTATTCATATCGTAGGTATCATTTACTTTTAAAGAAATGATATGCTTGATAAATGTCTCTTTTGTAGGGAAAAACCGGATGATAGCTGATGGATGAGTGATGATGATCTTAGGTTTATCACTAGTAACTATCTGAGTTAAGACATCAACTTGACTAGCATAGATGCTACTTGAGGCAGCAACAGCTTCAACTCTTAAAGATTCTTCCACGGTTAAAAGCAGCACATCATCTTTAACTAGGGGGTATAAGTAATAGTAGAACTGTTGTGCTGCATATAAGTTGCCTTTAACAATGACCATAGTCTGTTTCTTAGTAGTAAAAGCTGTTGAAATGAGTAAACTTTCTTCTATGCTACTAAGTGAAGCTAAGCCAGGTTTGTTTTGATTAAAAGCGATTAAAGCTGGGTCATCCTTTAGAAGTTGTTGAAATTGGATCATTAATCTCCTTGTTATACATATTCATCACTTTATCGAAGTCCGTGTCGATAAAAGCGATAGCTGCTTTGGCAGCTCGATCAAGTGAACTTTCATATAAGTCCAACTTATCTTTTTCAATCTTGCCTAAGACATAATCAACTACAGGTATCTGAGGATTTTTTTCGATACCGATTCTTATCCTTTTGAATTGATCAGTACCTAATTGGGAAATAATGCTTTTGATACCATTATGTCCTCCGGCAGAACCTTTTGTCCTTAATCGTAATTGGCCATATTTAAGATCAAGATCATCATAGATCACTAAGATATCGTTTAGATCAATATGATAATAATTGACAAATGAACTAACAGCGATACCTGAGTTATTCATGTATGTTTGTGGTTTTAATAAGACTACTTGTTGACCTTTATAAGTGGTCTTGCCAGTCAAAGCTTGGTGTTCTTTTTTGTTGATAGAGACATTTAAAAGATCAGCGATCTTATCAATTGTCATAAAACCACTGTTATGTCTTGTTTTTTCGTATTCTGAACCGGGATTACCCAAACCTATAATAACTTTCATCTTATTTCCTTTCAGCGATAATATTTTACACTATCTTTTTTTGTTGTCAATGATATCTCTGATGATGTAATTGGCGGCTAATAAGCCAGCAGTTGCAGGTACAAAGATCATTGAGCCAAGATTACTCTTTTGACTTAAAGAGTCTTCAACTGGTCTTTCAGTTGTAAAGACAACAGGGATATTTAAAGACAGACCGTTTTTTCTCGCTAGTGATCTTAAAGCTTTAGCCATTGGGTCATATTCAGTTTGATTAAGAGTTGTTATCTTTATTTTTGTTGGATCTAATTTTCTAGCCATTCCTAAAGAAGAGATAAAAGGAATGTTATGAGATTGGCAATATTTCCATAAGCTTATCTTACTTGTCATTGTATCAATAGCATCCACAACATAATCAATATCATTAGAAAAGATCTCTTCCATATTATCTTCGCTTAAAAAATCATTGATAGCTACAACTTCTGTAGAAGGATCAATGCTTTTAATTCTTTCGGTGAAGACTGTAGTTTTACTTTTACCGATAGTATCTTGAGTAGCAATGACTTGTCTATTAAGATTAGTGATGTCTACCGTGTCTTTATCGATAATGACTACTTTACCTATTCCACTTCTTACTAGTGCTTCTAAAGTGTAACCACCTACTCCCCCAAGACCTGCAACTAATACTGTTGTATTTCTGATCTTATTGAAATTTTCTTCACCAATTAAATTTATCACTCTTGTATAGATCTCATTCATTTTAAAAACTCCTCTACATCTTTATAGACATTGTTCGGATAATCTTTATTTTCAATATCATACCAATCAACTGGCATTTGGTTTCTAAACCACGTGTATTGCCTTTTCGCAAATTGTTTTGTATGAGTCTTAACATCTTCAATGCATTCTTGTAATGTTTTAATATTTTTGTAATAAGGTATAAATTCTTTGTAACCTATACCTTGGAAACAATGAAGATCATAAGGATACTTACTAAAAAGATAGTTGATCTCATCTAATAGACCTTGGTTTAACATAATCTCGATTCTTTGATCGATCCTACTTCTTAGTTTTTCTCTATCCATAGTAAGAGAGATGATCTTAGCATCATATAGTAATTTGTGCTCTTGTTTGGCTTCTTGTTCTGATTTACTACTACCACTTTTTGCCATATCTAAAGCTCTAATGACTCTTTTACGGTTATTTGGGTGGATCGATAATGAACTCTGAAAGTCAAGTTGTTTTAACATTTCAAATAATTGTTCATTACTATATTGGCTATAATCATTGTTAATTGTTTCTTCTTGTTTTAAGAAAGTATAATCATATAGTAATGCTTTGATATATAAACCTGTACCACCACAAACGATTGGTAATTTACCTCTAGAAGTAATGTCTTCTATCGCTTTTCGTCCGTCCTGTTGAAAGAAGGCAACATTGTAATCATCTGTTACTTCTTTATAGCCTAAAAGATGATGAGGGATACCATTCATCTCTTCTTTAGTAATCTTAGCACTGGCGATGTTTAATTCTTTATAGACCTGTATTGAGTCACCATTGATGATCTCCCCATTAAATCTTTTTGCTAGGTTGATAGATAAAGAACTTTTACCAATAGCAGTAGGTCCTACTATAACTAATACTTTAGACACGTTTGAACTCCTTTACTAATTGTTTCTCACTGATGGTGATCATTGTTGGCCTGCCATGAGGACAATTGAATGGTTGTTTACAATTTGATAAGCGTGATAGTAATTTCTTACTTTCATCAGTAGACAAGTAGTGATTAAATCTAACAGAACTATGGCAAGCTAAAGATGCGATCTTTTCTTTTCTTACTTCTAAGATAGACATTTTTTTGTCATTGATGACTTCATTTATGAGTTGTTCAATAAATTCATCTTCATCAAGATTTTCAAAGAAGTCAGGTACTTCCCTAACGATCAAAGAGTTAAGGGAGAATTGTTCAAATTGTAATCCAATACAAGATAGTTGCTCATTAAGTAAGTCAATCTTATCAACAATAGCTGGGGTTACATTGACTACAAGTGGTACTAATAGTGGTTGAGTGATGATACTTCTTGCCATGATCTTATTCTGTATGTCTTCATACATACATCTTTCTTGAGCGGCATGTTGATCGATGATATAGAGATTTTCTTCATCATAAGCTAAGATATAACGACCATGTAATTGAGCAAGATATGTAAATCTATCAATAGTTGGATTGGTTGGATAGTCTATGATCTTTTCTTGAACTACTTGTTTGTTAGTGGTATTTGAGAAAGTCTCTTTTATGATTGGGGTATCCACACTATCTTGTAATCTAGTCGTGTACGAATAGTCGTATTCTAATTTAGGTTGATCATTAGATATCTCTGATTTTTCTTGTTCAATTTCTTCTTTGAATATTGGTTCATCTTTTAAAGCAATATGATCAATAAGTAGATCAGAAGGGATCATTGAATTTTTGATGACACTTGTAATATTTGTCTTGATCAGTTCAGCAAGTTGTTTTTCTTTAGATAAACGGATCTCCCACTTTGATGGGTGAACATTGACATCAACTAATTGGTAATCAACCTTGATATTTAGTACAGCTATTGGATAACGATCTGGCATTATGAAAGAATTATAGCCATCAATGACAGCTTTATTTAGATAGTAACTTCTTATGACTCTGCCATTGATGAAGGTATTAATGTATTGTTTACTGCTACGAGTGATAGCTGGAGCAATGATATAACCTTCTACTTCAAAATCATAGTCATGACATTCAACTTTAAGAGCTTTCTTAGCGATATCTAGACCATAGACCGCCATGATTGTTTCTTGCAAGGAGTTAGAACCATTAGTTTGGATCTTAAGTTTATCATCGTTATATAGTTCAAATGCGATCTCTGGATGAGCTAATGCGATCTTTTGGATCAGATCCAATATAGCATTTAATTCACTATTGGCATTTTTTAAATGTTTTAACCTTGCTGGTGTTTTATAGAATAATCCTTCAACTTTTACTGAAGTGCCTTGAGCAGCAGCAATAGGTCTTACTTCTTGGATCTTGCCATATTCGATCTTAACTAGAGTTGAATCATTAGAATCATTGGTTGTTAAAGTGAGCTTACTTACAGAGGCAATAGAAGGTAAGGCTTCCCCCCTAAAACCCATTGTTTGAATATGCCATAAGTCATCATCTTGGGAGATCTTACTTGTGGCATGACGACCAAATGCCGCTGTAGCATCTTTTTTATCCATACCACAGCCATCATCGATGACTTCTATCTCATCTAGTCCACCATTTTTTAGGCGGACTTCTATCTTAGTACTTTGAGCATCAATGGAATTTTCTACTAGTTCTTTGACTACACCCATTGGTCTTTCTACTACTTCTCCAGCAGCGATCATGTTAGTCAAGTGTTCATTTAATGTTTTGATCTTACTCATTTGTTACTGTCCTTTATCTTCTCTTTTAATGTAGAGACAAACTGTAGTGCTTCTATTGGTGTCATGTTATTAGGATCAGCAAGTTGTAATAGTTCTTTAACTTGTTGTAAGTCATTAGGGATCTTTTCTAACATGATGATCTGACTTTGATCATTACGGATCTTTTTTGTACTCTCCAATTCTTTTAACAATGTTTTTGCTCTTTCAATGACACTACTAGGCAACTTAGCAAGTGAGGCAACATGGATTCCATAAGATTTATCAGCTTTGCCATCTTTTACTTTGTATAAGAAAGTTATCTCGCCATCATTTTCGGCAACTTGTACATGCTTGTTGCGTAAATGTTCCATGTTATTCTCCAAAGAAGTTAATTCATGATAGTGAGTACTAAATAATGTTTTGGCTTTGATAGCAGCATCAATGTATTCCAACATTGCTTGAGCTAAGGCCATACCATCATAAGTTGAAGTACCTCTACCTATCTCATCAAAGATGATGAGTGAATCTTTTGTTGCTTTACTTAAAGCGTTATTAGCTTCTAACATTTCCACCATAAAAGTAGATTGGCCAGATAAGATATCATCAGTTGAACCAATACGAGTGAAAATTTGATCAAATAATGGTAATTCGGCTTTTTTAGCTGGCAAATAACAACCAATCTGAGCCATGATCGCTAATAAGACGCATTGTCTCATATAAGTGCTTTTACCACCCATGTTAGGACCGGTTATCACTAAAGTAGTCACTTCTTTATCCATATATAAGTCATTAGGGACATATTTAATATTTTTAAAGGAATTTAAGATTGGATGTTTACCACCAACGATATTTATCAAATGGTCATTATTAAAAATAGGTCTGACATAACCAAAGTTACTGCTAACCACTGCTAATGAGTAGATGGCATCGATGACAGCTAAGCAATTAGATAATTGTTGTAAGTTGTATAAGTCTTTTTTGATCTTATCTAGTAATTGAGAAAATAAAGCTACTTCAAGTTTTAAACTCTTTTCTTCAGCATGTAGGATCATATCTTCTTTTTCTTTTAGTTGTTCAGTTATGAATCTTTCACCTGTAGTCAAGGTTTGTTTACGTTGATAACCCCATTCTTCTTTTATTTGATTTAAAGCTCCTTTAGATACTTCAATGTAGTAACCAAATACTCGATTGTAGCCGATCTTTAAAGTTTTAATCTGAGTTCTTTCCCTTTCAGATTGTTCTAGGGAAGCAATCCAATTCTTACCATTTTTTAAGATATCACGATATTCATCTAGTTGTTTATCATAGCCATCTTTGAAGATATTACCATCTCTAACTAGTACTGGTGGATCTTCGGTTAAAGCTTCATTTAATAAGTCATAGATCTCTCTACATGAATTGATGTCATCATATTCAGGATAACATTTACTCTCTTTAACAATATTTAAGATCTCTGGCACATTTTCTAAGGATTTAGCTAAACGTTGACAATCTTTAGGATTAGCTGAACCATAGGCAATACGAGCTACGATCCTTTCGAGATCATAAAGAGATGAGAGATATTCTTTTAATTGTTCTCTTTTTAAGAAATTCTTATTGAGATAAGTGATCATATCTAAACGTTGATTGATCTTGTCAATATCTCTTAAAGGTCTACTAACCCATTTCTTTAATTGTCTTGCTCCTATGGCGCTACGGGTATTGTTTAAGAAAGAATAAAGAGTGATTGATTTATTGTTAGTCTTACTAGGTTGGACTAATTCTAATCCAATGATGGTAGAATAATCCATTTTTAAGTAGTCTTCTTCGTTTATTAATTCAAATGGTCTTAATTGACTCATTGTTCTTTTTTGTGTGACTTCTAAATAATTTAATAGTCTACCAAAGGCTTCGTTTAAGTGGATATCTTGACAACCATTTAAAAGATGTTTGTATTCTTCTTTGATCGTAGTTTCATTACATTCAGAGATAGTTAAAAAATAACTATCTGACAAGTTAGTTAAAGTTTTTTTATTGAATTTAGAGTCAACGACTAATTCTCTTACTTCATTACTGATGAGAGTTTGAATTAAACTGGTATTATCGTGATTTATTGAGATGAACTTGCCTTCTCCCGTAGTACAATCACAGATAGCTAAAGAATATCCATAGTTATGGTCAACTAAAGAGGCAAGATAGACACTTCCTGTTTCATCAGTTAATTCGTCCATGATGGTGCCAGGAGTAACGATCTTGATAACATCTCTTTTAACTAATCCTACAGCTTCTGCAGGATCCTCTAATTGTTCTACGATAGCAACTTTATAGCCTTTATTGATAAGTCTTTGAATATAACCATTTACTGCATGAAAAGGCACACCACACATGGGTACCTTCTCTTCTACACCAGCATTACGGCCAGTTAATACTAGATCTAATTCATGTGATGCTGTTTTAGCATCATCAAAAAACATTTCATAGAAATCCCCTAAGCGATAAAAGACTAAAGCATCAGGATACTTTTCTTTGATCTCTAAGTAATGTTTCATCATTGGTGTATATTCACTCATTGTAAACCTCTATTTCTTACTGTATTGCAGGCATGTTTGATAGTCTTGCATAGCTTTTCTGACTTTGCGACAAATGCTACTACTACCTGCACCGTATTCAATGATAAAGCCATAATATCTTTCTGTTACTTTATAAGCTCTATCGGCTAATAAGCCATTGACATCTAATTTATCACGATCATTTAAGACAACTGTGATAGCAACAGATGAGGAAGTGATCTTTTTAATGTTATTGATTCCACCTAATAATTCAATGAAGCGACTTACTTCGATCTTGCCTGTTTCACTATCTAAGAAGTCTTGGGCTAAAATATGATAGTAAACAAATACTAATAATTGATATAGTATAAATACGATGATGCCCATGATCAAGGCTTTGAGCATGGTCTGATGTAAGTTAACGACACTATAGTAATGGATGAATTCAAATATTGTACCGATGCATAAAGTAGATTGATTAGCTACATTACTCATCACACCAATATAGATACCTAGTATTCCACAAGACATATAGATGAAGCCACTTAGTAAGATATGTAAGAAGTATAACATTGGTGAAGTTAAGAAGATGACTATTTCAATTGGTAAAGGTGAAGCTGTTAACACTGAACAAGCAATACCCATTAGTAACATGCCTAACATCCTACTTTTATCAATTTTATCAGTGATATTAAGATAATAGCCTATGATCAAGGAAGGAGCAGCAAACAAGTTGATGATATAAGAAGCAGAGGTATATTTACCTGTACCAACACTTAATGAATCGGCAGTAAGTTGAGCAGTCCAAATATTGATATCACCATTATAAACAGTTTGAGCATTATCAATCCAATTGCCTCCTAAAGCACCAAACAAGAAATTATTCTTAAAGATATTTTCCAACTGGAACATCTCTCCTAGTTTTTCACAGGTACCATAAATGAATAGAACAGTTGGATTAGTACTATTTGCTGAGATGAAATCCATAAGTCTAGACGTTATGCTGACTAAATAAACATAACCAAAACTTACTGCAATAGAAGCTATTGTAGTAAATAAGAAAGCAGTGATCAAAAACCAAGCATCATTATCGATGAAGGTCAAAAAACCATAGTTATATCTTTTACGAGATAAGTCATAAGCGGCATTAACTAGTAAGATAATGATCACACTGCCAAAAACACCTAGATTTAGTGGTTTCAAGCCAGTAGAGGTAGTTATGCCTAAGATTGAACAATAGAATTCACTAGCGTAATTGGAATTACCAATGACCATAGTAATGACATTCATTAGAAAATAACAAAGTAAAGCTCCCATAAATGGGATGACATCTTTTTTATTCTTTCCAATATAGTTTAATGTTAAACCTAGTGGAAAAAGATCTTTGATTAAAGAGCCAGTAGATGAGAATATCAAAAGGATCTTTTTGATGATTTCATTTTCGACTTGGATATTGCCAATACCGATGAATAGATAGCCGATCAAAAGGATGGTAATCGCAAATCTTGTGGAATCTAATATTTCATACCATTTTTTCTTCACTTATCTTTCCTTCTTTCTTTAAAACAAATGTTGTAAACGACTTATCCAATCTATTGGTTTGTAGTGAGCTAATTGCACTTTTTTATTTGATAAAGTACAAGAGATCTCTTGCTTTTCTGGTAAGTCGATATAATAACGGTCAAAGCATAATTTAGCATGAGAGAATTGTTGAGAGATCAATTTGATAGTCGTATCTGCTGAAACGATGATCGGATTACCGATGGAATGGTAATGTGAGTGGTGGATGCCACAGATCTCACTTAACTGTATTGTTTCCAGTCCTGGTTGGATGATTGCTCCACCTGCAGAACGACTATAGGCAGTGGAACCGATCTGAGTAGAGATAACAAGCCCTGTGCCATGGAATGTTTCTAGTTGGCTATCGTTGATCTGGACATTGATATGCTGAGTCTTGAAACTTTCGATCCAAGCTTCATTGACAGCATAAAACTCTTGATTTGAGGATAAAGAGATCTTTAGTAATCTTTTTGTCTCGATCTCAGGTTGTTTTGTAGCGATGTCTTCAATACAATCATTCATTTCTTTAAGAGTATAATCTACAAAGAATCCTAAGGTTCCAGTGTGTATTCCTGCGAAAACTGTTTGATCGAGTCTTGACATATATTTATGAATAGCGGATAAGAAGGTCCCATCTCCTCCAATGATACAAACGATTTCTGGTTGTTTGTCGTCATAGGCAAGCCCTTTTTCTATCAATCTTTTTTGAACTGTTTTAGCTACTTTGATGGATACTTCATCATCTTTTGAAACTACCGCGAATTTTTTCATTGAACTGACTTCTCCTATTACATTATTTTAGCATATTTTAAACTACAAAATAACTATTAAATAAGTGGAGGTATGCGATATAATCTATATATGCGTTATTACATTTCGGATCTGCACTTTTACCACATTAACTTACTGACAAAAATGGATTGTCGGGGTTTTGATAGTGTTGAACAGATGAATGAATATATGATCGAAAGATGGAATAAGAAAATCAAAAAGAATGATGAGGTCATTATTTTAGGTGACTTGTCTTTTGGTAATGGTCAACAGACTAATGAGATCGTTAATAGATTAAAGGGAAGATTATTTTTGATCAGAGGTAATCACGATGATCGTTATTTGAAAGATAAAGACTTTGATGCTTCTAGATTTGAATGGGTAAAAGATTATGAAGAATTGCATGATAATAATCGTAAGATAGTTTTGTGCCATTATCCGATCATCTGTTACAATGGGCAATATCGTTTAGATGCTAATGGTAATGCTAAGTCGTACATGTTATATGGCCATGTTCATGATACACGTGATGAAAAGTTAGTTGAACAGTTTTGTAAGATAACTAATAACACAAGGATCAATCCTAATGATGAGAATGATCTTCGTACTATTCCTTGTCAAATGATTAATTGTTTCTGTATGTATAGTGATTATCAACCACTTACTTTGGATGAGTGGATCGAATTAGATAAGAAAAGAAAAGAAGCAAATCTGTAAAATGCTTCTTTGTTATTCTATCTGAAATGACCAAACTTAGCTGTTTCAAGGTAACAAGTATTTAGTAAGTCAAGATCTTTGATGATATTATTGACAGAACATTGATGATATAACTCTTGTTCTGGTTCAATATCACCTTTGTTAGAAGTGATGTATATAGCAAGTGGTTCAGCTTTGCCGATAGCGTAGCTTAATTGAACTTGGCAATAATGAAGGTTATATTTTTTTAGGTAATCTATCGCGATTTGTCTTGCTTTGTAGGCAGCAGAACGATCTACCTTGCTTGGGTCTTTGCCTGAGAAAGCTCCTCCACCAACTGGAGCAAATGACTGATAAGAGTCAACAACGATCTTTCTTCCTGTAAGACCAGCATCGCCTTCAAAACCACCAATAAAGAACTTGCCTGTTGGGTTGATCAAGAATTCTTCAATCTCGATGTCAAATTGATTACAGATCTCCGTGCAGATATCTTCTAAGATCTTATCAGTTATTTTTCTTTCTTTTTCGGTATTTTGATAACAAATAGTAAAAGTCTTGATCTTTTGAAGTTTGTTTTCTTCATCATAGTAACCGGTGATCTGTGCTTTACCATCGGCCAAGAAACGTTTGTCTTGTTTTCTTAATTGGTCATATTTTTGCGATAATTGTTGAAGGATGACCATAGCTGTTGGTAGATATCTATCATTATCATCACATGCATAACCAAACATCATACCATTATCTCCTGCTCCACCAACAGTGGTATTAGTACCTAAGGCAATATCACAACTCTGTTTACCTAAATTATCGATTATCTCATAGTTAGTAGAATAACCGACATCTTCTAAAACACTTTTAGCGATCTTTTCTACATCGATCTTAGCATTAGTAGTAACTTCACCAGTGATAAATATCTTACCTTTACCACCAACTGTTTCAATGCCACAACGGCTATTCTTGTCTTGTCTTAGACACTCATCTAAGATGGCATCTGATATTTGGTCACAGACTTTATCTGGATGGCCACGGAATACGATCTCATTACTGTACAATTTCATTTTTTCTCTTCTCTCCTTTATAACGATCTACATCAAAAAAGCACCCAAGATAACTCTTGGATGCTGCTCATTCTAAAAGTTATCTCATCGTTCCGACTTTACCACCTAATCAAATAGGTTGGTGTGACTTCAAAGGGTCGGTCCCTCCATCACTCTTTATAAGATGTGCAATTATTCTAAAACAAATATAGATAGAATACAAGAAAAATGATCTTACAAATTATCTTTGTGTTGATACAAAAAAATCATATGTTTCATAACTGTGGTAAAAAAAGAATGTTAATAAAAAGATTAAAGTTCTATAATAATGATAAAGAGAGATAAGGAGATATTTAAAATGACAAAAGAACAATTAGCGAGAATGATCGATCATACAAATCTAAAAGCTTATGCTACAGATGCTGATATGAAGAAGTTATGTGATGAAGCAGTAAAGTATCACTTTGCGATGGTAGCAATCAATTCTGGGCAATCTAAAAGATGTGCAGAATATTTAAAGGGTACAGATATTCATGTGGGAGCTGCAATTGGATTCCCTTTAGGTCAACAATCGATTGCAACTAAAGCTTTTGAAACGGAAGATGCGATCAAAAATGGTGCTAATGAGATTGATTATGTGATCAATATTACTGAGTTAAAAGAAAAGAATTATGAGTATGTTAAAAGAGAGATGCAGACTATTGTGGATATCTGCCATAAGTATAACGTCATAAGTAAGGTCATCTTTGAGATATGTTATCTTACAGATGATGAGATCGTTAAATTAGCTGAGATAGCTAAAGAAGTAAGACCTGATTTCATTAAGACTAGTACAGGATTTGGAACATCAGGAGCCACATTGGAAGCTGTTAAGCTAATGAAAAAAACAGTTGGCGATACGGTTAAGGTAAAAGCGGCTGGAGGGATCAGGACCTTGAAAGATGCACTTGCTTTTGTTGAAGCTGGTGCAGAAAGGATAGGAACCTCTAAGGGCGTTGAGATCATTGAATCTTTTGATGAAAAATAAGTGCGAACTTTTTGTTTTTAGTTGACTATGCTTGACAAATTTAGTAAGATAATAGGGCAATTGCTCTATTTGTATTAAATTCGGGAGGTGGCTATAAAATGAAGAGAACTTATCAACCGAGCAAAAGAAAACATGCCAAAGTAGCAGGCTTCAGAGCCCGCATGAAAACTGTTGGTGGACGTAAAGTATTGGCTCGCAGACGTGCCAAAGGAAGAAAAGTATTATCTGCATAAAGGAGAGTTGCTGATGCAACTTTTTTTCTCAAATGAAAAAACAGTTTAGGATTAAGAAAAACGAAGAGTTTCAAAGGATCATAAAAAGTGGAAAATGTTTAAAAAATAGAAATTATGTCATGTATTATTCTAAGGCAATAGAACCATTTGATCGTATTGGGATTTCAGTTGGCAAGAAAAGCGGAAATGCGGTAGTCCGCAACAAGATCAAAAGACAAGTAAGGATGATATTACAAGAAACCTGTGATTTCACATCGGGTAAGGACTATGTCATCATCATTAGGAAAAATTATGATCCGCAACAGTATGATACTAATAAAAAAGATTTGTCAGCGCTATATAATTCGGTTTATAATAGTCAAGGACAAACTTTTATGAAGGAGATTCGACAATGAAAAAAGGAACAAAAAAGAAAATAATGTTGATAATGCTGATAGTATTAGTTGCAGTCTTAACAGGCTGTCAAAGAAATACTGATGCAAATGGAAATACATTAGCAGAAAAAGTTATCTATCTTACAACACCATGGAAAGACATGCTAGATGAAAGTTTCTTTACTGCTATCTTTGTTTATCCATTATCACAATGTGTTAACTGGTTAGGCACTGTTTTACATAGTGCTGTATTAGGTGTTATCGTTACTACTGTTATCTATAACATCATTACTTTAGGATTATCTGTTAAATCAACAGTATCTACTCAAAAGATTCAGATGTTACAGCCTGAAATGAATGCTATTCAAGCTAAATATGCTGGTAGGGATGATGACAATTCTAAGATGCAACAAGCTCAAGAGATGCAAGCTCTTTACAGCAAGCATGGCATTAATCCATTAGGATCATTGATCACACCATTCTTGACATTCCCTATTCTTATCGCAATGTATTATGCTGTTCAACGTGCTGATGTTGTATGTAATGGAACATTCTTAGGTATTCCATTATCTACTACACCTTTAGCAGCATTTAAGGATCTAGCAAATTGCTGGCCAATCGCTGTTGTATTCATTTTGATGGCTATCACTCAATTTGTATCTAGTAAGATTCCTTCTTGGTTAGCTGAAAGAAAGAAAAAACAATCTAAGAATTATCGCGCTTATAAGGATACAAATCCTCAAAATACTCAAACTAACATGATGATGTTCACAATGGTAGCTATGGTAGTAATCATCGGTATCAGATGGCCTGCTGCTATGTCAGTTTATTGGTTGATCAACTCATTAGTTAATGTATTAAAGACAGTATATATCCAATGGAGGTATATTGATCATGAATAGATATACTGCTAAGACAAAGGAAGAAGCTATCAAGGTAGCAGCTTCCGAGAAAAATGTCACTGCAGAAGAAATAGTATATTTTGTTGTTGAAGAAAAAGCTGGTGGACTATTTGGCATTGGTGCTAAGGCTATCATTGAGGCTTATGCTCACAACGATATTGCTGATTTCATTGTGGAATATCTTCAAAACTATTTCAATAACATCGGTATGAAATGTGAGATTGCTATTGAAGAAAAGAATGATTGTTATTTTGTCAAGCTAAATGCCGAAAACAATGCTGTATTGATCGGCAAGGCTGGTCAGACTTTGCAAGCTATCACTAATGTAGTAAAGGCTGCAAGTAGTGCTGAGTTTAGAAAACATGTAAATATTCTTATTGATATCAATGGCTATAAAGAGGAAAGATATGCTAAGTTAAAGAACATGGTAGGCAAAATCGCTCGCACTGTTCAAAAGACAAAGGTTTCTGCTCGTTTAGGTCAAATGACTAATGACGAAAGAAGAGTCATTCATCAATATCTTTCTAGCTTTCCTCATATTAGAACAGAGTCTGAGGGCGAAGGAAGCGAACGTCGTTTAAAGATTATTTACGATGCTAATAAGTAAGTCTCCAAATTGGAGGCTTTTATTATGGAAAAAAGCATAAATGTTTAGGAATATTATTAAGATCCCTACTAATAAATATTAGTGGAGGTTTTATGATCGAGATAAAAAATTTGTGCAAGAATTACGGTGATAAGGAAGTCATTAAGAATATCAGTTTAAAGATTGAAAATGGAGAAGTTGTCTCATTGTTAGGAAATAATGGTAGTGGCAAAACTACGACTTTTAAGATGATCGCTTCTTTATGTGAAGCAAGTCATGGTCAGATCCTTTATAACGATGAGACGATTGATCATGAGTCTGTCAGTTATTTGCCTGAAGAAAGAAGTCTATTTTTAGATTGTAGTGTTTATGATCATTTGAAGTTAGTCGCTGAACTAAATAAATCAGTGGATATAGAAAATAGGATAAATAGGCAACTAGAATACTTTAAAATAGAGAAATATAAATACGAAAAGATCAGTAACTTATCTAAAGGTAACCAACAGAAAGTTGCGTTAGCGGTATGTTTAATAAAAAATGCTCCTATCGTCATTTTAGATGAACCTTTTACGGGTCTAGATAGTGATAATGTTAGTTTATTTATGCAATGCATAAAGGCGTTGAAGTATCATGGTAAGACTGTCTTATTGTCTTCTCATTTATATCAACCAATAGCTAGTATCTGTGATAGATTCTTATATTTGTATAATGGCAAGATCAAATATAACATAACAAAAAAAGCCCTATTTGATGATAAAAGAAGGATCATTGAAACTGATCAAGATCTTTCTAATCAAGAGGGAGTAATTAAAAAATATTGTGTGAATGACAAGTGGCGATATGTTATTTTATCGGAATCTATTGCTCAGATAATCGTATGTAGTTTAAATTGTGATTATGTTTATAGAAAACTTACTTTTGAAGACATCTTGTATATTGGTCAAGATCGATAAGGGTATAGTCTTTTAATAATTCAATTTGATGAGAAGAGATGATCAAAGTACGATCATTGATATTGTTGTCGATAAAATTAATGATGGTAGTGATACTTTCTTTATCTAAGTTATTAAATGGTTCATCTAATAGGACAGTGTCACTATTTGCTTTTAGGGCGATATAGATAGATAGCTTTTGCTTTTGCCCACCAGATAAAGTGGATACTTTTTGTTTTAAACATTCAATAGGTAATAAAAGATCGGTGATATCTTCCTTTTTAGTAAAGATCTCAATGTTCTTTTTGACCGAATAGTATTCTAATAATGTTGGCTGTTGAAAACTATATGAAAAATTATCAGTGGTGATGACTTCACCTTTATCTGGTTTTATCAATGAGGTGATGATATTTAGTAAAGTACTTTTTCCTATGCCACTTTTTCCCGTGATAAGATATTTTTTACCATTTTCAAAGGAATATGAAAAATCCTTTAAAATTTCTTTATCATAGCTTTTGTTAATATTTACTAGTTTGATCATATTGCCCTTTCCAAGATCTTTAATATGATCTTTTCAATAAGGTAACTTATAAGTATAAGTGAGAATGTATAACAGAATAAGCCAGCAGTATCTAGATTTAGCTTACAGTAATAAAGTTGTAGTCCTACACTGTTAGAAGTAAGACCAATCAGTTCAGCAGCAATCGTACTTTTAAATGCCATTGAAATATTGCTTTGTAAGATTGCTTTTAAAGTATTTATGATGTCTACTGAATAAATATGTAGGAATATTTCCTTGTTAGTGAGTCGATAGATCTTAGCAACATTTAATAGATGTTCATCAGTGTTGTCAAATGTTTTTAATAAGGAATAATAAACATTAGGAAATACAACAGTAAAGGAAACTGCTAAGCATAAAAACTTATTTCCTTGCCAGATAAGAAGGATTATCGCAAAACTAACCACGGGAACACTTTTTAGTACGGTGATCACTGGTTGGATGATTTCTTGAACTAACTGATGTTTATAGGAAATATAAGATAATAACAAAGCAGATAAATAAGCGATAGATAATCCTAGTAATGTTTCTGATAAGGTAGTTAACAAAGATAAATAGTAAGTTTTATCAGTTATCAGTTTAGCAAATCTAAATAGGCAATCAGTAAAAGAAGAAAAGATCAATGGCTTATCTATGATCATGGCGATCACTTGCCATAAGATGAGCCAAAATAATACGACAATGATCTTTCTAATCGTTGATATAGTAGAAGTCTTCATCTGGTAGTTGATTTCCTATGCTTGTTTTATCAGCATCATAAAGAATAGTTAGATAACTTTCTAGTAGTGTTTTCATCTCACTATCATCAATATAAACAAGGTTACAATAAGGTAAAGCTTCTTCAGCAATAGTAGCATCATTAAGAATACCCATCTCTACGATCATCTGTGCTGCTTCTTGGCTATTTTCATTTACCCAAGAGATGCTATTATGATATTGATTTAAGAACTCTTTAATAGCATTTGGATAGTTTTCTAATATTTCATTTCTTACAACAGTAACGGCTGTGATCAATTGTTGGCCATTAGTCATATTTGAATATTGTTCACTTAGATCTAAAGCGATACGTAAGTTGGAATTCTTGCTTAAAGCAACAGTTACAAATGGTTGAGGGAGTAATGCAATATCAGCTAATCCACTTGCTAGGGTTGTTGCCACTTCATTAGCACTACTTTTAAAAATCAATTCTACTTCTTCTTCAATACCTGTTTCATTTAACAGATATCTTAAAACATATTCGGGTGTAGTACCTTGACCAGTTAGAACGATACTTTTGCCTTTTAAATCATTTAGTGAATTAATAGAATCACCATTTTCAACAATATAGAGGACTCCTAAAGTATTAATAGCCACTACTTTAAAGTCTTTTGTCTTGTTATATAAGATACTAGCAAGATTTGCTGGTAACATAGCGATATCAGCTTCTTCGTTTATAAGAGCACTACTTATTTCAGAAGCATCACTAACTATGTGACTAATGTAGTTTTTAGATGAGTCATCACTATATAACTTAACTAATCCCATACTTGTAGGGCCAGTTAAGGAGTATATATTGAATGTGTTTGATTCTTCTTTTTCTTTACATCCAGTAAAACAGAATAATATTGATAATACCAAAAATGTTTGAATAATTTTTTTCATCGTTATTTACCTCTAGTCAATTGACCATATAGATTTTA
Source organism: Anaerovoracaceae bacterium (assembly GCA_963606005.1). Classification (GTDB taxonomy): domain Bacteria; phylum Bacillota_I; class Bacilli_A; order Erysipelotrichales; family Erysipelotrichaceae; genus UBA1783. The sequence goes on from CAVCVO010000065.1 coordinate 21,652, forward strand.
GTAAAATATTTTAATGAAAACAATATAACTTTTAGGAATTGTCGATTTTAGTAACTAATATAATAGTGAGGAGGAATTATTATGTCTAAATTAGTAAATGTAAAATTCAAATTAGGTGCAGAAGATAAGGTGAAAATGGAAATGGCATGTGATGCAATGGGATTATCGATGACAACTGCATTTGTGATTTTTACGAAAAAGTTGGAAGAGAATGTAGGATTCCATTTGAAATATCGGCTGATCCTATATGTACCGAAAATAATTTAAAACATATTAAAGATAGTATGAATCAAATCAATGAAGGCAATACAGTTGTTAAAACTATGGATGAGTTAGAAAAAACGCAATAGAATCAAAATATAAGAATAGAATTAATTGTTTAAAATAAGTCGATGACAAATATTAAAATATACGCTAAATAATCTCATAATATAAGATAAGATATTGAAATTAGAATATGTTTATGTATAATGATAATTGTAGGGATAGGAGTGATATTATGACCAAGTTTATTAGTAATGTTAATAGGTATTTATCAGAGATGAAGATTAAACAAAGTTATTTAAGTATGATTACAGGAATTGAAAAAAATAAATTATCTCGTTTACTCACTGGAGTACAAGAAGAAACTGGAAGTGATATGGAGAAGATTGCTGATGGTCTTGGAAAAAGTATCGAATACTTTTTATCAGATTCAATGAGCATTGAACAAGTAGATAATTTCTCATCAGAAAAGATATCATTTTATGTTGGTGAGCCATCAAGTAAGCAAAAGCAAATATCTTCTCTTATGGTGGAATTAGTAAAGAATGTCGATGTAGTTTTGGGGGCAGAGAATAGATTTGTAAATATTAGTAGAGGTAAGTAAATGAATATTAAACATTTAAGAGAAATAATTGCATTTAATAAAGCCAATCAAGAAGTTATTCAAGAAAAAATAAAGAAATATTGCTCTTTTGCTTCCATTGAAATTGATAATGACATCCTTAATGTCTTGCAGATTGTAAGATCATCGTTTCAAAAGAAAGGTTTTATGGTTTTTGAGTTGCCTATTGACGATGATGAGATTGGAGCATTGTGTTATAAAGATGATGGTATAGGGTATGTTATGATTAATAGTTCATTGCCTAAAGTAAATATTAATTTTATTATTGCTCATGAAATATACCATGCCTTTTTCTGTGATTGTGATTCAATATGTACGGTTGGGGTTGTAGATAATGAATATTACGAAAACAAACAAGAATATGCGGCAAATCTATTTGCTGGGATGTTATTGATGCCAGAGAATAATTTTAGAAGGATGTTTTTAAAGTTTAAAAGTGAGTCTAATGATGGGACTTTCGATACTATTATTAGATTAATGTCATATTACCAAATGACATATATGGCAGTACTTATTAGATGTTTAGAACTAGATTTGTTAGATTCAAATATAGTAACAGATCAGCAATTGAGCATAGATAAGGAAACTATAAGAAAAAGATTAACAGAATTATGGCTAGATGAAACAATAATGAATTGTTCAAAAAAAGATGATTTTTTTAGGCTAAAAAAATTGGTTGGAGAAAATGGGAAAAGTTATATTTGTGATGAATATATAAATGAGAGGGATCTAAAGAAAGCATTGAACAATATGGATAAATTGTACCAACAAATAAGGAGAAAATAAAATATGGCAACAAGCTATTGTGAGATACCAATTAACTATAGTGATATAGAACCTTTTGTATTGTCTGATGTTGAAACAATGAAGAAATTATTTTTCCAATCAAAAAGATTGGTGTTTTATGATGCTTGTTCATTTCAAAGGCATTCTTATTTAGATGAAAGAGAAATGCAGATACTAATAAAATATTATAAAATGCATAATTCGGCGATAATTATCATAAGAGGAGTATTAATTGAACTAGTAGGTGAACATCACATATTGAATCAATCGCAAATTAAACTTATCAAAAGACTGCATGACAATCAGATAGAAGTGGTGATTTTTTCTGAAGAATATTTGTTTGATATACTTTCAGAGTGTTTTAGTGATAAACAAAGGATAAATGAGTATTTAATGTGGGCAATAAGAAATGTTAAGTCTCCAGTAAGCACAATAGAAAGAACATTAGCTGAAAATTTAGAATTATCTGAAGAACTTTTAAAAGCAAAAAATTTAAGAAAAACAGATCTTTATCAAAAATTCTTTTGCTCTGTTAGAGATAATAAAGAGAAGGACGATGATCTAGGAGAAGATTTAATAGCATTATGTGTCCATATTTTATCAAACTTACCAGGAACCAATAACGGCAAATTATGCGTTGTAACTGATGATAGGAAGGCTGCTATTAAAATTAATTCAGCAATACGCAAAAAAAGCAAAGATGATTTTGCTACTAAAATAATATTATTCAGCACCGCTAAGTTAGTGCAACACATTTATCAAGAACAAATTGACATATCTGAAGACGAAATGATCAAAATACTATCATCCGGATTAAATGGAAATATAGTTGTGATGGGTATTACAGATTATGATCTTGATGTTAATCCTAAAATTTCGCTGACATGTAAACAATTGGCTCAAAAAATAAGAGAAACAAATGAGATAGTTGTGATTTTTTAATATTGTTTGAAAATCGGAGATTTTTTCTTCGGATTTTTAGGAGAAAGAAGGAATTACTGACAATTATATATTGGGAGGAAAATAGTACAGATAGGTAAAACTGTTGCATAAAAAATTATAGGTAATTTGACATTACAGCGATATACCGCTATGCTTTGGCTGAGGTGGTAAGATGAATCTACAAGAACTTTTAGATGAAAGAAAATTGTCGTGCTACAGAGTATCAATTATGAGTGGAATTCCTCAATCTACATTAAGGGACATATGCAGTTGTAAGAGTAGCATTGGCAATTGTTCAGCAAAAACAGTTCAAAAGTTAGCAATTGCCTTAGATTGTAAGATGGAAGATCTAATGCGACTTGATAACGAAAAAGTGGGCTGTAGGGCTAAAGATTATCTTACTAAGTCAGAATATTTCAAGGCAATGATCAAAGATAAGAACGTGATCTTGGCTTTTGAGAGTGCTTTAGAACAATATAATCTGACAAATGGTAATTTCAATTCAAAGATAATCGTGTATGGTTTAGAACCATTGCCTAAGCCTTTTAAAGTACATCTAGTCAATAGTTTTAATGCTATTGATTATGAAGATGTTAGAGGATTAAAGACAACATCGCTAAATAAGACAATCAATGATATGTTATCTAGTGATGATATAGATCCTCAGATCTTAGCTGAAGGACTTTCTAACTATTATTTTAGTCATGGTGAGTCGTTTGAAGGAATAGATATTAAAGAAAAGAATGTCAATAAATATAAAGAATATCAGCAGTTGGCTATCGAGTATTACGATGAGCAGTAATGACTGAATGTGAGAAATTTTTGTATAAGGTTATTAAAGCAATAGTTCAAACTAAATCACCAATTATTTTTAAGGAAGCAATGATCACCAAAATACTCTTGCGAGATAGTATTAACGGTATAGGACACAAAACAAAAGACATTGATTGTGATTGGATTGGTGATGAAGTTACAATGGAACAATTAAATCTTATTATCTCCAAAGCAGTTTCGACAGTTGGAGATTTTAAAATGTTCTTAAATGAAAAAGAAAAGATTGAACATGCTTATGAAAAGATGACTGGAATAGATAATAAGCCACCATTTTTAGAGGTATATGATAGAGTCTGTATTTTGATTGAGTCATTTTTATTGAAAGAGATTGATTTAGTATGGAGTCCAAGTAAATGGTATGTGGCAAAAAGAATACGCTGTTTAAGATGACAGCATCGTGCGATATGGAGATGAAGTTATGAAAGCTTTGATCTTATTTAATTTAAAAAGAAAATTTTACAATAAGAGTACTATTGTTATCATGGTACTTCAGTTTATATTGATATTTTGCTTTATGCATTTGGATATCTTTAAAGATAGCAATGTTAATACAACTGTATACTTAGATAGTAGTGTTAAGAAATACGATGAGTATTTTGGAAAATTGGATAGTTCATTAGTCTATCTTATAGGAAACTATGGTGGCGAAGAAAAGATCATTATCCATCTTGATGAGGATAAGTGGTCGATCTATAGTAAGGAAATAATAGATGATGATATCAAAGCACAGATTGAAAATGATATAAAAACTGTTGTGAGAAAAAATTATGAAGAAACCCATACTTTTATGAAGGAATATATAGCTGAATACGAAGATATGGATATCGAGATAAATGAAGTAGTTCAACAAGAAGAAAGTGATGAAGTATTGATGATATTAGTCAGTGCATGTTACTTTATGTTAGTTGCTTATGGTAATCTCATTTCCTCGGAAATAGTCTATCAAAAGAATATGAAGGTTTTGCCGATCATCTTAAATAATATGGATGTTAAAGAGCACTTTTATAGTCATATCATATATGGTTATTTAGTACCATTGATAAGAGTTGGAATGTTTTTGGTGTGTCTAATACCAAACTTACTTATAGGTAGTAGTTCTAATAATACATTAAGTGATATAGCTTTGCAGAATGTTGAATTACCAGAAAGAGAAATAGCTTTAAGTTCAATTATCTTAACTATTCTTTTACTAATATCTTTATTAGTGATCGTTCAAATATTATTTTTGCTAGCTGGTAGTTATTTTAAAGACAATGATCAGATAAGTAACTTTTTACTTATTGTAAATATCATTGGCCTTTTATTCTATTATCTTTGTTTGAATAATATTACGAAATCATTTTTAAATAAACCAATTGTTATTTTCTTATCGTATATGCCAATATTATCTTCGATATTGACTAGTGGAAGACTCTTATTAGATTGTTGTGGGATATTAAGTGGTTTATTAGCGTTAAGCTTAAATATTGTGGTGATATATCTGTTAGTAACAAAGTGTCTGAAAATATATAAAAGAAATTTACTTAACTAGTTCAAAATAAGAAAGATATTACATAGATTTTACATAAAGTACTCTTTTGATTTTACTTTTACTGTTTATAGTATTTACCGTAAACAGAAAGGAAATGTTTAGTTTATGAAAAAGTTTATCAAAACATTAGCAGTATTATTAACATTAACATTAGTTCTTGCAGGTTGTTCTTCAAATACAGAAACTGAAGAACAAACAGTTTCAACTGATGGATCTACTTCAATGGAGAAGGTTATCGGAGCATTGGGCGAGTCATTCATGCAAGAGAATGAGAATATTAAATTCACTTATAACCCAACTGGTTCAGGTTCAGGTATCTCAGCAGTTGCTGAAGGTCGTTGTGATATCGGTTTATCAAGCCGTGCATTAAAAGATGAAGAAAAAGCTCAAGGTTTAACTGAAACAGTATTAGCTTATGATGGTATCGCCATCATCGTTAATCCTAACAACCCTATTGCAGATTTAACTGTTGAACAGATCGCTGATATCTACACTGGTAAGATCACTGATTGGAGTGAACTTGGTGGAAATGCTGGTGAGATCGTTGTAATCGGAAGAGAAGCTGGTAGTGGTACAAGAGATGGATTTGAAAGCATCACTGGTACAAAAGATGCATGTGTATATCGTCAAGAATTAACTTCTACAGGTGATGTAATCACTGCAGTAAGTCAAAACGAAAATGCTATTGGTTATGCTTCATTAGCATCAATCAAAGATACAGTTAAAGCTTTAACAGTTAACGGTGTTACTCCTTCTGAATCAACTGTTAAAGACGGAACATATTTAATCCAACGTCCATTTGTCTTAGTTACAAAGGAAGGTACTGAATTATCAGAAGCTGCTCAGAAGTTCTTCGATTATGCATTATCAGAAGCAGCAAGAGATATCATCTCTGCAGCAGGAGCTGTTCCAGCTAACTAAAGATCAAGTGGTAATTTGCAATGGATAAGAAAAAGATCTTTGAGAAATCTATCGAAATGATATTTCTCTTAGCCGGTCTTATCACTGTAGGATTTGTCTTAGTGATCACGGTATACCTCTTCATTAGTGGTATACCGGCGATCAAAGAGATCGGCATAAAAAACTTTTTGTTCAATACCAAATGGGCATCCACTGCATCGCAACCATCATATGGCATATTGCCATTCATCTTGACAAGTATCTACGGTACCGCAGCAGCTATAGCTATTGGGGTACCTATTGGTTTTTTTACGGCAGTCTATCTGTCGAAATTTGCTAATAAGAGGATCAAGAGTATGATGCAAAGTGCGATCAGTATCTTAGCTGGTATTCCATCAGTAATCTATGGCTTAGTTGGTATGTTAGTATTAGTGCCTGCAGTACGTAAGATGTTTAACTTGGCTGATGGTTCTAGTTTATTCTCAGCTATCATCATCTTAGCTATCATGATCTTACCTTCGATCATTAAAGTATCTATTACTTCACTTGATGCAGTACCAAAGGAATATGAAGATGGTTCCCTAGCTTTAGGTGCTACTAAAACCGAGACAGTCTTTAAAGTATCAGTACCTACTGCTAAAAGTGGTATTGCTGCTGCGATTGTCTTAGCTCTTGGTAGAGCTATAGGAGAGGCAACAGCAGTTATGATGGTTGCTGGAAATGTAGCTAATATGCCTTCGTTATTTGAAAGTGTACGTTTCTTAACTACTGCTGTAGCTAGTGAAATGTCATATTCTTCTGGCTTGCAAAGACAAGCTTTGTTCTCTATAGCTTTAGTACTATATTTCTTTATATTACTTATCAACTCAACTTTAAATATGTTCTTGAAGAAGGAGCGTCACTAATATGACTTGGAAAAGAAAATGTTATATTACATTAATGAAAGTATTAATGTATCTATCAGTTATATTGACGGCTTCATTAACTATATTTTTAATCGTATATATATTAGTAAAAGGATTACCTAATATTTCTTGGAATTTCTTAACAACCTCACCAAGTTATTTAAGTGATAGCGTAGGTATCTTACCTGATATCTTAAATACTTTATATCTCGTATTTACAACAGTCATCATTGTTATACCTCTGGCTGTTGCTTCAGCAGTATATTTAAATGAGTATGCTACTAATAAAAAAATAGTTGCGTTGATCGAGAGAGCATCACAAACCTTATCGGCTATTCCATCTATTATTTATGGCTTAGTTGGTATGTTATGCTTTTGCGAATTCTTTCATTTAAATACTTCCTTACTTGCTGGTTCATTTACTTTAGTCATGATGAATATACCTACAGTAATGCAGACAACATTAGAAAGCTTAAAGACTGTTGATGATTCGTACAGGCAAGGAAGTTATGCATTAGGTGCTGGTAAATGGCATATGATCAGAACAGTTGTATTACCGAATTGCTTAGATGGTATCATCACTGGTGTTATCTTGGCTATTGGTAGGATCTTAGGCGAATCTGCTGCATTACTATATACAGCTGGATTTGCTCATGTGGTTCATGGTTATTTTACGGGATTAAATAGTGCTGGAGCTTCATTAACAGTAGCTATGTATGTATATGCGAAAGTTGAAGGAAGATTTGATGAAGCTTATGCGATTGGAGCTATATTAATGATCTTAACTTTGCTGATCAACTTATCAGTAGATAAAATTGCTAGTTTTGTAAAGAATAGACCTTTTAGAAAAGAAAGTAAGAGGAAATAAAGATGGATGATATTATAACAGTCAAGGACCTTGATCTATATTATGGAGATCATCATGCCTTAAAGAAAATAAATATCGATATAAAGAAGAATTGTATAACTGCTTTGATCGGACCATCGGGGTGTGGTAAATCAACATTCTTAAAGACACTTAATAGGATGAATGATCTTGTTGAGAATGTTAAGATCGAGGGTAACGTTAAATATCAAGGGAATGATATTTATGATAAGAAACAAGATGTTACAGCTTTAAGAAGAGAGATCGGTATGGTCTTTCAAAAAGCTAATCCTTTCCCTATGAGCATCTATGATAACGTTGCTTATGGCGTTAGGATCGATGGCAAAAAGAATAAAGTGGAATTAGATGAGATCGTTCATAAAGCTCTAGAGGGAGCAGCTTTGTGGGATGAAGTTAAGGATGATTTGAAGAAAAATGCACTTGCTTTATCTGGTGGTCAACAACAGAGATTATGTATTGCTAGAGCTTTAGCAGTAGAACCACAAGTACTACTTATGGATGAGCCTACTAGTGCCTTAGATCCAATATCTACTTCTAAGATTGAAGAACTAATAATGACATTAAAAGATAAGTATACGATCATCATTGTTACGCACAATATGCAACAAGCAGTCAGAATTTCAGATTATACAGCATTCTTCCTATTAGGAGAATTGATTGAATATGGTAAGACTGATATGATATTTAGCCAGCCAACAAATAAAAAGACAGAAGATTATATAACAGGGAGGTTCGGTTAATATGAGAAGTCGTTTTGATGAGCAATTAACATTATTAAATAAAGATTTGATCACTATGGGTGGATTGTGTGAGACGATCATTGCTTTAGCTTTCCAAACAATGAATGAAGAAACGCTAAAAGATGGCAATGAAATAAATACATTAGATAATGAGATAATCCAAAAAGAAAGAGAAATTGAAAATCTATGCCTAAAACTTTTACTACAACAACAGCCTGTTGCTAGAGACTTAAGGCTTATATCAGCTGCTCTAAAGATGGTAACGGATATGAAGAGGATTGGGGATATTGCTACTGATATTTTTGAAATAAATGCTCAGTTAAAAAATAATGAAAGCGTTATGTTTCACGAAATGTCAATTGTAACGGCTTTAATGGTTACAAAAAGTGTAGACGCATTTGTAAATAGTGATATAATTCTCGCGAATGAAGTTATCAGCGATGATGATAAGGTTGATGAATACTTCAATCAAGCCAAAGTACAGCTTATCAAGAAGATAGCCGATGATCCTGCTGATGGTGAATATGTCTTGGATCTACTTATGATAGCCAAGTATTTAGAAAAGATCGGTGATCATGCAGTAAACATCAGTAAGTGGGTGATATTCTCGATAAGTGGACAGCACAAGGAGGAGTAGGGCAATGATCTATTGCGTAGAAGATGATGCTAGCATTCGAGATATCGAGGTATACGCTTTGCAGGCTTCAGGTTTTGAAGCTCAAGGTGTTGAGGATGGCCAGAAGTTTTACGAGATACTTCAAAAAGAGGAACCACAGTTAGTAATATTAGATGTAATGTTACCTAATATGGATGGTATCGAATTGTTGAAAACTATGAAGAGTGATCAACGTTGGTCAAAGATACCAGTAATAATGGCAACTGCTAAGGGTGCAGAATATGATAAAGTAACAGCCTTAGATCTAGGAGCTGATTATTATCTGACAAAACCATTCGGTGTACTAGAACTTATCTCTTGTGTAAGGGCAGTTTTAAGGCATTATCAGAAATGCAATGAAGAAATGATCAATTGCGAAGGATTAAAGATCGAATGTCAAAGCCGTAAGGTTACGGTTGATGGAAAGAAAGTCGATCTAACATATAAAGAATTTGAACTTTTACAACTGTTGATGTCTCATCCCAATATTGTATATAGTAGACAACAGTTGATGGAAGATGTTTGGGAGAGTGACTTTTTAGGGGAAACTCGAACGATAGATGTGCATATAAAATCTTTAAGAAAGAAGATTGGAAGATATGGCGAGAAGATAGTTACGGTTCGTAGTGTCGGTTATCGCTGGGAAAATAATAAAAATGAATAAAAAGATATTTAGATCAGTTTTGACAGCCGTTACGGTGGTATTGATCAGCTGTCTAGTCTGTGTTACAGGAGTTCTTTATGTTTATTTTGATAATATCCAAAATAATTCCATGAAAGAGGAAATGTCCCTTATTCAGACTGCAGTGGAAAAAGAAGGAAAAGAGTTTCTAACAACTCTTTTGGATAATGATAATGATTACAGGATAACTTGGATCGATGCAGATGGTGTAGTTATCTATGATAGTCAAGCAGAAAATTTGGAGAATCACTCTGATAGACAAGAGTTTATCGATGCTATTGAAAAGGGTGAAGGTTTTAGTAGTCGTTATTCTAAGACAATTTTAGAAAAGACAGATTATTATGCTAAAAGGATCTCTGATGGAACAGTATTAAGGATTGCGAAAAAACAAGCTACAGTTACTAACTTGTTATTAGGTATGATCAAATATGTCATCATCCTATTTGTGCTAGCAATACTAATGACTTATTTCTTGGCTAAGAAAGTCGCAAGTAGTGTTATTGAACCATTAAATAATCTAAACTTAGATGATCCATTAAGTAATGATACTTATGATGAGCTTGCTCCTTTACTAGGAAGGATCTATGGTCAACATAAGCAGATTGATGAACAAGTAGCAGAATTAGCCCAAAAAAATGATCAATTCAGTCAGATCACCGATAATTTAAAAGAATGTTTAGTCTTATTAAATGATGATGATAAGATCATTGCAATCAATAAATCAGCATGTGAATTGTTCTCTACTGACAAAGATTGCATTGGCAAGGATATTGTATTTATTGATCGTGATCCTAAATTTAGCGAGTGTATGAAGCAAGCTAAAGAGAAGAGTCATGCTGAAATGAAACAAGAGATAGGTTCTTTCTACTATCAATTTGATATTTCTTCGATCACTTATGAAGGAAAAGTCGTAGGACTTGTCATACTTGCTTTTGATATAACAGAAAGACAATTGGCAGAGAATAATCGTAAAGAGTTTTCAGCTAATGTTTCTCATGAATTAAAGACACCTTTACAAGGAATCATTGGTAGTGCAGAACTTATTGAAAACAATATGATTAAACAAGAAGACTTACCAAGATTTGTTTCTCATATTAAGACAGAAGCTCAAAGGATGGTTTCTTTGATCAATGATATCATCAAATTATCTCAACTTGATGAAGGTAACACTTTACAAAGCGAGGAAGTAGATCTTGCTGAAGTGGCTAATGATTGTTTTGATCAGATCAAAGTAATAGCTGAAAGAAAAAATATCACCTTGACTAGCGATATAAAAGAAGTAAAACTATATGGAGTAAAACAGTTATTAAGTGAGATGATCTATAACTTATTAGATAATGCGATTAAATACAATAAAGATAATGGTACAGTTGATCTTACAGTAAGTGAGGAAAATGATGATGCGATAATTTCTGTTAAAGATAGTGGTATAGGAATAGCTAAAGAAGATCAGGAAAGGATCTTTGAAAGATTCTATCGTGTAGATAAGAGTCATTCTAAAGCTACTGGTGGAACAGGATTAGGTTTATCAATTGTTAAACATACTGTAATGTATCATCATGGTAAGATTGAAGTAAATAGCGAACTCAATAAAGGAACAGAGATAAAGATAATCTTACCTATTACAAAATAACATTACACCCATCACAAATAGTGGTGGGTGTTTTTACTGAATATTAGACTTTTTTAGGTATTTTCACTAATAACAGATTTTGCACTTTTTTGAAGGTCAATGATAAGGTTATCAATAGCATCACATTTATATTTAAAGAATAACCCATATGCTAATTTTTTGCCTTTAACAGGGATAAAGACAAAGTCAGAAGAACTATAGTACTTGAATATGCCTGGAGAAAAAGATATAGAATTGCCCGTTCTAATGGCATAAGTAAAGGTTGAAAAAGAAGAATTGGAAATAATTTCATTATTTCTGGAAAGAAGATCGATAGGTAATTCTGAATTAACACTTGTATGAACGCTTATGTCGATAATATTATTGATTAAATCAGAAAAATCGATTTCTTTTTTTTGACTCATTGGATTGTTCGTGGATGTTATGATACACAATTGATCTTCAAATATTGGAGCAAAAAAGATAGATTTGTCCCAATTTTTTTCGTGGCCAAAATAACAAGTGATATTTCCATTTATTAAGTCATTATAAAGTGAAGTATAGTTGTCGCTAAAATATTGAAGATTAGAGTTGGGAGTTAATAAGGAATATTTAGAAATGATAGGATGGGTGACAGAAAAATCAACGCCAAATATAATGTTATTTGATATATCAGTAATTGTTTTAAGCATCCTTGCATAATTATCTTGAAATACTTGAAAAAAAGGAATCACAGCTTTACCAGTAGGTGTAAGTTTGCACCCTAATCCAGTTCTTATAAATAAACGAGTTGATAATTCATCCTCTAACTTAGTTAATTGATAAATGACGTTTTGATAACTGATGTTTAAATCCTTTGCTGTTTTGGTAAAATTTCCTGTTTTTACTAAACTATTAAATAGTATAATTTGATAATTATTCATAATAGTGCCCTCTATTTACAAAAATATTGTAAGTTAATTATTAAAAATTGTGAATATTATAAAAAAATAATTTGATAAAATAAAGATGCGGTAGGAGAACTAAAATAAGGATAATGTAGTAGATAAATTTGAAGTAAATTAAAGACTATTATTATCTAGATTAGTTTTAAACTTTAGGATGAATCTTCACAAAACAAGATATTAAGGAGGTTATTAAGGTGATGTGAAGAGGAAAATGGAGCCTAAAAAAATTATGAAAAAAATTTTACAAGTGTTAATGGCACTTAGCTTGACAGTATTTTCAATCTCATCAGTATGTGCACAGCAAAACACAAGTATTGGTTTATTAGGCAATAATACTGTTCAGAGTGATCCTAATTTCGAATTAGATTTTGAATCAGATTTGATCTACTACACTTTCATTTATGACCATACAAATCAATGGGAAGTTGATGATGTAATA
>CAVCVO010000066.1:0-8676 GCA_963606005.1 Anaerovoracaceae bacterium
ATAGTAATATAGAAGTTATCGCTGTTGGTGATTGTAATGAAAGAGCTAAGAATGGTTATTTAGCTATCAGAGAAGGGTTTATAGCAGGTTTACAGTGCTAGAAATATATCATCTATGAAACAATAAGAAATTAATTGATATTTTCTTTGCATATAAGAAAAAATTAATGGACATAGATAGCAAGTAATGGTGTAGACTTATTGTAAAGGAGAAAGAATATGTCATTTAAGAAAGATTTTTATTGGGGAGGAGCAACTGCTGCTAATCAATGTGAAGGTGCTTGGAATGTTGATGGTAGAGGACCTGCTTTAACTGATGTGACTACTGGTGGTTCTTATAAGGAACAGAGAAAAGTTACTTATATTAATAGTGATGGTAGTCATGGCTATTTGACTAGAGGAGAGAAATTACCAGAGGGAGCTCATTATGCAGTATTAGATGAGTGCTTATATCCAAATCATGATGGTATTGATTTCTATCATCACTATAAGGAAGATATTGCTTTGTTTGCTGAAATGGGCTTTAAGATGTTTAGGATGTCTATCTCTTGGAGTAGATTATATCCTACTGGTTTAGAAGAGAAACCTAATGAGAAAGGTGTGGAATTCTATAGAAATGTCTTTAAAGAATTAAGAAAGCATGATATTGAACCATTAGTTACTTTATGGCATTTTGATACACCTTTGTATTTAGAAGAGCATTTAGGTGATTGGAAGAATAAAGAGTTGATACCTTTATTTGAAAAGTATGTCACTACTTGTTTTAATGAGTATAAGGGATTAGTTAAGTATTGGTTAACATTTAATGAGATCAATAATACTATCAACTTTATTTCTCATGGTGCTGATGCTGATTATCAGACTGCTTTCCAACACTTACATAATCAATTTGTAGCTAGTGCTAAGGCAGTAAAGATAGGTCATAGTGTTGATCCAGAAAATAAGATAGGATGTATGATCTGTGGTATAACATATTATCCATTTACTTGTGATCCAGATGATATCTTAGCTAATAGATATAGATGGGAAGAAGGTATCTTCTATTGTGGCGATGTACAATGTTTTGGAGAGTATCCTACATATGTAAAAAGATTATGGAAACAACATAATGTTAAGTTAGATATCACTGATGAAGAATTAGAGATATTAAAAGAAGGAACAGTAGATATGTATACATTCTCTTACTATATGAGTACAAATGTAACAACTCATACAGATGGAGAGAAAGTAGGAGGCAATATGACTTTTGGTATCAAGAACCCATACTTACAATATTCAGATTGGGGATGGGCAACAGATGCTAAGGGATTAAGATATTATCTTGAGATGATCTATGATAGATATAAGAGACCATTAATGGTAGTAGAAAATGGCTTAGGAGCATATGATACTGTTGAGCAAGATGGTTCAATACATGATCCATATAGGATTGATTATCTAAGAGAACATATCAAACAGATGAAGATAGCAGTAGAAGATGGAGTAGATCTAATAGCTTATACAACTTGGGGATGCATTGATCTAGTTAGTGCTGGTACAGGAGAGATGAGAAAGAGATATGGTTTCATCTATGTAGATAAGAATGATGATGGTACTGGTAGTTATGCTAGAAGTAAGAAAGATAGTTTCTATTGGTATAAGAAAGTCATTGAATCTAATGGAGAAGAGTTAGAGTAAGGATAGTTAGGTGATATTGATGAAAGTTGATATCATCTTTTCTTTAGTGGAATGTGGATGTAAAGATGATATGTGCGTTAAAATATAGAAGGATTGATTATTTCAGTGATGTTTAAGTCATTGTTTGTATATAATAGGATTGTTTAAACAAATGGAGGTCATCGTGATGAAACTTAAAGAATTATTTGAACAGAGAAGTCTAGTGGCTTCAAAGTTAAAAGACTGTATTAGAGATAAGGGTTATACGAAAGTTTCTTTTGCATCTAAAGTAGATATTTCAAAGACAATTCTTAATAAATTGCTAAATGGTAGTATTGATAATAAAAGTTTATTTGATGATTATTTACAGAAAATATTGAAATCGTTGGATATGAAAGCTGATGATCTTATGTTCTATCGTTCTGTTTCGGCTAAAATTAATGCTCGGACATCGTATTTACAGAATCCATTTATGGAAAATGAGATGAATGAAATTACAAGTAAGCAATATGAGTTATTACTTGATATCATTGACCTTTGTGATATTTATTATTAGCGTCGATGAAAACACTTGATTCTTTTTGTTTAAAGGTGTTTTTATTGTGTGTTGATGGAAATAAAGATAAATAATTTCTCTTCAAGTTTTGCATATTTAATTGATTGTTCTATTTTAAAGCAATGTCAATAAATTACACATAAGTAATTAAATGGCCATAATTGATGATATAATTTAAGAGTAAATAGGGAGTTAATTATGTCACTTTTGATCATCTCGGGCCTATCAGGGGCTGGTAAATCTTCAACTTATAAGGTATTGGAAGATATTGGATATTATTGTATCGATAACTTACCACCTGCTTTACTTGTGGCTGCTAGTCAATTGAATATCAGTCATGATCTTGCGATAATCATTGATTCACGTAGCAAGGACAAATATGAGGATCTTTTAAAGGAGATTGATAAATTAAAACAAGATAAGGTTGATTATCATCTTGTTTTCCTTTATTGCGATAAGGAAGAGATCTTGAATCGTTATAAATATACTAGAAGGACTCATCCTTTAGTATCGGATACTAATCCATCTTTGGAATCGGCGATTGAAGCGGAGTTAGAGTTATGCATGGATGTTTTAAATGAGTCGGATATCGTTATTGATACTACTCATTTGACTATGGCTAAGTTAAGAAAGGTGATCATTGATAATTTCTCTAGTAATGGTTATAAAGGTTTAACTATCAAAGTCATTACTTTTGGTTATAAGAATGGTCTTCCTAATGAGGCAGATCTAGTATTTGATGTGCGTTGTATGCCTAATCCTTATTATGTTGAAGAGTTGAGAGATCATTCAGGTTTAGAACAATGTGTTGATAACTATGTGTTTGCTTTTGAACAATCTAATATATTTTTAGAAAAGATGACAGACTTTGTTAGGTATTCTTTGCCTTATTATTTTGAAGAAGGAAAAAATGAGTTAGTCATTGCGGTTGGCTGTACTAGTGGTCATCATCGTTCTGTTGCTTTTGGTGAAAGATTAGCGAAGAATTTATCTGATTTGGAGCATAAAGTCATTGTTTTACATAGAGATATAGAGAAGGATTTTTAATATGGGTGATATTGAAGTATTATCTCCAGTTGGTAGTAAAGATAGTTTAGTTGCGGCTGTTAGAAGTGGTTGTGATGCTGTTTATTTAGGAGCTACTAACTTTTCTGCTAGAAGAAAAGCAGTTAATTTTACTAATGAGGATCTGTTAGAAGCAGTTAAATATTGTCATAAGTTTGGCGTAAAAGTATATGTTACAGTCAATATCATGCTTAAGGAAAAAGAGATAAGTGAAGCAATTGAATTAGTAGGTTATCTTTATTCCATTAATGTTGATGGAATCATTGTACAAGATTTAGGTTTAGCTAGATTAATGCATAAGTATTATCCAGATTTACCATTACATGGTTCTACGCAGATGAGTGTCCATCAAAAAGATGCTCTGAAGTTGTTGAAAGAGATGGGCTTTAAAAGAGTAGTAGTAAGTAGGGAATTAAATAAAGAACAATTAAAAGAGTTCTGTCAAGAAGCTAAGAGATTAGATATTGAAGTAGAGCATTTTGTTCATGGGGCTTTATGTATGTCAGTTTCTGGTCAATGTTTATTATCGGCTATGCTAGGTAGTAGAAGTGGTAACAGAGGTTTATGTGCTCAACCTTGTAGGTTGCCTTTTAAAGTCGATAAAGGAACAGGTAATGACTTATCTTTAAAGGATGCTTGCTTATTTGAGTATATAGACGAATTAAAAGAGATGGGTGTTTGTTCTTTAAAGATTGAAGGAAGAATGAAAAGAAGCGAATATGTTTCTATCGCAACGTACTGTTGTAGACAAGCGGTAGATACAGGTCATATTGATGAAGATAAATTAAAAATGTTAAGGGATGTCTTTTCTCGTAGTGGTTTTACTAATGGTTATTATCAAAATAAACTAGGTAGAAGTATGTTTGGCGTTAGGACTATTGAAGATGAAAAAGCTTCAGCTGATAGTTTTAATAAAATACATGAACTTTATCGTCACGAAAGAAGTAATGTGCCTTTAAGTTTTTTAGTGATAGCTAAAGTAAATGAAAAGTTGTTAATAAAAGTTAGTGATGGTATTAATGAAGTTGAATGTATTGGGGAAATTGTTTCTTCTAGTGAAAATAAGTTGGATAAGGAAAATGTTAGAAACTCTTTAGCTAAGTTAGGTAATACGGCTTATTATCTTAAAGATATTTCTTTTGATTGTGATGAGTATATCTATATTGCTCGCAGTCAACTAAATCAATTAAGAAGAGAAGCTGTTGAAAAGTTAGATGAGTTAAGAGAAAAGATAATTTTCAAAGAAAAAGCTGCTATTAAAGAAAAAGCTGAAGATAAAGATCATAAATTGACTAAGACTTATATTAGGATAGCTAATAAAGAACAGTTAGTAAGTGATCTTAGTGGTATTAGTGGAGTGATCTTTCCTATTGAGTCAGATTTAAAAGATGTTGATAGTGAACTAATTGTGGAGATCCCTCGTTGGTTGACTAATGATAAATATATAAAAGAGAGATTAAGACATCACTATGATAATGGTATTAGAAAAGCATATTGTAATAACTTATCGGCTATCGTCATTGCTAGAGAGATGGGCTTTGAAGTGATGGGTGGTAATTATTTAAATATTGCTAATAGTCAATCTGCATTAGTCTTAGAACAATTCGGATTAAAAGAGATAACAGTAAGTAGTGAGTTATCTTTTAAAGAGTTAAAAGAAATAAAGACTAATTGTGATAAAGGTATCATTTCTTATGGCTATCTTCCTTTGATGTTACTTGTCAATTGCCCACTAAAGAACGGCAGAAAATGTTCTGAGTGTGATAAGAAAGGTTATATCACTGATAGGATGAACATTAAATTCCCTATCAGATGTCATTTAAATGTCAGTGAATTATTAAATAGTGCTCCTATCTATTTGGCTGATAGGATGACTGATGCTAGTGATAATGATTATCAAATCTTATATTTTACTATTGAAGATAAAAAACAAGTAGAAAAGATCATTAATGATTATAGAAATGGAAATAGTCCTACAGGTAATTTTACAACTGGGTTATATTATCGTTCAGTAAAATAAGTTATATTATAAAAAGTATGAAGGGGATATTTGGATGATCAAAGCAGTTATTTTTGATTATGATGGTACATTAGCTGATCGCTGCAAAGCGAGTAGTTTTGCTTTTCGTAATTATTTGTTAGAGTTTGTAGTTGAAAAAGATATTGATAAAGTCTTACTTGAAACAATGGTACAGGATCTTATACTTTGGGATGAGTTTGGTGCTGGTGTAAAGAAAGATACTTTTGCGAGATTAAAGAAATATTATGGTTATGATGTTGATCTTACTCATTTCTTACATTGGTGGTGGGATAATGTTGGTAAATATGAACCATTGTTCCCTAATACATTAGAAACTTTAAAATATCTCAAGGAAAAAGGATATAAGCTAGCGATCATCACTAATGGTACAGTAGTTGGCCAAAATAATAAGATTGATAATGCTGGTATTAGAGACTATTTTGATGAGATCATCATATCTCATGCTGTAGGTTTAGAAAAACCTGATAAAGAGATATATGAGTATGCTTTGAACTTATTAAATGTTATGGCTGATGAAGCTGTATTTGTTGGTGACTCTTACCATAATGATATTTATGGAGCTTATAAGGCAGGTTTAAACCCTATTTGGATTTGGCCAGATGATGGTAGAGTAAATAACGATGGTTTAACTAGGATCTATGAAATAGGTCAATTAAGAGAGATCTTATAGAAAGAAAATAATATGAATAGTAGCGAAAGAAAAGGTATATTTCTAGCGATCTTAGCAGCAACTCTTTATGCCCTTAATGCGCCTTTTTCTAAGTTATTACTAGCAAAAATGCCTTCCACTTTAATGGCTGGCTTTCTTTATATTGGAGCAGGACTAGCAATGGTCTTGATATTATCTTATAGAAAGATAAAACATCAAACTGTTAACGAAAATAGATTGACTAAAAAAGATCTTCCTTTTGTGGTCATGATGATCTTATTAGATATTGCTGCTCCTATCTGTTTACTTGTTGGTTTAAGTAAGACAACAGCAGCTAATGCTTCTTTACTTAATAACTTTGAGATAGTAGCTACTAGTTGTATCGCTTTTATCTTTTTTAAAGAGAGGACAAGTAAAAAGATGTTGATAGGAATAATTCTTGTTACCTTATCTTGTTGTATCTTATCTTTTGAAAATATCTCTGCTTTTTCTTTTTCAGTAGGTTCCTTATTTGTTTTGTTAGCTGCAAGTTTTTGGGGACTTGAGAATAACTGCACTAGACAGATTTCAGATAAGGATCCACTTGAGATTGTCTTACTTAAAGGTATATTTTCTGGTGGTGGATCTATTATCATTGGCTTAGTGATTGGAGAAAGAGTTAATGATGTTACTTCTATTGTTCTAACAATGATACTTGGAGCAGTGGCTTATGGTTTAAGCATCTTTTTCTATGTTTATTCTCAAAGAGTCATTGGAGCTGCTAAAACTAGTGTGTTTTATTCTTTTGCTCCTTTTATTTCTACGATATTATCTTTGTTTATTTTTAAAGAAATACCTACTAGTAGTTATTTTTTAGCTCTTATCATCATGTTGATCGGTGCTTATCTGTGTGCAGAAGGTTGATTTAAAGGGGAAAGAGGAAGTACAACAAATATTAGAAAGGCTCATAAGTATATAAACATCAGTTACTGTCCTAGAAGTTATATGAGCAATATTAATTATTAGTCTTTTGGTATTTAGCCTTTTGTTTATCTCACCACTTACTTTCATAAGTAGTTATCCACCAGAGATCCAAGAGCAATATTATAAATCACAAGATAAGCAAGCAGAAAAAGAGAAACTCACTAACATCATGGTCATTAAAAAGATAGTAGCTGCTATTTTATTAGTTTTTGTATTAGCTTGGATATTACACAAGGCTGGGGCAAAGACATTTTTAGAAGGCTTATGGTTAAGCTATCTATTTGTCTTTATCGTTTTTTGCTGGGATACATTCTTTTTAGATTGGGTATTGTTTGCAAATATTAAGAAAATAAGACTTCCTGGAACAGAACATATGGATAAAGAATATCATCAAAAGTGGTTTCATGTTAAAGCATGTTTCCCAATGATACCAGTATTTATCATCATGGGTATCTTAAGCTCGCTTGTTATGATATGGTTGTGGTAATAATATTTAGAATTTAATTAACACTTTAGAATTAAACTTGTAGTTTAATTTGTATTGGCAAATCTTGATTGAAAAAGAGATACGCCTTAAAATCAAAGTGTACTTAGAGAAAAGAAGAATCAAAAGGAGGCGTGTTTATGGAAAATAAAATATTACCTATAGGTATAGAAGATTTTGATGAAATAGTCAAAGATTACTATTATGTCGATAAAACAGAATTTATTAAGGATCTATTAAATAATTGGAGCGAAGTCAATCTTTTTACACGCCCACGTCGTTTTGGTAAGACTCTTACTATAAGTATGTTGAAAAATTTCTTTGAAATTGGTACAGATAAAAGTCTATTTGATGGATTAAATATTAGTAAAGAAACAGAACTGTGTGAAAAATATATGGGTAAGTATCCTGTCATTTCTATTTCATTTAAAACTGTTAATAGGCTAACTTTTAATGATGCTTTAAATAAATTAAAGGATATTATTTTTGGAGAAGCATTACGTTTTCAATTCCTTTTGGATAGTGATAAGCTATCAAAATATGACAAGATGCCATTACTTCCATTAATTGAAGGCGATAAAAGTATTGATATTACCTCATCGCTAAAATTACTTTGCCGACTTTTAGAAAAACATTATGGGCAAAAAGTAATATTGTTAATTGATGAATATGACGTTCCACTCGATAAAGCCTACGAAAAAGGATACTATGACCAAATGATTGATGTAATGCGAGCATTACTAGGTGAGGCATTAAAAACAAATGACAGCTTATTTTTTGCTGTTCTTACTGGAGGACTAAGAATATCTAAAGAAAGTATTTTTACTGGCTTAAACAATTTAAATGTTAGATCTATAACAGATGTAGAATATGACGAATATTTTGGCTTTACAGATGTTGATGTCAAAAAGATATTAGCAGATTACAATTTGCTTGATCATTATGATGAAATGAAACAATGGTATGATGGATATTTGTTTGGAAAACAAGAAGTATACTGTCCATGGGATGTTATAAGTTATTGTGATGTCCTTATGCATGAACCTGAAGCAGAGCCTCAGGCTTTTTGGCTTCATACAAGTGGGAATGAAACAATTAAGAGACTGATCAATAAGACTAATAGTATAACAACTAAGTCAGAAATAGAAAGACTTATTGCTGGTGAAACTATCACAAAGAGAATTAATGAGCAGTTAACTCATAGTGAGATAGATGATAGTATTGATAATATTTGGAGCTTGTTATATATGACTGGATATTTGA
>CAVCVO010000067.1:0-9910 GCA_963606005.1 Anaerovoracaceae bacterium
AGAACACCGGCTTCCCAAGCCGGATATGCGGGTTCAATTCCCGTCATATGCTCCAAATTACTAGAAAACTCAGGAATCAACTTCTGAGAATGATGAATGCTAACTAGAAATAGTTAGTTTTTTTTGTTAAAAGTTGAAACAAAAGAGAAACTAACAATCAATCAGTTTCTCATATAACATTAATTTTTATTATCTTTCTTTAGTTTCAATACAGCAATAGTTTCAACTAATGCTGTTTGAGGGAACATATCAAATGGATGTACTTCAACTAAGCGATACTTCTTTTGTAATGCATCAACATTTTTTGCTAATGTAGCAGGATTACATGAGATATAAATGATCTCATTGATATTGCTATGACATAAAGTCTCTAATAAACTCTCATCAATTCCTTTTCTTGGTGGATCTACCACTAAGATATCAATACTTTCCTTCTTTATTAATGATCTCAATTGACTAGCAGCATCTCCTACTTTAAAGCTACAATTAGTTATATTGTTTAATTTAGCATTGTACTTACTGTCTTTAATAGCTGTTGGCTCAATATCAATACCAATGACTTTTTCTGCTTTATCATGTAAGAATAAAGATATAGCTCCAATACCACAATAAGCCTCAACAATAGTATTAACAGGCTTTTTAATGAGTTCATTTAACTTGTTATAAAGATTTAAAGCAGTATATTGATTTAATTGGAAGAATGCTTGGGGAGTTAGCTGTAATTGATATTTACCAAGATTAAAAGGTATCTCTTTAGAACCATATAGTAATGTCAATTCTTCTGGCATCAACTTATAAGGATCTTTTTGAATATTGATTCCTTGATACAACGATGTAAGTCCTTTACATTTACTTAACTCTTCAATAAGTTTATCACTTAGTTTATCTTTACCAGTGATCAAGACTACTTGATAGTTATCAACAAAACCCCTAATGACTAATTGTCTAAAGCCATACTTAGTCTTCTTATCATAAAGTTTACAACCATTAGAATTTAATACTTCTAATATCTCTTTACGTAATTTTTCTAACTTATTAGAATGCAAGACACATTTATCAATAGTCTGAAAGATATTACTACCAGATTGATACAAGCCATTATCTAATTTTCCTTTATTGTCTAAGAAAGGAAGGTTACACTTATTACGATAATACAGGTCTTTATCTGAAGGGATAGTATCTTCAATCTTGCCTTTATAACCTGCATAACGATATAAAGCTTCTTGAACTAGATCTTTTTTTATCTTTAACTGTTGTTGATAGTTAGTCATCATCAGATTACAACCACCACATTTATTAAAGTAGTGACAGATCGGCTCTACTCTCTCTTTGGAAGTAGTGATATATTTTTTTACTTCACCAATAAGATAAGTACCATTATCTTCTTTGATCTCAACATCTACTTCCTCATCAACTAAGGCATTAGTGATAAATACTGGCTTCTTTTTTAAATAAGCAATACCCTCACCATTAATACCCATCTTTTTAACTCTTAATCTCATTATTTGCTCCTACAATTTTCCTTAAACACTCTTAAGAAATTCTTATAACTGATCTTGGCTATATCTTCATCAGAAAAACCATTCTTTTTTAATTTATCAAACAATACATTCATTTTTGAACAATCACTCATGCCAATGGGTGTAGGTATGCCATCAAAATCTGTGCCTAAAGCAACAGTTTCAATTCCTCCAACATCAGCAATATGCTTGATATGTTCAATGATCTTATCAGTTTGATCGATCTTATCATCATCAGAAATGAACTCAGGACAGAAATTGATACCAGTGATACCATTATGACTTGCTAATAGTTTGATCATTTCATCAGTTAGATTTCTTGGTACATCTCTAACTTTTCTACTATCAGAATGAGAAGCAACGATTGGCTTATCGCTTATATCAATAACATCATAAAAAAGTTTATCCGAACCATGAGAAACATCAACAATCATACCAAGCTCATTCATCTTTTTAACGACTTCTTTACCGAAAGGTTTAAGACCATTAACTTCATCGATACCAAAAGGAGGTTTATCCATCTTATTAGGATAACCAATCTCATTTTCAAAGTTCCAAGTCAAAGTCATCATCCTAACGCCACGATCATAGAAATGTTGTAATTTATCTAAACTTCCTTCTATTGTAGCCCCTTCTTCAATAGTCAAAAGAGCACTTAATTTACCCTTAGAGATATTCTCTTCTAACTGTTGATAATCGTAAACTGGTGTAATGAACTCTTTATTCTTTTCCATTTGTTGATAATAGAAATCAATATACTTCTCACACATTTCATATGGCTTAACATCTTTACCTTTATAAACAAAAATACCAAAACATTGCATTCCATAACCTGCTTCTATTAATTTCTTAATAGAAATATGTAAATCATTATCATATAATTCTTTATTTTCGTGAAATGCTTTAGTAACAGTATCACAATGCATATCAATATACTTCATAAACCTGTCCTCTTTTCCTTTAACAATACTATTTTAATCTTTTATCGCACTTATGCACTACGTAAGTTCCAACATTTTGTATAAGTTGAACTAATAATACTAGTACAACTACCGCAATGATCATGATGAAATATTTGTAACGATAATAACCATAGTTGATAGCGACTTTTCCAAGTCCACCACCGCCAACTACGCCACTCATTGCTTGATAAGATAGGATAGTTGTTATCGCTATTGTCAGATTTGATAATAATGAAGGTAAACCTTCAGGAAGTAGTACGTGAATAACAATCTGTAAAGGTGAAGCACCAACAGATTGAGCCATCTCTACAACATGTGAATCTACTTCATTTAGTGAACCTTCTACAAGTCTTGCCACAAATGGGAAAGAAGCGATGATAAGAGGGACAATTGAAGCAACTGTTCCAACAGCTGTACCAACGATTAATCTAGTAAAAGGTATCACAACAACAAGTAAGATCAAAAAAGGTACCGAACGTAAGATATTGATGATAAAATCTAATATCTTCATGATCACCGGACTGATTGGTCTAATACCATCTTTCTTGCCAATAACAAGTAGTACTCCTAATGGTAAACCAATAAGTACTGCAAAGAAAGTTGCCACTACTGTGACATAGAAAGTTTCCCATAAAGCGAAAGGAAATTGGCTGACAACGACATCCCAAGCTTCTTTTAAAGTTTCACTACTAATCATCTAGTACAACCTCCTTAGCGATCAAGCCATTAGTTTGTAGATAGTCTAAAACAGTATTCATCTGTTTCTTATCCTCAATAGCTAGTAAGATAGAACCATACATCTTACCATTGATGCTCTTTGTAGAAGCATAATAGATTGATGTTAATATTCCTGTATCGGCAGTCATTTGCGCAATTATCGGCTTTTCTGTTACGGTTTCACCATCAAAAACGATACGAATATAATTTTCATTATCTTTTTTACTTACGATATCATCAAATCCTTCAGGGAAGACTAATTTCTTAGCAGCATTACTCTTCGGATTAGAGAATACCTCGTCAACTTTGCCACTTTCAGCAACAGTTCCTTCACTTAAAATGGCGACCTTATCACAGATTGATTCCACTACACTCATCTGGTGGGTGATGATGATGATAGTGATGTTTAATTTTTCATTGATATCACTTAATAATTGCAATATTGAAGAAGTTGTTTGAGGATCTAAGGCACTAGTTGGTTCATCACATAATAATACCTTAGGATCCGTAGCTAATGCTCTTGCGATTGCTACTCTTTGTTGTTGTCCACCTGATAATTGAGATGGATAACTTTCTGCTTTATCTTCAAGTCCAACAAGTTTTAACAAGTCTAAAGCTTTTTGCTTAGCTTTTTGCTTATCAAAGTGAGAGATCATCAATGGAAATATAACATTCTGCAAGCAAGTCTTTTGTTGTAAAAGATTGAAGTTTTGAAATATCAGCGATATATCTTTTCTCTTCTCTCTTAGTTGTTTTTCATTTAATTTAACTATATCTACGCCATCGATCTCTATTGAGCCACTAGTAGGTCTTTCAAGCAAGTCGATACATCTAACAAGTGTACTCTTACCGGCACCTGATAAACCTATAACGCCGTAAATCTCCCCATCTGCAATAGATAGGGAGACATTTTTTAAAGCTTCAACGTCGTTAGAATAAGTCTTCGAAAGATTACTTATTTGAATCATATAAAGCGTCTAATGAATTTTGTTTACCACCATAGATTCCCATAGGTTCAACATGGATCGCACCAATTGAAACTAAATGAGTACCATTTTTTTCATTGAAATCAGTTAAATAAGGTAAATGTTGGAAATAGTTAGCAGTTACTGTATTATCTTCAACAACTGTATTAGGAACGATATAATCAGTATATTCTTGAATATCTAATGTGATGCCCTTAGCAGATAAGATGTCTTTAGCAACACTTAAGATCTCTGCATGAGGTGTAGGAGAACAAGCAACGGAAATAGTTTGACCATTCAAAGCATTATAATCGATGCTTGAATCATAACCATCTGTTAATTCTTCTACAGTAGAAACTACTGATCCACCATAAGTTGCTGAAATATAAGTAGCAACTTGTTCACTACGTAAAGCTGCTAATAAAGCTAGTACTAACGGATTATTTTCATTGCCTTCTTTAACGACTAATACGTTAGCATAATAACTGCTTTCGCCTTCAATAGCTAATGAATCATTAACTGGGTTAAGACCAGCACTGATTGCATAGTTAGAATTGATGACAGCATAATCTACATCCTGTAAATAGTTAGGAAGTTGAGCAGCTTCGATCTCTTTAAAAGTAACATTGTAAGGATTCTCAGCAATATCATTGATCGTAGCAGTGATATCTGCACCATCCTTTAAAGTGATGATACCAAGATCTTGTAATAACAATAAAGCTCTTGCTTCGTTAGTAGCATCATTAGGAACAGCAATAGTGTATCCTTCAGTCTTGTTAGAACAACCAGTGAACGTGAATAATAATGTGACAAGTAATAATAGTGATATGATCTTTTTCATTTTAATTTCCTCCTTATAATCATCTCTATCTAAATATGTAAAATAATCATTTAGTTACACATTCGAGCGAGATGGTAATTAGAGATGATCAATAGTTTTAATAATCCCATAAATAAATCCCTCTTCTAATAAAAAACGACTTGCCCAGCAAGCCGTTTATTAACAATTTATAATTAGGCAAGATGGACGATGACTACTCAAACAGAAAATACATGCACATTGGCATATCCATAGCAGTCATCATCATAACGAAACTATTTCTCTGTTGCATACATCCTTCTCCTAACATGAGTCTATTCTACAACAAGAGAAAAAAGATTGCAACTGTAAATTTTCCATATCTAAATGAAATTTTTTTCATATCTTTAATCTTTTTTGTCTTCCATCTTGTTTTTCACGAAAACTCGGTGAAACAGTATAGAAGAGAAAAAGATGTATAACAAACATACTATTATTACTATCAATATTTTTGTGAAATTAAATAATTGATCAGTTTCGATAAAAATGCATCCAACTATACTTGAAATGCAGAATAAAGAAAGCCATCTTTTTAACAAATAAGTAACAAATTCTATGAAAGAGCATTTTCTATTTCCACTTTCAATTTCATTAAAAACTATAGATTCCTGCTTAGCATCTCTATTCAATATCTCATAATAAAATTCAATAAACTTTACATGATATATCTTTCTTTTGTTATTAACATAAGTATCAATAAAAATAGCATTTATCATCCAATATGTCACGAAAATATTTATCAGGCAAATAGTTACATTTACGCCTTGTTTAAAGATATCAGATAGAATATCGTAAACAACAATTTGGCAAAAAAATGTAATATACCATGCTTTTTTTATTATTCTATAAGATATTTTTTGAGCATAACCATTAGGAATGATTTGATTCCTTTCAATTTTATAAACCAAGTCATCCTTATTATCAAACATTTTTCTCATTTTAATATAGTTGAGTCAAATAACGACACGCATCTGGGTAAACCCCATATGTCCATGGCGAGCTCAACCATTGGGCAACTGCTGTTCCATAAGTCATTACAGATCCACTAGAATTGTACCTATTGACCCTTTCTTTTCTAAGAATACTACAATACGTGTTATACGAATGATCACCTTTTAGGTATATAACCAAATTATTACTGACTGAATACATGATTAAGTTGACTAATTTCTCGACTGCAAGATAGGCAATAGCTATTTTTTTATTCTCAAATGCATAATAAATTAATTCAGTTAAGGCATCTGCCTTTAATTCCCCAACAGAATAATTAATTTTCAATCTAACAATATCTGAAGATTGCCAACTCCCCCAATAATCATAGTTATCAGCCACTCCACAAGGAATCACCCCATTATAAAGATATTTAATGCTGTCATTTCTAACAAAAAACAATTCTTTAGGAACGTTGATCAAAGTTATTTCGCTTCCAGACATTAACCAATTACCATTTACATCGTAAATGTCTATCCTATTATTTTTTGAATCGGATACTACGTATATTTCCCTCTCCTTCGTATTTGTATGAACAATATCAACTAAATCACTGTCTAGATCATCAAATTCTATAAAATCACTTTCACCAGCTTGCAAAAGCTTATCCGCCTGAGCTATTTGTACAGTCCCAAACAAATAACACAATAGAACAAATAAAGCTATTATTCTTTTCATATTACGAAACCCCTTTCATAGTTAATATATATCATTTTCAAAACTATTTTGTCAAATATAAATAATTATTCTTTTATCTCTAGGGGTGAAACATTAACTTGCAAAAATAATATACATTTATCACAAAATTAAGCCCATCTCAATTGAAATGGGCTTATACTACTATCTCAATATAACCACAATAATCTTTCATACTAATACCAAAGTTTTTTTGACATTTCTCTTTTTTTCTAAGTGAATATCTTAAATAATATTTACCATCTGTACGTCTTGTCAATTTTAATCTTTCTAACTGTTTTAATATTTAAAATCATTAGTAGTAATAATAATAATAATAATGAAATAAATGCCAGTTCCATCATGGGCAATCACCAACCATTTATGACCAGCAAAAGTAACTTTGATGTTGCACCGACTATAAATAACAAGTGTCTTGCAAAGCATAAAGTATTACTCATATCAAAGGGTAACTGATACTTTCATCTTTATTGTTTTTACTTAACTTGCTTTTTCTTTTTTTTACTAACAAATAATATTGTTAGAGCACTTGCACTCATCGTAGATAAAGCAACATATAAACTTAAGCCATCACCAGTTGCTGGAGCCTTCGGCATTTCTGCTTTACACAAGTCACAATATCCATCAGAATCTTTATCTACACAATCTCCTGTTTCTTTAGCATTGCAACCTTTTATATATTCACAATAACGAACATGTGTTCCTTTTTCCAACTGTTGCCACTGACCCCAAGAATGTTCTTTACAAGCATTAACAAATACTACACCGCATTCACACTTTTCTTCAGTAGTGCAATCTCCATCATCTTCAATATGATGAAGTTCATAGCCATCCTTCTTACTATTATCAGTCAAAGGACAATTTTCTCTTAAGCATTCATGCCAATGATAAAACTCATCATATTTATACTCTTCAGACCACTTATGACCTAATGGCTCTCCTACTGTAAAAGTAGCTGCATCAGTAGTAGTTTTATGCTTGCCACAGACACATGACTTATAGTAAACAGCACTATTTTCGCAATCAGCTTCACTCTTCAAATAAGCTGCACTAACAACAGACTGATCATAGTTATGTGTACTATAACCATCTTTATCACTGTTAACAGTTATTGGACAATTTGCTGCAGTACATTCATGCCAGTGACTTGTTTCATCACTACTATAAGTCGTAGACCAAGTATGTGTGTGAGTATTAGTATAATTAGTGATCGTACCTTTAGATTCTTTTACTGTTAAAGTCATACTAATAGGTTCACTGCAAAAATCAGTATACTTCTCGCCATTTGCTTGTTCAGCAAAGATTTTTAAACTATAAGTGCCATCGGTTACACCCATTAAAGATATTGCCGCATTTCCATAACTATTAGTAGCACAATCGGCTAATTTGCCATAGTAAACGACATTTCCACTTGCATCTTGCAAAATACAAGAAACATATTGATTTGTTCCAACAGTGGCATTTGAATAACTGAAGTGAATCTTTCCATTAGAACTATCTGTCGTAATATTACTTAATGTTACCTGTTGATTACTATCTTTCATAGTCAATTTGATCGTTCCACTAGTTGCAGAACAATCAACTAATTTCCCAATGGTATTTGCTTGTGCTTTTCCAGTAGTAGCACTAGCATCTGAAACAAACAGCAAAGAACTTAGATCAAGACTTAAGCCTGGTCTTATATACTCAGTTTCCCCAACTTCGTAACCTTGTATTTGCCTATAATTATCATTTGCACGTGCAGCATACGATTTACTGTCAGGAGTGCGTAACCAAGTAGTTCCTTTCTTAACATTTACATCTAGTTTAGCATACTCAGACTGTGATAGTGGCCATAACTTTTGATCTGTTACTGTTGGCCCTGAAAGTTCATCACTAGAAAGATTTCTAGTTTTAATTAAAGATGCTTCTTTTGTAGAAAACTGAGATGCGATAGTCTCTAACTTCTGCTGTAAGGTACTACCAGCATATTCATTTGGCTTTGTCCAATTAGTCATTGAACTAGGATTATTTATAAAGTATCTAGTTCTTTCAACACTATTAAAAACGTAGTCATATCTAGTATAACCTTCCAATGCACTATCACTTCCAGTTCGATAAGCAGTTTTACCAAATTGCATTTTTATTGAAATCAATGTTATTGATTTATCATTACTAGTAGTATAAATGCCATTTCCATCATAGCCGATCACCCACCATTCATAACCAGCAAAAGCAACTTTAGTGCTACCGACAGTAAATGTTGGACTACTAGTAAACCCTAAAGCATTACTATCCTTTAATAGTGATAAGCTAAATATTAGACATAATGTCACAAACAGGGTTAATATTTTTTTCATTGAACGTTCCTCCTTTCAACCCTTTCTAATATTGTTAAGTCTATTCTGACTTCATGCTATCTTCATCAAGTTTGAAGTCAAATTTCATCTCTAACATTTCAAATAATTGGTGCATGACTTTTTCAGCAATTGTCTTAATATCCAAAGAATGCACAAATTTGATAACTTCTTTTTGTTTTTCTTTGTCAATATCATAAACATTAAAAGCTGCTGATAAGAAGCACTCTAACTTCTTGTCAAGTGAAAAAATAACATCACACTTCTTAGCCATGAAATTTCTCATGATACCAGCTGAAGCGATCTCTAAATAATAGAAATCAAGACTATCTAATTCTGGCAAATACTGTTTAAATATCTTTTGAGTTTTTTCTGTTGTGTTCATAAAGATATAATCACAAGTTGATGGTAAACTATAAGCTTGCGTATATAGTTCCCTTAAGTTCTCATTTAACTCTGTCAAAGTTAACTGGATAGAAGTCTCAACAGCATACAAATATAGTGGTTCATACTCTTGACCAAGTGCATTCTCAGCAGCATTGAACTGGCCTGAAAACATTGCCTTTACCAGTTCTAAAAGAATGCCCTCCTTAGAACCGAACGCATTAACAAATCCACTTATGGAATTGCCTGTTGATTGATCCATGATCTGTTTGATTGTGGTATTTCTATACCCATTCTGCAAGAATAATCTTACACTTACCGATAAGATATTCCTCTTAGTTGCTAAACCTGCTTCTCTTAAAGCCATACTTTCTTAGTCCCCCTTGCTTTCCACATTCCACTTTGGAATATGTTCTTATGACAATATGGTATCACAAAAAATAATTTGTTGTAAAGGCTTAATTAAACGTTTGTTCAATTA
>CAVCVO010000068.1:0-30477 GCA_963606005.1 Anaerovoracaceae bacterium
TTATATTACTATAACAATAAGAAAAATGGAGAAATTGATTTTCTAATAGAACACAATGGTAAAGTACTTCCAATTGAAGTGAAAAGTGGTAAAAATTACGAGAAACATTCAGCACTAGATAATATTATGAAAGCTAAAGAATATGATATTAAGGAAGCTTATGTCTTTACAAACGATAATCTAAAAAAGGAAGATAATGTTATTTATCTTCCAATATACATGGTTATGTTTGTCAAAGAAGAATTAGATGAGTTTGTTGATATTTCTTTGGACAAGTATATGTTTAAATAGGACTATTTATTGATCCAATTTTTGATAGTGTCATAACTACTATCAACATAACTGCCTTGGATTGCTAGACCTTTTTTTACGATAGCTGACTTAACTGTATTTTGGATATCTTTCTCGGTATTAGATAAGCCACTGCCTTCGTGAGTACAGAAAGGATGGATTACTTTGCTAGCAAAGTCATAGCTTTCTAGGAAAGTATATACTGCCATTGGCATAGTTCCCCAATAGTTAGGATAGCCTAGATATATTTCATCATAGTCATCAATATTAGCTAAAGGGTTTATAAGTTTTGGACGAACATTATTTTGCTTGTCCTTTTTAGCTTGAATAATGCAAGTGTTATAATCAGTGGCATAAGGTACTTCTTGTTGGATCTTAAATGTGTCGGCTGAAGTGATCTCAGCGATCATTTTTGCGACTTTTTCGGTGTTACCTTCTTTGATATATTTTTTTGCTCCTTCAAAATAGTTTTCATCGGCTCTTGAATAGAATGCAACTAATGTTTTCATGTTTTATATCCTCCATTGCTTGTAATATAGCACTTGGAGTTTACTTTAAGTCAATAGTTGAATGGAAAAGTTCTAAAACGGGGGGTGAAATAAAGGCATTAGTAAATGAGAAAAAGTAAACTATAATTAACAAAATAGCGTGATTAGTCTAATATGATAGATGTTATAGAGGTAATGATCATGCAAAGAAGGACAGCTATAAAAATGCTAAAAACTAGAAAGATTTTAGAACAGATGGGGGAACAGATAAAATTAGCTCGTTTACGTAGAAAATTACCATTGAATCTTGTGACTGAAAGAGCTAGTCTTAGTCGTCAGACAGTAATCTCCATTGAAAAAGGGGCATCTTCGGTATCTATAGGAGCATACGCTGCTGCTTTACATGCCTTAAATGGTATGGATACAGATTTACTTTTGGTGGCAAAAGATAATGAACTTGGTGAAAAATTATAAGATTTTGATCTTCCAGTCAGAAAAAGAGCACCAACGGATGGTGATGAATGTTTAATCGATAATAAAGGATCTGTGTCAATTGAAGTGAACTCAAAAGTTTTGAAAAAAATATAAACCAACTAGAAGTTAATTCAAATTTTTTAATTTTTTATATTTGAAATAGAAACTTCTATACAATTTTGCCCTTATAAACATAAAACCAGTTTGAATTACCGTTATTTCAAAAAATAGAGAAGTGATATTTTGAAAATAAGACAGCTATTTAATAAGGACCAATCAAAAACAAGAGCAGCCTCACATGACTGCTCCTACATTCAAATAAATTATCTTTCTGATTTAACGTGTGGCTTCCCCATATTCCCGTTTCATTGCATCAATGGAAACGACCCATTGCTTTCCGAATTTGCAGACGTCCACGCCATTTACAAGCTTTCCGTAAGAGATGGCCTTTCGGAGGGTACTTTCATTAAGTCCCCAAAGCTCAGTTGCGTCACTGAATGCCATAAGTCCGTCAAAAGGCGTTTTGACAATAGTTCCGTGTTTCCACAGCTCATCACACGAAAGATCCAAATCGTCATTCCATACAATGCCGTAGCCACCGACATCGACGTTGACTCCGGAAAACTCGGCAGGATTATCCTTAAGTTGTCTGAATACTGGAAACTTATCAAACAGGGGTTTCATATCATACAGCTTGGTAACGCCCTCACTGAACTGAACGTTCAATTTGAAATCGGGGATTGAAGCAACATTTTTAACCTTATGAAACATATCCACATCCTCCTTATTCAAGCGGTGGAATCGTCTTAAATTCCTGTGTTTCCCAAATCTCTTGCAGTGCACTGCGATTAATCGTAATCCATTCACGCACCATTGCAAGAGCTTTCGTAGGAAGGTAACCTTCAAGCACTTCTCCCGTCATAAATCGATAGCCGCCACATCATCATTATAGATTGCGTGTATGTGTGGTGGGTTATGCTCACTTTGAAGAAAATACATTCTTATGATTATACCGTAGAATTTTGATAATACCGGTATTTTGCAATCACTCTCCTTCTATGTGCGTACTTATTATATCACGGTACCGTGATATTGTCAGTGATTTATGAAGGATAAAAGAGCAGCCTGTTGTAAAGATGCTTCTTTGTGATTCACGGTATCAGCTTACTTTATCTTCATCTTTCCGTTCAGTGCCACCATTTCCACCTGATTTTTTTGAATTGTAGACCTGTGCA
Organism: Anaerovoracaceae bacterium; assembly: GCA_963606005.1. Classification (GTDB taxonomy): domain Bacteria; phylum Bacillota_I; class Bacilli_A; order Erysipelotrichales; family Erysipelotrichaceae; genus UBA1783. Next base: position 2,489 of record CAVCVO010000068.1, read on the forward strand.
TAAATACGTAAGGTCGTCTTTGGGTGAGAATGACTCATGATATACTGTATTGTCTTTCTTAACAAATCAGCCCCGCAGAATCACTTCCGCAGGGCTGAATCTGTAATCGTACATTTATTTTTCAACTTGTGACGTAAGCAAGCTGATTTGGATTAAATCAGTACAGCTTTGCTCCGGCTGGTATATGGTCATCTACCATTAACAAGTGTAGCTTTTCTTCACCATTTTCGCTATGGATGGCACTTAATAACATACCACAAGAATCAATTCCCATCATGTTGCGTGGTGGTAAGTTTGTGATAGCGATAAGTGTTTTTCCAATGAGTTGTTCAGGTTCATAGTAAGCGTGGATTCCACTTAAGATAGTCCTATCTGTACCAGTACCGTCATCTAAAGTGAATTGTAATAGTTTCTTTGATTTCTTTACTGCTACACAATCTTTTACTTTAACAGCTCTAAAGTCTGATTTAGAGAATGTATCAAAATCAACATAATCAGTAAATAATGGTTCGATCACTACATTAGAGAAATCAATCTTTTCTTCGACTTTTTCTACTGGCTTGTTTTCTTTTAAGACTTTTCTTTCACTTTCTAATGGTTTCATAGTAGGGAATAGAATTACATCTCTGATCGATTCTGATTCAGTGAATAACATACATAATCTATCGATACCATAACCGATTCCACCTGCAGGTGGCATACCATATTCTAAGGCTTCAATGAAGTCCATATCGATATCGTTGGCTTCATCATTGCCAAGATCTCTTTCTTCTAATTGCTTTTTGAATCTTTCTAATTGATCGATTGGATCATTTAGTTCAGTATAGGCATTAGCGAACTCTTTTCCACCAATGAATAATTCGAAACGGTCAACGAAACGTGGATCTTCTTGATTAGCTCTTGTTAATGGTGAGATCTCTACTGGATGACCATATAAGAATGTTGGTTGGATCAAAGTTTCTTCAACATATTTTTCAAAGAAAGCATTGATGATATGACCGATAGTGAAATGCTTTTCTACTGTGATATCATGTTGCTTAGCTAACTCACAAGCTTGTTCAAATGTTAATTGTTGTTTAAAGTCAACACCTGTTTGTTCCTTGATGGCTTCAACCATTGAGATCCTCTTCCAAGGTCTTTGTAGGTTGATGATATTACCATTAAAGTTGTATTCATATTTGTGCATTACTTTTTCAGCAATTGCTGTATACATGCCTTCTGTTAGATCCATCATACCTTCTAAGTTTGAATAAGCAAGATAAGCTTCCATTAATGTGAACTCTGGGTTATGCATTGGATCCATGCCTTCGTTACGGAATGTTCTGCCAATCTCATAAACTGCTTCCATTCCACCAACTAGTAATCTCTTTAATGGTAATTCAAGAGCTATTCTTAAATACATATCAAGATCTTGAGTATTGTGGTGTGTGACAAATGGTCTTGCACTTGCTCCTGTAAGTAAAGTAGTTAAGATAGGTGTCTCTACTTCAGTAAAGTTTTGCTCATCCATATAGTTACGGATGCATCTGATGATCTGAGGTCTTAAGAATGCTGTCTTTTTAGCATCTTCATTCATGAATAAGTCAACATATCTTCTACGATATCTTTCCTCCTTGTTTGTTAGACCATGGAATTTCTCAGGCATTGGTGTTAAAGATTTACATAAATGAGTGTATTTTTCAGCTTTTACTGATAATTCTCCAGCATCTGTTTTAACAATATAGCCTTCAACACCTACAATGTCACCGACATCATTGATCTTAAATACTTCATAAGTTTCTTCACCAACGATAGCTTTATTAACTACTACTTGGATCTGACCACTGCGATCTTGTAAGTGCATGAAGCCTAATTTGCCCATACGACGTTTACTCATGATCCTACCAGCGATCTTTACTTCAACATGTTTTTCTTCTAATTCTTCTTTACTCATTTCGCCATACTGCTCACGGATCTCATTAGCTAAATGAGTACGATCATAAGCATTACCAAATGGATAGATGCCCATCTGTTGTAGTTGGTTCATCTTATCACGTCTTGCTTGTTGCTGATCATTCAAAACTCTTTCTTCCATTTTTCCTTCTCCTTCTTAAATAAAAAAACGCCCTTATCTAAGGACGTAATAACGCGGTACCACCTTAGTTCATATCCTTTTTTTAAAGATATGCCCTTGAAAGTTTTAACGCTACAAGCGATTCGCTCCAAGTCTTTATTCAACTATTTCCTAATATTTCTCTTGCACCAAATGGGAAACTCTCTTTAAAAGGAGTGATAGTTTACTCTTCTTTTCCTTGCGACACTATTATTCTAATGTATTTATTTTGATTTTGTAAACAAAAATACGTTTTTTCACAAAAGAAATTTTGAAAAGTTGGTTTTACCACATAGGAAAAGATAAATGGTAATATGGTTTGAGAGGATATCTTGTTATGTGAAAGATTGTCTATCGCTTTATTGGTTAGAAAAGAGTAGAATAAAAAAGGTGATCGTATGTATTTGAAAGTCTTATGTGATAACAACTCTTTGATCGATAGATATTATCTTGCTGAACCGGCTTTATCTTTTTATATAGAGGATGGTGAAAGTAGGATCTTATTTGATACTGGTTATAGTGATGTCTTTATTAAGAATGCTAGTAAGATGAATATTGACCTAAATAAGATCGATACCATTGTTTTAAGCCATGGCCATAATGATCATACGGGAGGATTAAGATATCTGAGAGACCTTAAACAAGATGTTAAGCTTATCTGTCATCCTAATACTGATGAGAGAAAGTTTTATCAAGGCTTAGATATTTCTTCACCTGTAAGGTTTGATGAATTGGCTAGTAATTTTAATGTGATCAGAAGTAAAGAAGCTTTTAAGGTAAGTGAACATATTACTTTTTTAGGAGAAATAAAAAGAAATGTTCAAAAAGTTTCACCATTGGAAAATGATGAGTTATGGGATGATTCGGCTTTGGTTTACGAAGATGATCGAGGAATCTTTATCATTACGGGTTGTTCGCATAGTGGCATTTGTAATATCATAGAACAAGCTAAAAGAATAACTTGTAAGACTCATATCTTGGGGATCATTGGTGGTTTCCATATGTTGAATAATGAGAAATTAAATAGAGATGTAAGTGAATATTTTTCTAAATTAGATATTGAAGTATGTTATCCTTGTCATTGTACGGACTTACTAGCAAAGATCGCTTTAAGTAAAGTGGTAAGTGTTAAGGAAGTAGGGGTAGATTTTGATCTTGTGTTATAAAGATATTGACAACAAATTTTCCAAAGAGTAAAATAGTTAACGTGTTAACTATCGGAGGTGAATTATGTATACAGAGATTTCCTACAAGATCTTAAGGATCAATCAGTTGAAGAGATGGCATAATGCTGTTAATTTGAAAAAACATGGTGAATTATTTTTTGGCCAGATGCCAATGCTAGAATATATTGGTAGACATCCTGGCTGTAATCAAAAAGAAATCGCAGATAGGTTTGCTTTTACTAGGGCAGCTATCAGTAAATCAGTTGTTAAATTAGAAGAGAAGAATCTTGTTTATCGTAAGACTAGTGAGAGCGATGCAAGAGAGAATCAATTGTTTTTAACAGAACAAGGTAAGGAGAGCATTGTCATGTTCAAATCTTGTTTTGATGAGATAAATGAATTAGCTTTTAAAGACTTTTCGGAAGAAGAGATAGCACAGTTGAACAATCTGTTTGATAAGATGTTAAAGAATCTAGAAACAGATTATACTTCTGGAAAGAATCCGGATAAATTGATAAAAGAATTGGAATGTGAAAGTGAGAAATAAAGATGAAAAAAATCTTAAGTTGTACTAAAAGGTTCTTGCCTTTTATTATATTGGCCCCATTAGTATTGATCGTAGAAGTAATCTTGGAAGTAAATATACCCAAGGTAATGGCCCAGATCATTGATACAGGTATTTCTTCTGATGATCCAAATGTTGTTGTTAATCTTGGTATTAAGATGGTCTTGATGGCTGTATGTTCATTTGCTGCAGGATCTCTTGGCTGTTATTTGAGTTCTGTAGGGTCTATGGGCTTTGGTGCTGAATTAAGAAAGACAGTGTTCAATAAGATCCAGGACTTTTCTTTTGAAAATATTGATGGATTCCAACAATCATCATTGTTGACAAGACTTACTACGGATGTAGATTATGTTCAACAAGGTTTGAGAATGTTGACAACGATGTTCATCAGAGCACCATTTATGATGGTTGCTGCTGCTGTTGTTGCTTTCCAATTAAATAAAGACTTGTTTGTGGTATTTGAAGTTGCCGTACCTATCGTTATCGTAGCTATTTTGCTGTTGAGTAAGATTGCTATGCCTAAATTCCGTTATATGTTGACTAAATATGATGGCTTAAATGATATGGAACAAGAGTATTTCACTAATGTTAGAGTTGTTAAAGCTTATGTTAGGGAAACACATGAGAAAGATAGATTTGCTAGTGTAAACCATGATCTAATGACTTCTTCTATTGATGTTGAAGGTCTGTTGTGTTTATTAGGACCAGTCATGCAGTTAGTTGTATATGGTTGTATCTTAGCTGTTTATTATTTGGGTGGTATTGATATCGCTCATGGAACAATGGAAATTGGATCTTTGACTGCTTTTGTAAGTTATATCTCTCAGATACTTATTGGCTTACTTATGATGGGTATGATCTTTATGAACATCATCCGTTTAAAAGGTTCAGTTGATCGTTTATCAGAAGTCATCAATACGGATTCTACTTTGACTGATGGAGATTATGATGGCAAGGTTGAAGATGGTAGTATTGATTTTGAAAATGTTAGTTTTACTTATCTAAAAGCAGCAAGAGAAAGTTTGAGTGATGCTTCTTTACATATTGCTTCAGGTGAAACAGTTGGTATCATTGGTTCTACTGGTAGTGGTAAGACGACTTTAGTCCAATTAATACCGCGTTTATATGATGCTACTAAAGGTAGTGTTAAAGTCGGTGGTAGAGATGTTAAAGAGTATAAGTTAAAAGAATTACGTGATGATGTTGCTATGGTCTTACAACAGAATGTCTTATTCTCTGGAACGATCAAAGAAAACTTGAAATGGGGTAATGAAAATGCTACTGATGAAGAGATAGTTAAGGCTTGTAAGCAAGCTTCTATTGATGATTTCATTGAGTCTTTACCTGATAAATATGACACTGATCTAGGACAAGGTGGTGTCAATGTTTCTGGTGGACAGAAACAGCGTTTATGTATCGCTAGAGCTTTATTGAAGAAACCTAAGATCATCATCTTGGATGATTCAACTAGTGCTGTTGATACTCATACTGATAGTTGTATTAGACAAGCTTTAAAAGAAGAATTAAAAGGAACTACTACTTTGATCATTGCTCAAAGAGTTGCATCTGTTAAAGATGCTGATAGGATCATCGTATTAGATGATGGTAAGATCGTTGATATTGATACACCTGAGAACTTATTGAAGAATAATCAGATCTATCAAGATATTTACTATACACAGATGAAAGGAGTTGAGTAAGATGGCTGAAAAAGATTCTAAAAAATATGAAAAAGCAAGCAATCCTATCCAAACCTTTAAAAGATTATTAGTATTTTTACAAGATAAGATTCCAATGTTAGTGATAATCTTTATCATCATTGGCATCAATAGTTTGTGTTTAGTATATGCTACTCACTTGATCAATCCATTATTTGTCACTATTGGCAATATGATCTCTGATTTTAATGGTAATTATCCACAATTTGTTCATTATATTGCGATATTGGGTTGTATTTATGTGGCTACTGCTGTTTTACAATTTGCTTCTGATAGAATGATGACTACAGTAGTCAATAAGACATTAAATAAAGTCCGTAATCAATTGTTCACAAAGATGCAATACCTTCCTTTATCATTCTATGATTCAAATACACATGGTGAACTTATGTCATACTTCACTAATGATGTTGGTGCGATCAGAGATGCTATGGGTGATTCATTAGTTTCAATAGTTTCGGCTATTGTCACTTTAGTAAGTACATTTGTGATGATGTTAATGATCTCACCTATCCTTACAATTGTTATCATTGTTCTTATCATCGTCATGAGTTTATTGACTAAGTTCATTGGTTCTCGTTCTATTAAAAACTATCAAGAACAACAAGAGTCGGTAGCTAAGTTAAATGGTTATATGGAAGAAATGATGGCTGGACAGAAAGTCGTTAAAGTATTTAACCATGAACCTATTGTTAAAGATGAGTTTGATCAAATTAATGAGAGAGCTAGAAAAGCTTCTAGTAAAGCTAACTTCTATGCTAGTGTATTAGGACCTATATCTAATAACTTGTCACATATTAACTTTGCGATATGTTCGATCTTGGGTGCTTATTTTGTCATCTCTAATACGATCACTGTGGCAGATCTTGTTGAGTTCTTACAACATGCTCGTAATTTCTCTAACCCATTAAGTCGTATAAGTCAACAATTCAACTCTTTGACTAGAGCTATTGCGGGAGCTGAAAGAATATTTAATATACTAGATATGCCTTCAGAAAATGATGAAGGAGATGTTACATTAGTTTATGCTACTTATAATGAGGATAATCAACTTGTTGAAAGTAGTGAAAGAACAGGTTTATGGGCTTGGAAATGTAACAATGATGGTAAAGAAGAGTTTGTTCGTTTACGTGGTGATGTAAGATTTATTGATGTTGATTTCTCTTATGATGGTAAGAAACAAGTTTTGAATGATGTTAGTTTCTATGCTAAGCCAGGACAGAAGATCGCTTTTGTTGGAGCTACTGGTGCTGGTAAGACAACGATCACTAACCTTATCAATCGTTTCTATGAGATCAATAATGGTCAGATCTTATATGATGGCATTGATGTTCGTAGGATTAAGAAGTCTTCTCTTCGTATGTCACTAGCTATGGTATTGCAAGATACTCACTTATTTACTGGTACAGTAAAGGATAACATCCGTTATGGTAGATTAGATGCTACTGATGAAGAAGTCATTGCTGCTGCTAAATTAGCTAATGCTGACGAGTTTATCACTAGATTACCAGAAGGTTATGATACAGTATTGACTGGTGATGGTTCTAACTTGTCACAAGGTCAAAGACAATTATTATCTATCGCAAGAGCTGCTGTTGCTGATGCTCCAGTACTTATCTTAGATGAAGCTACAAGTTCAATTGATACAAGAACTGAGAAACTAATCGAAGAAGGTATGGATAACTTAATGGCAGGTAGAACAGTATTTGTTATCGCTCATAGATTATCAACAGTACGTAACTCTAATGCGATCATGGTATTAGAGCAAGGCAAGATAATTGAAAGAGGAGATCACGATGATCTAATTGCTCAAAAAGGTAAGTATTACATGCTCTATACTGGTCAGTTTGAATTAGATTAGGAATAGTTTCATAAAGGTCGCTGAAATGGCGATCTTTTATGTGGTAATTGACAAAAATATAATAATTATTCACATATTTGGATTATAATTATTAAAAGAGTTGTTGACTGTATTGCTGAATTGCCTTTTCAGACAGAGATGTATGTAACTAATTGCGTTTGTTGTTTTTTTTGTGACAAACCTAATTTTCTTGGCTTAAGAATTGATTCAATAATTCAATGCTTATGAAAGTGATAAGATTTTTAATTACAAATTTGGGATTGTGTTGCATTGGAAGTATAAAATAGAAAATATGATGGTAGCTAATGATCAGTATAACGTGTGGATTTCAGAAATTAGTAGACGTTTTCGTTCAAGTCAAATAAAAGCAACAGTAAAAGTTAATTCGGAGATGTTGCACTTCTATTGGCAATTGGGAAAAGAACTTCATGAAAAGAAAGAGTATTTTTCTTATGGTCAAGCCTTTTATAGAACGGTTAGTAGAGATTTACGCAATGAACTTCCGAATGTCAAATCATTTTCTGAAACCAATTTAAAATATATGCAATATTTTTATGAAATGTATTCGCAAGCTGAAAATTGTCCACAACTTGTGGACAATTTAGAGAAATGTAATATTTTCTGTATCCCCTGGGGACATCAAAGAGTTATATTAGACAAATGCAAAGGTAATCCGCAAAAGGCACTATTTTTTGTTGATAAAGTAATACAGAATGGTTGGTCGAGAGCTACTTTGCTAAACTTTATGGATACTGATTTATTTGAACGTCAAGGGAAAGCAATTACTAACTTTAGTCAAACACTTCCACCAATGCAAAGCGACTTGGCTCAAGAGATAACTAAAGATCCTTATAAGTTTGATTTTATAGCTTTGACTCAAAGCTATAATGAGAAAGAGTTAAAAGATGCCTTGATGGACAATATACAAAAATTTTTACTTGAGTTAGGAAATGGATTTGCTTTTTTAGGTAGGGAATACAGAATAGAAATTGGGTTAACAGAGAATTTTATAGATTTGTTATTTTATCATACAAAATTACATTGTTATGTAGTTGTTGAAGTAAAAGTTTCGGAATTTGAATCATCTTATACGGGTCAATTAGGGACTTATGTGGTGGCAGTTAATCACCAATTAAAAACTGAAAGGGATGAACCAACGTTGGGATTGCTTGTATGTAAGTCCAAAGATAATGTGAAGGCACAATACTCTTTGGAAGCCTGCAGTCAACCTTTGGGAGTTTCAGCATATGAGTTGTCTAAGCTGTTGCCAGATAACTTTAAAGGTTCGTTGCCTTCTATTGAGGATATAGAATTTGAATTGCAAAGAGAGATACAAATAATTTAGTTTTTATTTGTTAGTAGTTTTATGCTTTATATGCGGAGGGACATATCGAATTTAATCTCGTATGTCTTTTTTTTGTTCGCAACTTTTTCTCTTTGAGTAATGTTGCTCATTTGGGTAAACTGAGATTCCTTTCCCACCTTTTTCTAAGGTGGGCCTGTTCTTTGATAGACGTAAAAACTTGCAATGAGACAAATTCAGTACTTTTTCTTGAAGTTTTAGAGTTGGCCCGGTTTTTTCTTGAGACTTTGAAAAATAAATGGTAGATTATAGCTCCCAACCACTTCTTACCACTATTTGTAGTGAGTAATCTTAATATTTATGATCGTTATTTGTTTGTTTGATTAGTGTTTATAAACGTTTAAAACGTAGGTATATTGAAGTTCAGAAAGTGAGGTAAAAGAATGAACGCATTTGATAGAGTTATTGGTTATGAATCAGTGAAGAAAGAATTGTTACAGATCTGTGATATGATCCACAATTATGCTTCTTATGAGAAACTTGGTGCAAAGAAGCCAAAAGGTGTCTTACTTTATGGTGCTCCTGGGTTAGGTAAGAGTTTGCTAGCTGAATGTTTTATTGAAGAAAGCGGTTTGCCTTCATTTATTTTAAGAAGAGATGTGGGTGGAGATCAGTTCTCTAATAAGATCGCTGAAACTTTTGAATTAGCAAAGAAAAATAAACCATCTATCATTTTACTTGATGATATGGACAAGTTTTCTGAAGAAGGTGGTAGATTACGTGATTCTGAAGAGTATGTTACCGTCCAATCATGTATGGATAATCTCAAAAATGAAGATGTCTTTGTCATCGCTACAGCTAATAGAATTGAAAAGTTGCCTCGTTCTTTATTACGCTCTGGTAGATTTGATCGCACTTATAAGTTAAATCCTCCTCATGATAAAGATGCTGAAGCGATCATTAAGTATTATCTTTCACAGAAAAAAGTTGCTGAAGATATAAATTACGCTGATATTGCTAAAATGGTCAGTTATAGTTCTTGTGCTGATCTTGAAAAGATTATCAATGAAGCTGCTATCAATGCTGCTTATCAAAATAAAGAAAGTATTGAGATGAGCGATATTATTCGTGCTATCTTACGCTTATGGTATGACCAAGATGATGATCTTCCTAAAAGAGATAAAGAAGAACTAAAAAAGACAGCAATACATGAAGCAGGGCATGTAGTTGTTAGTGAAATACTTAAGTCAGGCAGTGTTGGTTTAGCTTCAATTCAGAGCCAATCTGATAGTGAAATAGGTGGTTTTGTTCACCTTTGTGAAAAAACTAATAATAGAAGAGAAGATATTTTAATCTCTTTAGCTGGTAAAGTGGCAACTGAAATGCATTATTCTGATACTTGTGCTAGAGGTTGTAGTACTGACTTATCAAAAGCCATTGATCTTATCAGAGCTGGCGTGACTGCTAATGGCACTTGTGGCTTAAGTTTTGTTGATGTTAGTGGCTTTGAAGATTCACCAAGTGATGTCTATCTCAGCAATGTTGAGAACATAATTCATAGTGAACTTGAAAGGCATGTGTTCAAGGTTCGTCAGATATTGCTTACTAATAGTGAATTCCTTGAAAAAACAGTTGAAAAACTATTAGAAAAAGAAATATTGATTTCTTCTGATATCGCAAAGATCAGAGAAAGCGTAAAGATCACTGAAGTAGCTATATAGTGAAACAAAAGGGGTAAGTGGTTCTTACTACTTACCTCCTGATTTATAAATGTTAAAAGAAAGGATGTGTTAAATGATGACTAATGTTTGTATAAAAAAAGATAAGGAAAAAATAAATAATGATAGAAAACTATCTATAGAAGAGATAGTTTGTGCATATATTGATGAGTTATTTGAAAGAATTGATGATGGACATCTTAAAATAGTTGATCAATATTGGTCTGTTCTTATTGGCGATGAAGATAAGTATGCCTTTGATACTAAGTCATATGATTGCTTAATGAAATGTACTAATGAAGATATCGTTGAATTTAAAAAGAGATTCTTAAGTTTGTTAAAAGCTTTACAAAGTATTGCAGAATATGAAAACAATAATGAAGAGTTACCTAATGATTTGAAGAAGATAAGCGATAAGTATTTGAAAGACTATGCTGTTGATGATTTTGATCTAGATAAGATCGCATCTATTGAATACAAGAATTACACACTTTATAAACTTAAGAAGATTGAAGCAAAATTGTCAGATGAAGATGAAAAAGCATATTTTGATGAGGTTGTGACAATTTCTGATGAAGAAACTAAATATGCTAACTTGTTCTTAGATCGTATTCATCAACAAACTGTCGAAAGAATAGGTAGTGGCTATGATGGTGAAAAAGTGATCTATGTATGTAAGAGAATATGTAAATTGTTTGCGTTAAAAGACTATAACTTTTTAATAGTTAATGAGGCGAAGCAGTTAGCAGAGACAATGCTGATGAATGAGTTTACTGCTTCTAGAGAAGAAATATAGCTTTTGTTGATAAGAGGTAAATGGCTAATCTGTTTACCTTTTTTAGCACAAATGCTATATTACTCACCAGAAGATTTTAAAAGAACTAGTATTTCAATGAATTTAAGACATTAGCTCAATCAATGATAGTTTGGAGATTTGTTACCAATATAAATTGGATGATTTCTGCTTAAAATAAAAGATCACAATTGTGATCTTGTGAATAAAAAAATGGCGTCCACGGGGGGACTCGAACCCTCGACCGTCCGCTTAGAAGGCGGATGCTCTATCCAGCTGAGCTACGTGGACAACTTCAGTAAAAATATGATAACACCATGAAAATTAAAATGCAACAGATATTTTAAACATTTTGATAAATTGGATGGGATTCATATCTTTACTGTTTTTTGTTATTTATTAGTTAAGATTTTTGATGTTTTCTTCAACAAAGTTCCAGAATTCTTCTAAGTTCAATCCCATTCCTACCAAAGTATTAGGTTGTTTCTTAGTTACACCATGGAAGTCACAGACTGTCCTGCCATAACAGATTCCTTTATCTAAACATACTTCTACATAAGCTGGTTTAGTTTCAAAGATGTCTGGTCTAGTGACATAAGCCATAGCTGTTACATCATGAACTGGGCCTGCTTCTAAGCCATATTTTCTTTGAGTTTGGAAAGTGAAACGCATCATATCACCAAATAGTTTTCCTGCTTTGTTACCTAATTTTTCCATTCTCTCGATGATAGACATATCAGCAAGTGCTTGATTTGTTAAGTCAAGACCCATCATTACGATAGGAACACCAGAAGAGAAGACAACGTGAGCTGCTTCTGGATCAACTAAGATATTGAATTCAGCTGATGGTGATTCATTTCCTAAAGCATAAGCTCCACCCATCAAAACGATCCTTTCAATCTTGTCGATGATCTTTGGCTGAAGTCTCATAGCCATACCGATATCGGATAATGGTCCAACTGGTACAAGAGTGATCTTTTCTTCGGAATTCATCAAAGTATTGATTATGTAATTAACAGCGTGTTCTGGTTGTTCTTTGATCTTTAATTCACCAAATACTGGACCATCTAACCCAGTTTCGCCATGGATGTCGGCAGCAACTATTTGCTCACGTACCATTGGGCGATCCATTCCAGCATATACTGGGATATCAAGCCCTAAGTGTTGAACAACATTTAAAGTGTTCCTTAATACCTTTGGTAATGTTTGATTACCGGCTACTGAACAGATGCCTAATAAGTCGATATCAGGATTTCCAGCTGCTAACATTAGAGCGATAGCATCATCATGTCCGACATCACAATCTAAGATTACTTTTACTTTTTTACTCATAATTAATTACTCCTTTATTTACAATGATAGTATAATCTAAGAAAAGAAAGGAGTAATAGGAGAAATATCCTATTTTGACAAAATGGAGATAGTAGATAATATTAAATTACTTAATAGATACTTAAATGAGAAACCTTATATAAATTACTTTAGAAAATACTTGCATCCTTATACTAAGATAATTGACTTTGAAAGTGGGGAATATGTTTTAAAAGAGACTGAGACTTTTAAGTATCTGTACTTAATGATCTCGGGCCAATGCAATATTAGAGTGATGATGGCTAATGGTAAGTCTGTAATCTTAAGAACGCTTAAAGCACCTTGTCTTATTGGTGAGATGGAACTTATCAGAGACATGACTTCTTTCAGTGTTCAAGCTTTAATGGAATGTCGCATGTTAGCCATAGATTTAAATGAATGTAAAGATAAGTTATTGGAAGATACTTTCTTTTTAAGAAAATTGTGCTCTGAACTTATTTATAAGGAAAGATCAGAAGCGTTATCTCTTGTAAGATCTTTTGCTTATCCATTTGAAGATCGTTTAGCTAAGTTTATCTTAGATAATAGACAAGGTAATAAGTTTCTAGTAAAGAAGGTACAGATTGCGGAAAGCTTAGGTGTTTCTTATCGACATGTAGAGACAGTTATGAGTGACTTTGTAAAGAAAGGCTATCTTTCTAAAAACAAGTTGGTTTATATAATAGAAGATAAAGTTGCATTAAAGCAATTAGCAAAACAACTTTATGATGAAGATTTGATGATCGAGATTTAAGGAAAAGATTTTGATATTGTGAAGTATATTAAAAAGACAAGATTGAATGATGGTTGGAACATAGCAATAGGCTTACAGAAAGTTGATGATCTAAGTGTTTCAGATTATTTATTGGAAATTGCTAATAAAAATATAGAAGGGAAAATCACAATAAAAGAGGCAAAAGATCTTATTGATGATTATTATCGCGAAACTGTTAGTGGTAATCGTATTGAGAAAGCTGATAAGGTATCAGTGCGTATTGCTCAAATATTATCATAAAAATCATTTTCTTTTATATCGATTCATCGTAGATTATTTAAAGATATCTACAATTATGCAGTTAAGATCAGGGACTACAATATTTCCAAAAAAGAGTGGGTATTAGATGGGTAAAGTGTGATATATGGTAGTGCTGATTAATTAAGAGAAACCTTGGAATATGATTTTTCTCAAGAAAGAACTTTAGCTATAAAGGCATGTCTAAAGATGAGATTGTTCATCATTTGGAAGAGTTTGTCGCTAATTTATGGCAGTTACATATCTTTTTTGAAGGCAACACAAGAACAACTACAGTATTTTTTATCAAATATTTACGTGCATTAGGATACGAAGCAACTAATGATTGTTTTTGCTCAAAATTCTTGGTATTTTAGAAATGCATTAGTAAGAGCTAATTTATAATAATCTACAAAAGGGAATATACGAAACTACAGAATACTTGGAGTTGTTCTTGAAAAATCTTCTCTATGATGAGAAAAATGAACTGAAGAATAGAGATCTTCACGTGTAAATTGACAGTAAGCTAGGGACTTACTGGTTTTTCTTTTGCGAGTGAAATTAATAAAAAAAAGTGTTGCTATATAGGGGGGATTATAGTAGAATTATAGGTGCGACCGTATAGATGTGCGAGGTTGCCGGCACACTGAGAAGCGTTGTCATGGTGTGTAGTCGGGGAATTCGCATTGAACGGGTCTATCATGGAAATAGACATGCAAAGGAGGAAATATCCATGGCAAAAAATTCAGTTAGAATTCGTTTGAAAGCCTATGAGCATCGTTCACTTGATGCAGCAACTCAAAAGATCGTTGAGGCTGCTATGAAACATGGTGCTAAGAAGGTTGTAGGACCAGTTCCACTACCAACTGAAAAACAGGTAGTAACAGTTATCAGAGCTACTCACAAGTACAAAGATTCAAGAGAGCAGTTCGAAATCAGAACCCACAAGAGATTGGTTGAGATCATCGGCCCAACAAGCGAGACTATTACAGCTTTAACAAATTTGGAATTACCTTGCGGAGTTGACATCGAGATCAAGCTTTAAAGATTAGGAGGAGACATCATGAAAGGTTTAATGGGACGTAAACTTGGTATGACCCAAGTATTTACGAATGATGGGACGCTCATTCCAGTTACAGTCGTTGAAGTTACACCAAATGTTGTAACACAAAAGAAAACAGTAGAAAACGACGGTTATGTAGCACTACAACTTGGAATGGAAGATTTAAAAGAAAACAAAGCTACAAAAGCAAACAAGGGTCATGCTGCTAAAGCTAACACTGCTGCTAAAAAGTTCTATCATGAATTCAAGAGCGATGAAATGGCTGACTTAGAAGTTGGTGCAGTTGTTAAGGCTGACTTATTTGCAGCTGGCGACAAGGTTGATGTTCAAGGAACATCTCGTGGTAAAGGTTACATGGGTGCTATTTATCGTAACAATCAGCACATGTTATCTGAAACTCACGGTACTGGACCTGTCCATAGAACTGCTGGTTCTATGGCTACTATCGGACGTAACAATGGTTACATCAACAAGAACAAGATCATGGCTGGTCAAGAAGGTAATTACACAACTACTAACCAGAACCTTGAGATCGTTAAAGTTGACATGGAAAACAATTGCTTATTGATCAAGGGCAATGTACCAGGACCTAGAAAAGGCTTGGTATTTGTTAAGACAACAGTTAAACCTGTTAAACATGTTGATCCGGTAGAATTGATCAACTATGAGATTAAGGAGGCTTAACAGATGACAACTATTAAAGTAACTGACCAAAAAGGCACAGAATTACATGACATCGAATTAAATGAAGCTGTATTTGGTATCACTCCAAACAAGCAAGCTATGTTTGATGCTGTTGTTATGCAGAGAGCTTCATTACGTCAAGGAACTCATGATACTAAGGGTAGAAGTGAAGTTCATGGCACTGGCAAAAAGTCAATCCGTCAGAAAGGTACAGGCGGAGCTAGACATGCTCAAAAGACTGCTCCTCAATTCGTGGGTGGCGGTATCGTATTTGGACCTACTCCAAGAAGCTATGCTTATAAGATCAACAGAAAAGTTGCTAGATTAGCATTACGTTCTTATTTATCAACTGCTGTTGCTGAAGGCTCATTCAAGGTAGTAGACAAGATTGAACTTGAAACATTTAAGACTAAAGAATTCGTTAAGGTTATGAATGACTTAGGCGTTGATCGTAAAGTATTATTCGTATTCGATGTTGACGAAAATTGGGAAAATGTTGAAATAAGCATGAGAAATCTTCCTAATGCATCATTTGAATTTGCTGATGGAATCAATTGCTTAGAATTAGCTGATGCATATACAGTAGTAGCTACTGAATCAGCAGTTAAGAAGATTGAGGAGGCATTACAGTAATATGGCAGCTAGAGATATTATCATTCGCCCTATCGTAACTGAAAAATCAATGTTAGCTCAAGAAAGAGATAACAAAGTTACATTCGAAGTAGCAAAGGGTGCTAACAAAACAGCTGTTAAGCAAGCTGTTGAAGAAATCTTCAATGTTAAAGTTGAAAAAGTTAACGTTATGAACACTGCAGAAAAGCAGAAGAGAGTTGGACGTTATACTGGTACAGTTCAAGGTTATCATAAAGCTATCGTTAAATTAGCTGAAGGATACAAGATTGATCTGTACAACAAGGATTAATTCCTTGATATATCGGAAGAAAACGCTATTTCCGGATAAATTGCGTAAGGAGGAAAAACAGTGGCAATTAAAAAGTACAAACCTACGACACCTGGTCGTAGAGGAATGACTACTATTGATTACAGTGCTGATATCACTGCAACAAAGCCAGAACGTTCATTATTAGCTCCTATCAAGTCAAATGGCGGACGTAATAACAACGGACGCATCACTACTAGACATCAAGGTGGTGGACATAAGAGAGCATATCGTTTGATCGATTTCAAACGTAACAAAGATGGCGTACCAGCAACGGTAGCTACGATCGAATACGATCCAAATAGAAGTGCATTTATCGCATTATTACATTATGTAGATGGTGAAAAACGTTACATCATCGCACCTGATGGATTAAAAGTTGGTATGCAAGTTGTTTCAGGAGAAACTACAGATATTAAAGTCGGTAACTGTTGCTTATTAAGCAATATGCCTGATGGTACATTCATTCACAACGTTGAATTAAAACCTGGTAAGGGTGGACAATTAGCAAGAAGCGCTGGTTGTAGTGCTCAGATCTTAGGCTCTGAAGGTAAATATGTATTAGTTAGATTATCTTCAGGTGAAGTTAGAAAGATCTTAGGTGTTTGCCGTGCAACAATTGGTATTGTTGGCAATGGTGATCACAGCCTAGTAAACGTTGGTAAAGCTGGTAGAACTCGCTGGATGGGCGTAAGACCTACAGTCAGAGGTTCAGTTATGAACCCAGTTGATCACCCACACGGTGGTGGTGAAGGTAAGTGTCCAATTGGACGTAAGTCACCAATGACTCCATGGGGCAAGAAAGCTATGGGTGTTACTACACGTAAACATAAGAACAAGAGCAATCAATATATTGTTCGTAACCGTAAAGGTAAATAGATGAAAGGAGATAGGAAAAATGAGTCGTAGTTTGAAAAAAGGTGCATTCGTTGATGATTATTTAATGAAGAAAGTCGATGCAATGAACAAGAGCGGTAAAAAAGAAGTTATCAAGACTTGGTCTCGTCGCTCTACTATCTATCCGTCATTCTTAGAACATACATTTGCTGTTCATAACGGAAAAGAATTTATCCCAGTTTACGTTACTGAAGATATGGTAGGACACAAGTTAGGTGAATTTGTTCCTACAAGAAAATTCGGTGGACATACCGATGATGACAAAAAGGCTTAATAGGAGGAAAAATTAATCATGGAAGTAAAAGCAGTTGCTAAAAACGTCCGTTTGACTCCGAGAAAAGTCAGACTGGTATTAGACTTAGTTAGAGGTAAGGATGTTAAAGAAGCATTAGCTATATTGAAGTTCACACCTAGAAACACAGCACCGGTCGTTGCGAAAGTCATTAAATCGGCTGCCGCTAACGCTAAAAACAATCATCAGTTAGATGAAGATAAACTTTATGTTAAAGCTTGCTATGCTGATGAAGCTAGAGTGTTAAAACGTTGGATGCCTAGAGCTAAGGGTTCTGCATCACAGATCTTAAAGAGAAGCAGCCACATCACTGTTGTGGTTGATGAAAGAGAATAGGAGGAAGTAATATGGGTCAGAAAGTATCACCTGTCGGAATGCGTGTTGGCGTAATTCGTGATTGGGAATCAAAATGGTATGCTGAAAAAGGATACGGAGATTTATTACAAGAAGATGTTAAGATCCGTAATTACCTATTCGCTGAATTAAAGGATGCTGCAGTAAGCAGAATCGAAATCGAAAGAAGTAAAAACAGTGTTCAAGTCATCATCAAGACTGCTCGTCCAGGTGTTATCATCGGAACAGATGGTGAGAGAGTTGAAAAATTAAAGAAGAAATTAGAAAAGATCACTAACGGTAAGAAAGTCAACATTAAGGCTGTTGAGATCGCTAATCCTGATCTAGACGCTAAGTTGGTAGCAAGATCTATTGCTGAACAATTGGAAGCAAGAGCATCATTCAGAACTGCTCAAAAGAAAGCTATCCAAAAGACTATGAGAGCTGGTGCTAAAGGTATCAAGACTTCTATCTCTGGAAGACTTGGTGGTGCTGATATCGCTAGAGCTGAAGGATATTCAGAAGGTGTTGTTCCATTACATACTATCAGAGCAGACATTGATTTCGCTAAGGAAAATGCAATGACTACTTACGGTATCTTAGGCGTTAAAGTTTGGATCTGCCGTGGTGAAGTATTAAAGGGCGAAATGGTTAAAGAACCAGAAGCACCTAAGTTTGGCAATGCTCGTAATGATCGTCGTAGAGGCAATCGTAACGATCGTCCAAGAAAAGAAAACAAACAGAATAACGCTGCTGCTGAAACAACAGTAAGCGAAAAGAAGGAGGCTGCTGAATAATGTTAACACCAAAGAGAACAAAATACAGAAGACCTCACAGAGTCAGTTATGAAGGCCGTAGTAAGGCTGGAAGAGAAGTTGCTTTCGGTGAGTTCGGATTAGTCGCTGAAGAAGGCGCTTATATTACTAACAACCAGATCGAGGCAGCCCGTGTTGCCATGACTCGTTATATGAAGCGTGGCGGTAAGGTTTGGATCAAGATCTTCCCACATATGGCAAAAACTAAGAAACCATTAGAAGTACGTATGGGTTCTGGTAAAGGTGCTCCAGATGGATGGGTAGCTGTTGTTCAAGCAGGTCGTGTCTTATTTGAAGTTGGAGAAGTTGATGAAGCAGTTGCTAGAGAAGCATTACGTCTTGCATCTCACAAATTGCCAATCAAAACACGTTTCGTAGTTAAAGGACAGGAGGAAAAGTAGTTTATGGAAAAAATGAAAGAAATCCGTCAATTAAGTGATGAGAACTTAAATAAACAGGTAGATGAATTAAAGAATGAACTATTTGATCTTCGTTTCCAACAAGCTACTGGTGTTTTAGAAAATCCAGCACGTATCAAAGAGATCAAAAAGACTATTGCTCGTATTAAAACCGTTTTGACAGAACGTCAAAACAATGCTTAAGGAGGATCTGAAATATGGAAGAAAGATCAACTCGTAAAGTTTATCGTGGCGTTGTTGTCAGCAATAAAATGGACAAGACAATCGTTGTTGAAGTTGCTAGTGCTAAAAGACATAAAATGTACGGTAAACGTGTAAAGAATTCAACTAAATTCTTAGCTCATGATGAGAACAATATTGCTAATGAAGGCGATACAGTTACTATCATGGAGACAAGACCTTTATCAGCTAGAAAACACTTCCGTTTATTAGAAGTTGTTGAAAAGGCACAAGTATTATAGGAGGTAGCAAAATATGATTCGTAATGAAACTCGTTTAAAAGTTGCCGATAATACTGGAGCAAAAGAATTATTAGTTATCCGTTGTTTAGGCGGTTCAAATCGTAAGACTTCATCTGTTGGAGATGTCGTAGTATGTGCAGTTAAGAGTGCTTCTCCTAACGGAACCGTAAAGAAGAGCGATGTTGTTAAAGCTGTTATCGTTAGAACTACTTACCCTGTAAGAAGAGAAAATGGAACATATATTAAATTTGATGACAACGCTGCAGTTATCATTAAAGATGACAAATCACCAGTAGGGACACGTATTTTCGGACCTGTAGCTAGAGAAGTTAGAGATGCTGATTATACTAAAATCGCTTCCCTTGCTGCTGAAGTATTATAGGAGGCAAGGCTATGAAAATTAAAAAAGGTGATAAAGTCCAAGTAATCGCAGGTAAGGACAAAGGAATTACTGGCGAAGTATTGGCAGTATATCCTAATGAACACAAGGTTGTTGTTGAAGGTGTTAATATCTTAACAAAGCATGTTAAACCTTCTCAAGTAAATCCTGAGGGTGGTAAGGTCAGCAAAGAAGGACCTATTGATATTTCTAATGTTATGGTCTATGACACAAAAGAAAAGGTTGCCGGCAGAGTTGGTTACCGTATCGAAGATGGCAAGAAGATCAGATACAATAAGAAGACTAAAGCTCAAAAAGAGATTAAGATCACTAAGAAATAAGGAGGAGAAATATGAACCGTTTGAATCAAAAATATAACGATGAGATCGTTAAAAAGATGATGGAAAAGTTCAATTACTCTTCTGTCATGGAATGTCCTAAATTAGTTAAGATCGTTGTTAACATGGGTGTTGGTGATGCTATCGCTAATCCAAAGGCTTTGGACGAAGCTGTAAGTGAGTTAACAGCAATCGCTGGTCAAAAACCAGTTATCACAAAAGCAAAGAAATCAATTGCTAACTTCAAATTAAGAGAAGGTATGCAGATCGGCTGTAAAGTTACTTTAAGAGGCGAGAGAATGTATGATTTCTTTGATAAGTTAGTTAATATCGCTTTGCCACGTGTTCGTGACTTCAGAGGTGTCAGCAAGACTGCATTTGATGGAAGAGGAAACTACACATTAGGTGTTAAGGAACAATTAATCTTCCCTGAAATCAACTACGATAAGGTATCAATCACTAGAGGTATGGATATCGTTATCGTTACAACAGCAAAGACAAATGAAGAGGCATATGCTTTATTAGAAGCATTAGGTATGCCTTTCACAAAGTAGGAGGATGAGGAATTATGGCAAAATTATCAATGAAGAATAAAGCACATCAAACACCAAAGTTCTCAACTAGAGCATATACAAGATGTGAACGTTGTGGCAGACCTCATTCTGTTATCAGAAAATATAAGTTATGCCGTATCTGCTTCAGAGAATTAGCTTACAAGGGTGAGATTCCTGGAGTAAGAAAGGCTAGTTGGTAAAAGGAGGAAAGAACACTATGTCAATTACAGATCCAATTGCTGATATGCTTACACGCATTAGAAATGCTGTTTCAGCTAAACATGATAGTGTAACTATTCCTTGCAGCAAAGAAAAATTAGAAATAGCTAAGATCTTAAAGAACGAAGGCTATATCACTGACTATACTGTAGAAGGTGAAACAAAGAAGAATATCGTTATCACATTAAAATATGGTGAAAATGGTAAGAAAGTAATCAGCGGTTTAAAGAGAATCTCTAAACCTGGATTACGTGTATATGCTAAGGCCGATGAATTACCAAGAGTATTAAACGGCTTAGGCACAGCTATCATCTCAACATCTAAAGGTATGTTAACTGAAAAAGATGCAAAGGTGAAAGGTGTTGGCGGCGAAGTCGTTGCTTACATTTGGTAAGATAAAGAGAGGAATAAGACAATATGTCACGTATCGGAAATAAGACGATTACCATTCCTGCAGGAGTTGAAGTTTCAGTTTCTGAAGGTAATGAGGTGACTGTTAAAGGCCCTAAGGGAACTTTAACTCGTCAATTTAATGGAATGATCCATATTGATGTTGACGGTAATATCATTACTGTTAAACGTCCAAATGATGATAAGGTAACTAAACAGTTACATGGAACTACTAGAGCTTTATTACACAACATGGTAGTTGGTGTATCTGAAGGATTCTCTAAAGAATTAGTTATCGAAGGTGTTGGTTACAGAGCTGCTGTTAGTGGTAATACATTAACACTTAACATGGGTTATTCTCATCCAGTAGTAATCACTGCTGAAGAGGGATTAACAATTGAATGTCCAAAGAACCAACAGATTATTGTTAAAGGTATCGACAAGCAAAGAGTCGGTGAGTTAGCCGCTAATATCCGTGCAGTTAGAAAACCTGAACCTTATAAGGGTAAAGGTATTGCTTACAAGGGTGAACACATCCGTCGTAAGGAAGGTAAGACTGCTGCTTCAGGTAAGTAGGAAAGGGGAAATGATTTATGATTAATAGAACACATAAAAATGAAGAAAGAATCCGTCGTCATCTCCGCGTTCGTACTAAGATTTCAGGCACAGCAGAGACACCACGTTTGAACGTATTCCGTTCTAATGCTAATATCCATGCACAGATCATCGATGATACTACAGGAACTACATTAGTAAGCGCCAATTCAGTTGAAATGAAGCTTGAACATGGTGGAAATATTGATGCAGCTAAGCAAGTCGGTGCAGAAGTTGCTAAGAGAGCTTTAGAAAAGAATATTGAAAAAGTTGTATTTGACCGCGGTGGTTATGTATACACTGGAAGAGTCAAAGCATTAGCAGATGCTGCTAGAGAAGCAGGATTAAAATTCTAATAGGAGGAGAAACAATGACAGAAATGGAAAATAAAGTTGAAGAAGTTACTGAAGTTGCTTCTCAACCAGTAGAAACTGCTGCAAAGGCAGAAAAGAGCGATAGAAAACCACGTCGTAACAATGATAGAAAGTTCAGAAGAAGCGAACGTCCTGAAAAAGAATTTGAGGAAAGAGTCGTAAAGATCAATCGTATCACTAAAGTTGTTAAGGGTGGTAGAAGAATGAGATTTGCTGCATTAGTAGTTGTTGGTGATAAGAAAGGTCGTATCGGTTTCGGTACTGGTAAGGCTAAGGAAGTACCAGATGCTATTAAGAAAGCAACAGAAATGGCTACTAAGAATGTAGTTAAAGTTTCACTAGTTGGAACTACATTACCTCATGATACTGTTGGTGAATATGGTGCAGCTAAGGTTGTATTACGTCCAGCAGCTAATGGTACTGGAGTTATCGCTGGTGGTCCTGTTAGAGCCGTATTAGAGCTTGCAGGTGTTACAGACGTTATTTCTAAGTGTTTAGGTTCAAGAACTCCTATCAACTTAGTAAGAGCAACTGTTAGCGGATTACAGTCAATGGTAACTATTGAAGAAGTAGCTAAATTAAGAGGCAAGAAGCCTACTGAAATTCGTTACTAGGAGGTACAATATATGAAATTACATGAATTGAAATATACTGAAGGTTCTAGAAAAGACGGTTTCAGACTTGGCCGTGGTCAAGGTAGTGGAAACGGCAAGACTTCAGGCAAAGGTAATAAAGGCCAAAAAGCTAGAAGTGGTGGAATGGGTAAATTAGGTTTTGAAGGTGGACAAACACCTTTAGCTAGACGTTTACCTAAACGTGGTTTCACTAACTATACTAGAAAAGAATATGCCATTGTAAACTTAGATCAGTTAAATAAATTTGCTGATGGAACTGAGGTTACAGTTGAAATGTTAAAAGATTGTGGCATAGTTAAAGATTTGAAAAACGGAGTTAAGATTTTAGGCGAAGGCGAACTTTCAAAGAAGTTAGTTGTTAAGGCTAATAAGTTCTCTAAATCTGCTGTCGCTATGATTGAAAAAGTGGGCGGAAAAGCTGAGGTAATCTAATATGTTTAAGACCGTTATCTCCTTATTTAGAAATAAGGAAACACGCTCAAGAATATTGTTCACTTTAGCAATGTTGTTAGTATTCAGGATTGGTGCTTCAATCACCATTCCTGGTATTGATACATCTAAATTGATTTCTGGATTGTCTTCTAATGCTCTAGTAACCATGATGAACATCATGGGTGCTGGTAGTTGGCAGACTTTCTCAATATTTTCAATGGGTGTTGGACCATACATTACAGCAAGTATCGTTATCGAATTGTTAGCGATGGATATTATTCCACCTCTTGCTGAGCTACAGAAAAATGGGCAGAAGGGCCGTCAAAAGATGGACCAGATCACTCGTTATACAGCTGTAGTATTGGGATTTGCTCAAGCGTACACTTTAACAATGACGTTTGATAGTGCTTATGGTATTTTGGTAGATAACAGTACTACAACATATTTGTATATCGCAACGATTTTAACTGCTGGTACATTCTTATTAGTTTGGATCGGCGATCGTATAGCTCAATTTGGTATTGGCAATGGTATCTCAATGATCATCTTTGCTGGTATCGTTGCAAACCTTCCTTATCAGTTTAGTTCATCATTTGCCCAATTAGTTGACTTTACTGCTGAGGGTTCAGTTGTATTTACAGGTTTGTTAAAATTTATCGTATTAGTAGTAATGTATATTGCGATCATCGTACTTGTAATTTACACATCTACTGCAACACGTAAGATTCCTATTCAATATACTTCTAACTCTGGTAGAGGTGGAAGTAAGGAAACAAGTTTCTTACCTTTGAAGATAAACAGTGCATCAGTTATGCCAGTAATCTTTGCTTCAACTGTTTTAGTTGCTCCAAAGACTATCATGAACTTGATCAGTGGTTTATCATTCTACCAATCAAGTGACTTCACAAAGAAGTTGGTTGAAATTTTTGATTATATCTCTGATTTTACAACAGCAGGTGGTTTGATCATCTATGTTGTATTGATCTTTGCATTTACATTCTTCTACACTAACTTACAGGTAGATCCTGAAAAGATCAGCGAAGATTTAAAGAAGAACGGCTCTTATATTCCAGGAGTTAGACCTGGTAGTGAGACAACTAGTTACGTATCTAAAGTACTTAATAGGATTACAGTATTTGGTGCATTGTTCTTATGCTTCATTGCTGCTTTACCTTATTTATTAAGTATGTTCACTGATATTCCTAGTACAATCACAATGGGTGGTACTTCAATCATCATCGTTGTAGGTGTAGCATTAGAGACTGTAAAAGATCTAGAAGATAAATTGACTAAGCAACGTGAGTACAGAGGCTTCGGTAAGAGGTAGTAAGTAATGCTTAAGATGTTAATTATGGGGCCTGCCGGATCTGGTAAGGGAACAATGTCAGAATTGATTACTGAAAATTTCTCGGTAGCACACATATCTTCTGGAGATATGTTCAGATATGAAATTAAACATCAAACAGAATTAGGGCAAAAGGCTCAGAGTTACATAACTCAAGGCCTTTTGGTCCCTGACGATGTTACAATTGCGATGGTCAAGAGCCGTCTGCAAAAAGATGATTGTCAAAATGGTTATCTGTTAGATGGTTTTCCAAGATCTCTTGCTCAAGCAGAAGCTATTGATGATTTAGGTATCAATGTTGTCATCAATCTTGTTATTGATGAACAATTATTGGTTGATAGGATTGTTTATAGACGTTTGTGTAAGGATTGTGGTGCGATCTACAACATTAAGTTGCAGAAGCTTGCGGACAATGAAGTTTGCGAAAAATGTGGTGGTAGCTTACATCAAAGAGATGATGATACTTATGAAAAATTGATGGTAAGATTAGATTCTTATCGCGATGAGACTCAACCTGTGGTAGAATATTATCGCAACAAAGGTATCGTCTATGATATTGATGCTGGCCAGTCTAAAGAAGATGTTTATAAGCAGATTTCAAAGGTCCTAAAGGAAATCGGAGGAGAAAACTAGATAATGGCAGATAAGCAAGACGTTATTGAAGTTGAAGGTGTTGTGGAAGATACACTTCCTAATGCTCAATTTAAAGTGAAATTACCAAATGGACACGTTGTGTTGGCCCACGTTTCTGGTAAAATCCGTATGAATTACATTCGCATTTTACCAGGTGACCGTGTCACCCTTGAAATTTCACCATATGATTTAACACGTGGGCGTATTACATTCAGACACAAATAGTCTAGGAGGAAAAACTATGAAAGTTAGACCATCAGTAAAACCAATTTGTGACAAATGCCGTGTAATCAAGCGTAAAGGACGCGTCATGGTTATTTGTGAAAATCCTAAACACAAACAAAGACAAGGTTAATTGGAGGAAAGAGAAATATGGCTCGTATAGCTGGTATTGATATTCCACGCGATAAGTGTGTGGGAATTGCTTTAACTTATATTTATGGTATCGGTGCTACAACTGCTAAGGAAGTTTGTGCTGCAGCAGGTGTTGACACTACTATCAGAGTAAAAGATTTAACTGATGCACAGGAAAATGCTTTACGTACAGAAGTTGATAAGATCAAAGTAGAAGGCGATTTAAGAAGAGAACAAAGTTTGAATATCAAACGTCTTATGGAAATCGGTTGCTACAGAGGTATCAGACATCGTAAAGGCTTACCTGTTCATGGACAAAGAACTAAAACAAATGCTCGTACACGTAAAGGACCACGTCGTACTGTAGCTAATAAGAAGAAATAGTTGACAGGAGGTAATATTATATGGCAGGAAATAAGAAAACAACTGTAAGAAAACGTAAAGTTAGAAAGAATATTGCCCGTGGTGTCGCTCATATTCATTCTACATTTAACAATACTATCGTTACTATCTGTGACGAAAACGGTAATGCTATTGCTTGGTCAAGTGCCGGAGCATTAGGTTATAAAGGATCACGTAAGTCAACACCATTCGCTGCTCAACAAGCTGCTGAAGCTGCTGCAAAGGCTGCTGTTGATCATGGCATGAAGACAGTTGATGTTAACGTAAAAGGACCTGGACCTGGAAGAGAAGCTGCTGTTAGATCATTACAAGTAGCTGGATTAGAGATCAGTTCTATTAACGATGTTACTCCTATCCCTCATAACGGTTGTCGTCCACCAAAACGTCCACGTGGTTAGAAATTAATAGGAGGAATAGTTGATGCAACAATTTGAAAGAGCAGATTTTAAAATTGAACAGTACGTTGAAGATGAACATTATGGCAAGTTCGTATTATCACCTTTAGAAAGAGGTTTTGGTACTACTATCGGTAATGCTATTCGTAGGGTATTATTAGCCGCTATGCCAGGCGGTGCCGTATATTCAATTAAAATTGATGGTGTATATCATGAATTTACAGCTATTCCAGGAATCGTTGAGGATGTTACAGCTATCATTCTTAATATCAAGAACTTAATTTTAGATATCGATGATGATGAATCTTATACATTAAGGATTAATGCGATTGGTGAACAAACTGTCACTGCTGGTGATATCATTTGTCCTACTGGTGTAAAAGTATTAAATCCTGAGTTAGTAATTTGTCATATTGCCGAAGGTGGCAAGTTAGAAATGGAATTAAGAGCAAGGAAAGGCAGAGGTTACTTGAGTTCAGACGAGAATAAAGCAATTTATCAAGGTTCTTCTCAAGGAATCGGCACTATCTATACTGATTCTATCTTCACTCCAGTTACAAAAGCTACATTCTCTGTTGAACCTACTCGTGTTAAGCAGAATGCTAAATATGATAGTTTAACAATTGAAGTTTGGACTAATGGAGCTATTCAACCACAAGAGGCAGTTGCTTTAGCTAGCAAGATCTTGATCGAACATCTACAGTTATTGACTTCTGTTAAGGATGATGTCAATGAAATTAGTGGACTTATCAAAGATGTTACTACTGATGATACTATCAAAGGTAATAATATGCCTATCGAAGATCTTGATTTGACTGTACGTTCATACAATTGCTTAAAGCGTGCGGGAATTGCGACCGTCGATGAATTAACTCAACGTACCGAAGAAGAAATGATGAGAATTAGAAATCTCGGAAAGAAATCTTTCAAAGAGATCAAAGAAAAGCTTCAGGCAATCGGCAAGGGATTTGCTCAAGCTGATTTATAGAATGATTAAGGAGGAAAACCTGAAATGCAAAATCGTAAATTAGGACGCAAGGCCGACCATCGTAAAGCATTATTCCGTAACTTAGCAACCGATATGATTGTTTACGGTAAGATCAATACAACTGAAATGAAAGCAAAAGAATTAAGAACTGTTGTTGATGAATTAGTTACTTTAGCTAAGAAAGGCGACTTACATGCACGTCGTCAAGCAGCAAGTTTCGTTAAAGATGTAGTTGCTGATAAGGCAACTGGCAAGACTGCTTTACAGAAGTTGTTCGATGAAATTGGACCTAAATTCGCAGATGTTAACGGTGGTTATACAAGAGTTGTAAAGACTGGCGTTAGAAAAGGCGATGCAGCTCCGATGGCATACATTGAATTTACAAAGTAATTTGTTATAAATAAGCGACTGAATAAGTCGCTTTTTATGTGGCCTAAATATAGTGTATAATTAATAAGAAAGAGGTAAATTTATA
>CAVCVO010000069.1:0-9105 GCA_963606005.1 Anaerovoracaceae bacterium
GTAATGCTGTGAAAACCACTAATAAAATAGCTAAAATTAAAGTTATTCTTTTTTTCATTGTTAACACTGCGCATTTTTCACCTTGTTTTTGCGCCTATCTCCTCTCTTGTAAAACAAGGCTTGTGTATTTAATTACTCATTTTTTAATTTAATTAACTTTATTGCTTATTTTCCTGGCTCCATTCGCATTTAACTCCTATTTCTATATTCATTTTACTTTGTAAAATATTATTTGCCTATTTACTATTTATTTGAATTAACATAAAATATTTTTTGTAGATAGAAAGGTTTAAAATATGAATAATCATCAAGCCAAATTATTTTTAGAAGTAGTTAATGATAAAAGTTTATCATCTGTTGCGAAAAAGCACGGTACAAGTTATCAAAAAATTGCTTATTACATAAATACTCTTGAAAGAGAATTTAATGTAAAATTATTCAACCGTGGAAAATTAGGATGCACACTTACTGCTGCTGGAAAGCAATTTAAAACATTTGTTGAAAACTATCTTTCGGACTATGATCAAGTAAAAGAAAAAATGTTTTCTATTAGCAACAATTTAGTTTTTGGTGTAGATATTTCATTTTTAAACCCTATTAGTTCTCATGTAGCTACTATTTTCAATGATAAGAATCTTACAATTTACTCATCAAATTACGAAGACCTTTATGAAGCATTAAAAAATGATATCATATCCTGTTATTTTGGTCACGAAAAAGAATGGGATAAATCAATCAATTTCGAGCCAATTTATCAAGATCAATTATGTATTGTTACATCTAATAAAAATGCATTGTGTAAAAAAGTCAACATGACTTATTCTGAACTTAATAACTTTAAAATCGATTTAAGCAATAGTAAGAGTATTCTTTCGGAAATACCAACTTCATATTTATCTAAAAATAATACAATTATTACTAATTCTACACGTTCTGCTTACGATCATTTTTTGATAAATGGGCAAACAATCACAATATCTCCTTTACTTTATAAGGCTCTTTGCTTACCTTCCATTTGCTTTATACCAATCAAGGATGCTTTTATAACCTATGGTTTATTTTACCGATATAAGTCTAAAAAAATTGATGAATTGATCAAAGTATACAAAGAAACAGCAAATTATTTTTCTATGACAGATAGCTTATAAATACAATCTCAGTTTCAAACCACTTGCCAATCTAATACAGTGTTTTAAATCAGTTATTACAACTCAAATAATTATCATAGTTGGACTTCAACTGCAAAAAAAAATACGGAATCCCGTATTCGAAAACTAAATGGCGCGCCCTGCAGAAATCGAATCCGCAACCTTTTGATCCGTAGTCAAACGCTCTATCCAGTTGAGCTAAGGGCGCATTACGTGTATAAATATAATAGCACACTAATTTTTAATTGCAAGAACATTTTTAAGCCTTTTCTTTATAAAACTAACTTTATATTATTGAATTATTAGGTCTTTTTTAGTTAAAATAATTTTGGTGATGATTTATGATAGATTCTAAGATTATAAATAAGAGCGAATATGATAAACAATTTCATAAAACGATCGCGGGTCTTTGACACCCTTAAATTTCAAAAAATCATAAAAGTCTCTAGAATCGCTTAAAAATGGCCTTATACGTAAATTCAAGGCCTTTTATTTGTCAAAAATTATGTATTTATATGTAGTAATTTGTAGTAATTCGTGCTATAATGGATGCGTGAGGGAGGGTTTACTATGCGATTAACTATCACTAACACTAAATCATCTAAACTTTTGTACCTGACTAAGAGCGTTCGTAAGGATAATAGGGTTACTAGTGAAACAGTAGAAAAATTAGGTAAGATGGAAGACTTAATGAAATCTAATGGTTTTTCAACCGAAGATGAAGTCATTGAGTGGGCTAAGAAACTCGCTAAAGATAAAACTGAGAAAATACAATCTTCTACTGCTACTTCCATTGTACTTGACCAAAATGTTCAAATTGAAATGGATAAAAGAAGAACTTTCCAAGCTGGTTATTTGTTTCTACAAGATATCCTTTATGAGATGAAATTTAAAAATATTCTTAGGAATATTAAAAATCGCCACAGTTATAAATACAACATGGAGTCCATATTCTCTGATCTTATATTCGCAAGAGTACTAACTCCTTGTAGTAAAAGAGCCACCTTTGAGTCTTGTAAAGACTTCCTAGAACCTCCTAAATATGAGTTACATGATGTATATAGAGCTTTGAATGTCTTAGCTGAAGAAGATGATTATATTCAAGCAGAGCTCTTTAAAAACTCCAATTTCGTTATACAGAGAAACAATAAGATTCTTTATTATGACTGC
This sequence comes from Anaerovoracaceae bacterium, assembly GCA_963606005.1. Lineage (GTDB taxonomy): Bacteria > Bacillota_I > Bacilli_A > Erysipelotrichales > Erysipelotrichaceae > UBA1783. Next base: position 2,319 of record CAVCVO010000069.1, read on the forward strand.
ACTAACTACTTCTTTGAGATAACAGAAGAAGATGAGCTAAGAAAATTTGATAAAGAAAAGAATAATCGCCCTGACCCAATAGTACAGATGGGATTATTCATGGATGGTGATGGAATACCATTAGCTTATAATATATTCCCTGGTAATCAGAATGAGCAGAAAAGTATGACTCCTACAGAAAGCAAGATCATAAATGAGTTTGGGTTTGATAAGTTTATTGTTTGTACTGATGCTGGCTTATCTTCACAGACTAACAAGAGATTTAACCATGTTGATGGTAGAGGTTTTATCATCACTCAATCACTCAAGTCATTAAAAGGAGAAACTAAAGATTGGGCTTTATCACCTTATGGGTTTAAAAGAGTTGGTGATGATAAAGAGATAAATGATATCAACAATTTAGAAGATGAAGATCCTAACTATATGACTCATCTTTACTATAAAGAAGCTCCATATGACTTAAAAACTGTTGAACAGAGCCTTATTGTCACTTATTCTCCTAAGTATGCTCTATACAAAAAGAATAAACGAGATAAGCAAGTTGAGACGATCACCAAGAAAGTAGAAAGTGGAGCCATCAAAAACAACAAGAAGAATAAGAATGACCCAGCTAGATTTGTTAGTAAGAATATCATTGATAAAACTTCTGGTGAAGTACAAGAAGGGGTTAAGGATGATTACTATGTAGATGAAAGTAAGATAGCTGAAGAAGCCAAGTATGATGGATTCTATGCAGTTACTACTGATTTATTTGAAGATAAAGTTGAGGACATACTTACTATATCAGAAAGAAGATGGGAGATAGAAGAATCCTTTAGGATAATGAAGACAGACTTTGAAGCTAGACCTGTTTACTTACAAAGGGAAGATAGGATCAAGGCACATTTCCTTATCTGCTTTGTAGCTCTAATGGTATATAGAGTACTTGAGAAGAAGTTAAACAATGAATACACTACAGATCAGATCATCTCCACTTTAAGAGAATACAAACTATTAAAAATATCAGGAGATGGATATGTACCAACATATATGAGAACAGAGCTAACTGATAAGTTACATGAGGTGTTTGGCTTCCGTACAGACTATCAGATCAATCCTACAGACAAGATCAGAAATATAGTAAAAAATACAAAATTATAAATAAATTACTACACAAATGAGCAAAACGAAAAAAGGCAAAATTACATACCCCGGGGGGTGATATTTCGCCTTTTTTTGTCCTTAAAACTGTCAAAGATAAGATATAATAGCACACTAATTTTTAATTGCAAGAACATTTTTAAGCCTTTTCTTTATAAAACTAACTTTATATTATTGAATTATTAGGTCTTTTTTAGTTAAAATAATTTTGGTGATGATTTATGATAGATTCTAAGATTATAAATAAGAGTGAATATGATAAACAATTTCATAAAACGATCGCAATTTACCATACTCGCTATAACACTAACTTATTCACTTCGATCGTAATAATCGTTGCCTTATTAGTATTGACTATTCAATCGATCACTTTACAAGAATATACTTATGCAATAGTCATGGGTATATTTGCTATAGTGATATTCCCTATCTTATTCTTTTTAGTTCCTTATATCATCAATGTTACAAGATATAAGACTTTATTAAAAAGAGGAAATGGTAAACCATTTATCATGACCATCGAGTTAAACGACAAAGAAATCAGATTTAAATCTTCACTAAATGAAGCAGATGTGATCAAATACGAACATATCAAACAAATGATGATCTATAAAGATATCTTGATCATCACAACTTTAAACAACCGACCACTATATCTAAGAGAAGATAGCTATGTTAGATCAGATAAAGAAAGCTGTCATCAATTATTAGAAAATAAGACTAAATTAACTATTAAGGAGGTTAAATAATGAGCCAATTGACCAAAAAAGCTTTAGCCGATGCATTGATCAAAGAATTACAAACTAAGACTATCGATAAGATCTCAATCAAAGATTTAACTGACCAATGTGGCATCAATAGACAAACATTCTACTATCACTTTACAGATATCTATGCCTTAATGGAATGGACATTAAAACACTATCTAACAGAACGATTTGAAAAAGAAGATATTAAAAATGCTGCTCCACTACAAAAAGTAAGATCATTATTAACTTTCTTAACAGATGAAAGAAGAATGTTATTAAATGCTTATGATAATCGTAACTATATCTATTATCATCAATTCTTAACTAGTTTCTTTTCACCACTTATCCGTAAAAGAGTAATGGAAGAACCTTTAGCTGAAAAAGTCTCTAAGGAGAAGATTGATTTTGTTGTTAATGCCTTTACTTATGCAATAGTTGGTTTAGCTAATGATTGGATAAATAGGGGAGCACCAAATGACATTGAAAATTACATCAATGATCTAAATATCCTCATAGGTGAAGATTACATAAGTAATATCTTAGAAAGATTTGCTGAAGCAGAAAATAATTAGACAATAACAAAAAAATGTCGTGATTTTTTACACGATATGACCATTATAAGTTTAATAACCTCCTTGATAAGACTAAACTCTAGTCTGTTAAGGAGGATTTTTTGTGATGAAACAGTTTATCCAAAAGGAAACCAAAGCAGCTGTAGCTTATTACAAGAGCATACCACCTTACATTACTCAATCCGCTAGTCTATTTAGATCTTTAGCGTTTCTATTATGGCGGATATTGAAAGTAACTTCTAAATTCGTAAGATCTTTAATGATCGCAAGATGGTTATTGTTTAAAATAATCAACTACTTTGCTAAAAAGATATATGAAAGATATATCAAAGATTCCAGCTCATCTTATCCTGTCTTTTCCGAATTCCAACATTTTATCCAAAAATACAAAGATGAGTTTATCCCTACAGATCACTAATTGATATATCTTACATGAGCAAAGTTACTTTAGATCAAGGTTCCCTCCTTGATCTTTTTTATATTCTGACCAAAAACTTATCGATGATATTATCTATCACTTCTTTAGTAGCTACTTTTTTATCAGCTAAAGTCACTATCCAACTTTCTTTATATCTTGGTAAAGCTAAATTTAAAGGGAACATATGTTTACGAATGATATCTTTTTCAATTTTGTTTAGATGAAAATCTCTGCAAGCATTATGTAAAGCTTTTTCAGCATGAAAGAAGCCATGTAATCTATGACTTTTATCTCTGATATGCCAATCATATAAATAATAATCATGTAACAAAGCCCCTCTTATAAGAGAAGTTTCATCAACTGTTAAGTTAAATTTATCTTTGATATACAAACTTTCTAGAGTCACTTTTAAAGAATGTTCAAAGCAGGAGATATCACCATGATGAGCAAATAATCTCTCTTTGTTCATACCTTCAGATTCCAATATATCTTTAGCAATCTCTTCGATCTGTTGTAAATACTTTTCTTCTTTTGTCACTTCTAACACCAATTTCATTGTAAACCATAATTGTGAAATTTCTATTAAAAACATCGGCAATATACCGATGTCTCAATTACTCTTTTTTAGGAAATACTGTGATCTTCCCCAAACTATCTAGATAGATCAAGAAAGCAAATAATAATGGGAAACCAATCATTCCAACAAGGCCAAATAATCTTAATCCAACAATCATTCCTATAAGAGTCAATAATGGTGGTAAACCTAAGTTTACCCCAACCATTCTTGGCTCAATGATATTTCTGATCACAGTTATGACTATATAAAGGATCAATAAGCCTAATCCAGTAATATAATTACCAAAGATGAATTCAATGATGAACCAAGGTATTAGGGCAGTACCTACACCCACAATAGGCAATATATCCATGATGGCGATTGCCATAGCTAGAGCAAAACAATTATTGATCCTTAAAATCAAAAATCCAATAAGTAATTCAGTAAAAGTGATAAAGATGATTACAATATATGCTTTAATGACTTTAAAGATATTATCTCTAACAAAAGTGATCAGATCATCAATAAGATCTGTAGTTTTCTTTGGTAACATCTTGTAGAAATAGTAAATAATCTTTTCATAATCAAAGACAAAATAGATTGAAGATAAAACTATTGCGATAGTAGTAACTATTGCAGTTGGAACACCAGAAATAAGATTCTTGATGAAATTTACTAAAATTGTTGATAATTTAGATAACATAGAAGTTAAACTGTCAAATACAGCTGACAATGCCTTGGCTACTACTTCTTCAATCTCATAAGGTAACTCTTTGTTTAATTCACTGATATTTGTATAAATAGTATTGATAGCAGGTTCAATATAATTACTGTAGATACCAGCATAATTTATCTTAGTGATCTGGTTGAAAGCAAATATTGAAATAAAGAAGATAGCAAGAACAATTAAAATATCAAGTATGACTAATATAACAATCTGTACCTCTTTTCTTGTATTCTTAAATACACCAATACTGATCTTTCTAGCAAAAAAAGCGATCACAAAGCCAATGATAAATGGAACAATTACTGGTAATAAATACTTACCAATAACATACACAATAGCTAAAATACAGATCAAATAAGCAAAATCAATAAGAAATTTTTTTCTTCTTTCCATTGATTATCTTCCTCCTTCCTTAAAGTAAACCTAGTTTTTAACGAACTGTTGTGATTAGATTTTACTACATTTCATTTCTTAATGCATTATTTCTTAATAAATGTTAATATTATAAAGGTAAAAAAAGGAGATGTTTTATATGGAAAACAAACCGGTAGTATTAGTCGTAATGGACGGTGTCGGATTAAATGATAGTAGTTATGGTAATGCTGTTAAAAATGCTTATACTCCTACACTTGATCATTTAATGAATGATTGTCCATGGAAAGCCATCAGTGCTCATGGTGTTGCAGTAGGACTTCCTACAGATGGTGATATGGGTAACTCTGAAGTAGGTCATAACGCATTAGGTTGTGGTCAAATCTATTCTCAAGGTGCTAAATTAGTAAATGAATCTATCTCTTCAAAAGAGATCTATAAGTCAAAAACATGGCAAGAACTAGTAGAAAATGCTAAAGGTCATACTTTACATTTCTTAGGTCTATTATCAGATGGTAATGTTCACTCTCACATCAACCATTTAATGGCTATGATGGAAGAAGCTAAGGCAGAAGGCATCAGTAAAGTTAGAGTACACATCTTACTTGATGGACGTGATGTTGGACCTAGAACTGCTCAAATATATGTTAAACAGTTAGAAGATAAGATGGCTGAATTGAATGATTCTACATTTGATTCAAAGATCGCATCAGGTGGTGGAAGAATGGTCATCACTATGGACCGTTATGAAGCTGACTGGAATATGGTTGAAAAAGGTTGGAAGATCCATGTTGAAGGCGAAGGAAGACAATTTGCTTCAGCATTAGAAGCTATCGAAACATATAGAAATGAATTAGATCTTGATGACCAATATCTTCCAGGATTTGTCATTGCTGAAAATGGTAAACCTGTAGGAACTATTGAAGATCATGACTCAGTTGTATTATTCAACTTCAGAGGTGATAGAGCTTTAGAAATCTCTAGAGCATTTGATAATGAAGATATGCCTCAGATCAAGAGAAATAAATATCCTCATGTTTATTATGCAGGTATGTTGGAATATGATGGAGACTTACATATCCCTCATAAATATTTAGTTGAACCACCAAAGATCAAACATACATTATCCGAGTTCTTAGTTAATAAGAAAGTTAAATCATTTGCTTTAAGTGAGACACAAAAATTTGGTCACGTTACTTATTTCTGGAATGGTAATAGAAGTGAAAAATTTGATGAAACATTAGAAGATTGGTTAGAGATTCCTTCAGATGTTGTACCATTTGATCAAAGACCTTGGATGAAGGCTGCAGAAGTTACTGATGCATTATTAGAGGCTATGAAGACTCAAAAGTATCAGTTCTTAAGAGTTAACTTCCCTAATGGTGATATGGTCGGTCATACTGGAGATTACCAAGCTACTATCATTGGTGTTGAGACTGTTGATCTATGCTTAAAACGTATCTTAAAAGTAGCTGATGAATTAAATTACACAGTCATTGTCACAGCTGACCATGGTAATGCTGATGAAATGTATCAAAAGAAGAAAAAAGAGGATGCACCAATCGTGCCTCAAACTTCTCATACATTGAACAAAGTTCCATTCATCATTTACAACAATGATGTTGAAATGAAAGAAGAAGGCAACTTTGGTTTAAGTAACGTTGCTGCTACTGTTGTTAAGTTATTAGGATTTGAACCTCTTGAGGTTTGGAACGAAAGCATTATTAAATAATGATTGAAACGATCTTTAATCTTTTCTCTCATATATCTAAAGAGTTTGCTTTATTCATCATTTCAATGATTCCTCTTATCGAAGAGAGAGGTGCACTTATCTATGGTGCTTCAGTTGGTATCCCTTGGCAAAAGGCTTTACCAATATGTATCATAGCTAATATGCTACCTGTACCATTATTACTATTATTTGGAATGAAGATCATCAAATGGTTAAAGACAACTAAAACTTTTGGCAAGTTCTTTACAAAATATGAAGAGAAACTTTATAAGAAATCCGAAGCAGTCCGTAAATATGGATTCTTAGCCTTAACAGTATTTGTAGGCATCCCTGTTCCAGGAACTGGAGCATGGAGTGGCACACTTGTTGCTACAATCTTAGAGTTTGATTTCAAAAAAGGCTTCTTGTCTATATTACTTGGTGTTATCTTAGCTGGTATCATCATGACACTTGCTTGCTACGGCACAGTCGGAATATTTAAATTATTTGCTTAAGAAGATGGTATAAAAGCCATCTTTTTT
>CAVCVO010000070.1:0-24556 GCA_963606005.1 Anaerovoracaceae bacterium
CTTTTTAAATTCTTACGTCGAAATCTTTATGGCAATTAGGGCAACATACTGTATGTTTGCCTTTTTGATTCTTTAAACGCAACATCTTCTTGCAGTTAGGACATTTGCGATAACGATATTCTTTTCTATCTTTGAACTTCTTTACTTGGAAATTGAAGAAATTCTTGACCTTCGAAGAGATAGATAAGTAAATTTGATTTTCTTTAGATCTTTTAGCGTAATTCTTTGAAAATGGTCTAAACATATTTAAGAAAAGTACTACTAAGGTAAAGATGTAAAGATAACTACTTTTAACAAATATCTGTAATATCAATAAGAACATGACAAAGTAAGTTGTTGCTTTGTATAGTTGGTCTGGGCCATATCTGCCGACCATGAAGCTTTGAAACTTACTTCCGGTCCTATAAAGAAAATTCTGCATCTTATATTTAAAGTTATTCATTTGTAACCTCCTTAGATAAAGAAACATGGTAACCAATAGCACATGCTACCACCGGAACAGATCGAACATAACAAGTTTAAGATCATATATGAGATACATAATGATCCACCTCTAGCAAAAGGTTGAGAGTAATTAGTATGGAAGCTATGGTAGCTTCTTCTACCATTTTTGATAGCTTCTCTTGTCTGTTGATAAGTTGAGTTATTTGGTTCATATTGGCAAGCTTTTTCAATGTGTTCAAGTGCTGTCACTTTATTACCAGTGTAGTAATGAGCAAGAGCACTGCAGTAATACCATTGAGCATTTTTAACTTCTATGTTGTTAAGAACATTTAAGGCTTGTTGGTATTGGCCAGCTTGAATGTAGTGATATGCGATATCTAGATCACTATAGTTTTGAGAAGCTCTTTGTTGACGACCAAAGAAGTCACTAAAATCATAGAAGTCATATGGGTTGCCATATTGGCTATAACGACTATATGTGTTTTGTTGATCGTTATAAGACTGATATTGAGCCGTGCCATTTTTGATAGCATCATAAGCGGCATTGACTTCTTTCATTTTTTCAGCTGCTTGAGGATTATTAGGATTAAGATCTGGATGATACTTTTTCGCTAAAGTCCTATAGGCTTTAGTAATCTGCTCATCAGTAGCATCTCTACTTACTCCTAATACTTCATAAGGATCTCTCATTTCAATTTTCCTTTCTTTTTGGCTAAATGGTATTTCGACCAGATACCAGAATATACGATGTTGTCGATGATCGACTTATTCTGCTTTAATGTTAATTTCTGATAACTAGTATCAGCATCTTCCATAATCATCATTAAGATATCTTCATAGTTAGTGTTTTCTAATCGGACTAATGGATTGTATCTTTGCTTGATGATATCATCTTTTAAATCGATGATGGCATCTATCATATAGATGAACCTGCCTAAGTGATAACCGAAAGAGTAGAGATCTTCCTTACAGTTTTCACTTTGATCACTTAATAATACTCCCATGATGACTCCAAAAGCATTACTACCGAGATCAGGATCTAAGATATTATCTTTTTCAATCTTACTGATATAAGCAAGTTGATCCTTGATCGTAGAAGTAACAGTTGGATATTTTTCTTCGATCTGGCTTAGGTAAGGAAGTAGTTTTTCACTCTTCTTTTTAGCTTTTTTAGAGTTATCATCATAGATATCATCAAGATATTTATAATATGTCAGATAGATGTTCATGTCAGCACAATAGTCGTTATACTTGTTAGTGATTATTCTTTGCTTTTTAAGCAAGTGAACAGGACAAGTAGTATGATATTGTTCTATTTGGCTATCATTGACATCACTTAGTATCATATTAACAAAAGTTAGATCGTAAGTTAATGTTAACCGACCCGTTGTACCATAGTGTTTTGCTAGAGATTGACATAAACCACAATATTGGCCTTTATAGAGGCTTTTTTCCTCTTTTGTCATAATCTCAAGATTGCCAAGTAAGTATCCAAACATTTAGCACTTTCACCTTCCAACTGCTAATATTCTATAATAAATGGAATTACTAGTCAACAAAAACAATGTGTAGCATGGTACAGATAATCTGAACATTTTGTGAACATTGTCAAAAAACGCCCCACTGATATAGTAGGGTGTTGATCTCTTTTAAGGGATAGTGATCTTTTTACTTAAATCATCTGATCAAAAAACTCTTTTACACTAATGATATTTTCATCGTTTGGATAATGTTTTTTATTGCTTGTAACTAGTAAGGCATTACAGTATTTAGCCACTTCATAAAACTTTTTATCAGATTCATCGATAAAAAAATCATTTGATTCTGGAGCTATCACTGATATCCCTTGTTCAACAATCCAATCGATCAAAGAGTTGATCTCCCATTTTGTAAAACCAAACTTTTCTCTGGCAAGTACTTGTCGATATTCCTGTAACAGACGATAGTCATAACAAGCAATGATCTCACCAGTAAATAGCAACGAAACAAATTTAGCTGGCAAGCCACTTCTTGACCATAAAGCACTAACAAGTATATTAGTATCTATTACAACTAACATAATGTATTATTTGTCCAAGCGAGAAGCTTTGATCTCTTGCTCAATCTCATCATCACTCATGAAACCTTTTTTGTGAGCTTTTTCTCTCATGGAATTGAAAGCGATCATTGCTTTTGCTTGCTTGATAGCTTTTATGGTTTCTTCAAAACTACCATCTGAGATATCTAAAAGAATAGCGGTTGGTTTTCCATTGTTAGTGATGACCACTTGCCCATCACTACTTAGATCTTGCCAGATACTTTTAGGTGTTGTTCTCAAATCCCTCACAGTATAAAAATTCATATAGATCACTCCTTCTAATTTCATTTTATGGTTTTGTATCACGATTGTCAACGAATACGGTATAAACCAAAAAATATTAATTAAGAGATCACTATATAATTTGCGTGTAAAGGATATGATTCCTAAAAAAAATCGATGTATTCATCGACTTTTAGAAATATGCATCAAAACCATTGCCCATACTATCGAAGTAAGATTGATGTAATACGACATCTTTTACTTCTGGGACTTCATCCATGATCCAACCCTTGATACCATCATTTAGGGTAGTATCGATCATTGAACAACCTACACATGCACCTGTTAGATTAACAGTAACGATGTTATCGATATATGAGACGAATTCTAAGTCACCACCATCAGCATTTATATATGGACGGATATGTTCGACTATCTTTTTGATCTTTTCTTCTGCTTCCATTAAAATGTACCTCCAAAAATAAAGTAGCACAAATATGATACAACAACTCCCAAGATTATGCCACCAAGAACCTCAAAATATGTGTGACCTAATACTTCTTTCATCTTTTTCTGATAGATTGGATCATCTAAAGGTAGTTTCATATTAGAAAGTTCTTTTAGATCTTCAATAAGTTTATGGACTAGTGAGATATTTTGACCAGCATAATATCTAACATTTGCAGCATCAAAGCAAGTGATACAAGCAAAACACAGAGCAATATAGAAAGTGTTAGAATTAAAGCCATCTGTTAGGCCAATCGAAATAGCTAAGGCTGTTACAAGGGAAGCATGACTTGAGGGCATTCTTCCACTGGCTCCAACTAGTTTCCAATCCCATTCCCTATGTATGGCATAATGACAGAAGGGCTTTAAAAATTGAGCTAACAAACAACCTAATAAACTTGCGACAAATACGTATAATTTAGACATAAAATCACCTTAATTATTATATTCTATTACCAACAAAAAAACAATTTTGCTATAATAAGAGAGGAGTTTTATATGTACAAAGTTGGTCAGGTAGTTCAAGGAGTCATCACTGGTATAAAGTCTTATGGAGCATTTGTTAAAGTAGATGAGAATACTTCAGGTCTTATCCATATTTCAGAGATAAGCAACTACTTTGTTAATGATGTGCACCGTTATTTTCGCAAAGGAGAAAAGGTAGTTGTCAAGATCATTGATATTGATCAACAAGGACAATTGCGTTTATCTTTAAAAGCGATCCAAGCTGATCGTAAGTATGCTATCCCTACAAAGAAGAATATTTATGATCTTACTAATATCGGTTTCGCATCCTTAGAAAAACAATTACCAATTTGGATAGAAAAAGCTCTAGAGGAGAAATAGGTTATTATGATTACTTTGGATTATTCACGTGCAGATTTACAAGAAGACATTTTGTCTTATCAAGAGAAAGTAAATGAATTGCATCAACAACTTTTAAACAAGACATGTGCTGGTAGCGACTATGTAGGCTGGGTCAATTGGCCAGTAGACTATGATAAAGAAGAGCTAGAGAGAGTTAAAGAGACAGCTAAAGAGATCAGAGAAAATGCTGATGTATTATTAGTATGCGGTATCGGTGGATCTTATTTAGGAGCAAGAAGTGCTATTGAGATGTTAAGAGGTCTTTATCCTAGTGATAAATTAGAGATCATCTATACAGGCAATACTGTTTCATCTACTTATTTATATCAGACATTAAAACATATCGAAGGTAAGAGTGTTTATTTAAATGTCATCTCTAAGTCAGGTACTACTACTGAAACTGCAGTTGCTTTCCGTTTATATCAACAATATATCGTTAAGACTTATGGCGAACAAGAAAGCAAAAAGAGGATAATAGCTACTACTGATAAAGCAAGAGGAACATTAAAGAACTTAGCTGATAAAGAAGGTTATAGAACATTTGTCATTCCTGATGATATCGGTGGAAGATATTCTGTATTTACAGCTGTTGGTTTGTTACCTATCGCTGCAGCTGGTTATGATGTAGAAAAAGTATTAGCTGGTAGTAGAAAAGCTATGGAAGACTTTAAGGATGCTTCTTTAAAGACTAATACAGCTTATCAATATGCTGTTATCAGACGTATATTAGAAAAACAAGGTAAGAATGTCGAATTCTTAGTTACTTATGAACCAAATATGACAATGATCAGTGAATGGTGGAAACAATTATTTGGTGAATCTGAAGGAAAAGAGGGTAAAGGAATCTTACCTGCATCAGTTACTTTCACAACTGATCTTCACTCAATGGGTCAATTCATTCAAGAAGGTACAAAGAATTTCTTTGAAACTACAATGGTAGTAGATGAGCCAATGCATGATCTAACATTCCCTAATGATGAAAAGAACTTAGATAATATGAACTATTTATCAGGTAAGAGCATTGATTGGGTCAATAAGATGGCTTGTCAAGGAACTGTTGCTGCTCACTATGAAGTAGGTAAGAATCCTAATATCTTAGTTCATTTACCAAAGATTGATGAAGAGACTTATGGCTATATGATCTATTTCTTCTTCAGAGCTTGTGCTATGAGCGTATTATTGTTAGGCGTAAATCCGTTCAATCAGCCTGGTGTTGAAGTATATAAGAAGAATATGTTCAAACTACTAGGAAAAGAGTAAAAATGTATCAAAGTTATTTACATTTAAAGGAAGAAAAAGTCAGATACAATGGAAATATTCTAAGCATCAAGCCACAGAAAACTGTGGCTGTTGCTTTAGCGAGCAATCAGTCGGATAAAGCAATATGTACAGTAAGTATTGGCGAAAACGTTAAGATCGGCTCGCTTTTAGGTTATATTGACGATGGTGTATACTTACCGATATATTCGCCTGTATCAGGTAAGGTTGTTGACTTTAAAGATTATCAATATTGTACTTTACAAAAAGTAAAACATGTAGTCATTGAAAATGATCTCTTAGATGAAAGCATCAGATTATTTGATGAGGATTTTGATTATGAAAAATTGAGTAAAGAAGAGATCGTTGAATGCATTAAAAAAAGTGGAATAGTAGGCTTATCAGGAGCTGGCTTTGCTAGTTATGGTAAATATCTTACCGATTGTGATACTTTGATCATCAATGGCTGTGAGTGTGAGAGCTATCTTATCAGTGATAAAGTAAATGTTTTAAATAATTGCAAAGATATGCTTGAAGGAGTATTGATCTTACAAAAGGGAGCTGATTGTAAAGATGTCTATATTGCTTTAAAAAATAGTGAGAAACAAGAAATTGAACTTGTCGAAAAACTCATTGAAGAAAACTCACGTTATCAACATATTCAATTAGCTTTGATCGATGATTTTTATCCTTGTGGTTGGGAAAAAATCTTGACTAATTGGATCACGGGAAAGGATTTTAAAGTATACACTACTGAGTGTGGTGTGATTGTCAATAATATCTCAACGGCTATCGCTATAAAAAAGATCTTTGACAGTGGTTTACCATTAATAGATAAATATATCACTGTTGCAGGGGATGCTGTGGAAAAGCAATGTGTGATCAAGGCTCGTATTGGCACAAGTGTAAGACAAATCTTAGATGGTATTGGTTATCAAAAAGAAGATATCATTATTTATTGTGGAGGAACAATGATGGGCTCAATCATGAAAAATGAAGACTTCTTCATTGCTTCGCCATATAATGGCCTTATCGTTATGAAAAAAGATGATAAGGAAAAAGATGGTTGTTTAGAAGATGATGAAACATTAAATGATCATTGTTGTTGTGATCTTGATGTCATTTCTCTTTATAAAGCTTGTAAAGATAACGATATCAAAAAGGCTAAAGAATTAGCTATTGAGTCATGTTGTGAATGTGGCATCTGTTCTTATATCTGTAAAAAAGATATTCGTCAAGCTATCAGAGAAGTAAAAGCAAAGATCTTAAATGAAAATAAGGAGTAATGAAAAATGAGTGAAGAAAATAAAAAGAGTTTCTTTCAGAAATTATCAATATGGACATTAGTGGTGTGGATTATAGCTGTAGCTATTGCTTATTTCATCTTACTACCGCCGATAAATCCAACAAGTTTATCATTTTGGTTATTCTTTTTACCAGCTGTGTTTGCTCCAATATTTGTCATCGTTCAAGCTAAGTCATTTAAGGGTGGGTTAAACAAAGGCAAGGCTTTTTATCCAACTCTAGTTGTAATTGGTATTGTTGTCATCTATTTATTAGGTTGTGTGATCTTTTCGCCAATTTTCAATTCTAAGAGTTACACTCAAAGAATACAGATCATTGATTCATCTTTTGAAGAAGATATCAGGGAAGTTGATTTTAACAATCTTCCTTTATTAGATAAAGCTTCTTCTCAAAAAGTTGGTGATCGTGTAGTAGGGCAGGTAGCAGATGTTGTGTCACAATTTTCAGTCAGTGAGGAATACTCGCTTATCAATTATAAAGGTGAGATCGTAAGAGTTACACCATTAGAGCATAATGGTTTTACAAAGTATCTTTCAAATCTTTCTGGGACTGCTGGTTATGTAATTGTAGATTGTACTAGTGGTGAAGCAAAACTTGTTAAGACTGAAGAAGGTTTAAAGTACTTGCCGAGTGCTTATTTATTTCATGATCTAAATAGGCATGTTCGTTTCCATTATCCATTTGATATCTTAGGTGAAACATCTTTTGAATTAGACGAAGATGGTAATCCTTATTGGATCATTCAGACTTTAAGATATACTTGGGTCAATATGAAACAAGAGGTAAGTGGGGTCATTGCGGTCAATGCGATCGATGGTAGCATGACTAAATATAAAGTTGGTTCTGTTCCAGAATGGATCGATAATGTTTATGATGCTTCACTGATCATGGAAGAGATCGACGATTGGGGCTTATATCGTAATGGTTATTTAAATAGTAAGTTTGCTCAAAAGAATGTTGTGCAGACTTCTGATGGTTATACTTATATCACTAATGATAATGATGTTTATCTTTATACAGGTATCACTTCGATCACTAATGATGAAAGTAATATAGGTTTTGTCATGGTCAATCTAAGAGATCATACTGCTAAATTCTATGACGTAGCTGGTGCTGAAGAGTATAGTGCTATGGATTCAGCAATGGGTATGGTGCAAGAGAAAGATTACACTTCTACTTTCCCATTACTCATCAATCTAAATGGTAGACCTACCTATCTTTTGTCCTTAAAAGATAGTGCAGGACTTGTTAAGATGTATGCTTTTGTAGATGTAGAAAATTATCAGAAAGTATCTGTCAGTGATGCTTCTATTGGTATTGAAGAAGCTAGTAATGTTTATCTAAAGATGTTAGGGGCAACTAGTAAGAGTGAGGTTGAGACTTTAGAAAAAGAAATTGTGGTTTCTGAAGTTAAAGATGTTGTCATTGATGGTAATACATATTATTATATTCTTAGTGATGAAAGAGAAAAATATTCTGTTCAAGCAACTGTCGATCTAGCGTTAACTCCTTTTATTGAAATAGGAGAGACTTATAGGATAAGTTACTATAATAATGGATCGATCAATGTCATTACTGCGATCGAACTTATCGATCTTCCGATAGATAGAACAGTTGAATAAAGCAGAAAAAAGGAGGGTATTTATGAAAGCTGATCTTTTGATACAGAGGATCGAAGAAAACAGATATGATAACTTATTTAAGGATATCTATGTTGATGAGAGTTTAGTTGAAACTCAAAAACAGCGATATATCAAAGCTATCAATAAATTCCAAGAGATATTTGGTAGTGGGCAAGATGTTTTAGTTTATTCTGTGCCAGGAAGAAGTGAGATCGGTGGTAACCATACTGATCATCAGCATGGCAAAGTTCTAGCATGTGCTTTAAACTTGGATATCATCGGCGTAGTTTCACCAACAAGATCAGAATATATCAATATTAATTCTGATGGTAGAAGGATAAGCGGTATCAAGACTAGTGATTTAAGTTTACAAAAAGAGGACGTTCATAGTTCTCGTGGTTTAGTAAAAGGTGTCTTAAAGAAGGTTGATGATGACTTTTATCGCTTAGGCGGCTTTAATGGTTATTTTACTAGTGATGTTTTAGTCGGCTCTGGTATGAGTTCTTCTGCTGCTTTTGAAGTATTGGTTGGTACGATCGCTAGTGGCTTATATAATCGCTTTGAGATCGATCCTGTTACTATTGCTAAGTATAGTCAATATGCTGAAAATGTTTATTTTGGCAAACCTTCTGGTTTAATGGATCAGATGGCTTGTAGTGTAGGCAATCTCATTTCCATTGATTTTGCTAATATCAGAAAACCATTGATCAAAAAGATCGATGTTGATTTTAGTGCTAGTGGCTATAGCTTATGTATTGTTGATGCTAAAGGATCTCATGCTTCTTTAACAGGCGATTACGCCGCTATTCCTCAAGAATTGAAACTAGTTGCTGAATATTTTGGTAAAGAATATGTCAGTGAACTTACTTATGAACAAGTTATGGAAAATATCGCTGATCTAAGAGTAAAGACAAATGATCGTGCAGTTTTAAGAGCGATCCATGTCATCTTAGAGAATCAGAGAGTAGATAAAGAAGTAGAATATTTACAAAAAGGTGATATTACTTCTTTCTTACAAGTTGTCAAAGAAAGTGGGGATTCTTCTTATCGCTTCTTGCAAAATGTTTATTCGCCAAATGATCCAACTAATCAATCATTATCTGTTGCTTTAATGGCAAGTGAGCAGATCTTAAAAGATAAAGGTGTATGTAGGGTGCATGGTGGAGGCTTTGCTGGTACGATCCAGGCCTTTGTTCAAAATGATTTTGTTGATGAATATAAGAATCAGATTGAAAAAGTTTTTGGTGAGAATACTTGTAAGGTATTAAAGATCAGAAAATATGGTGGTATTGAGGTCTTTAAGTAGAAAGGAAGATTATGACTACTTATTTAGTAGATTATGAAAATGTCAAAAGTGATGGTCTTAATGGCATAGCTGATCTAAAGAAAGAAGATAAAGTAAATATCTTCTATAGTGTTAATGCCGATAAGATCACATTTGCTTTGCATAAAAGGATGAATGAATCACAAGCAACGATCAATTTTCTAAAAGTTGATGTTGGTCATAAGAATGCATTAGATTTTCAATTAGTCACTTATCTTGGCTATCTCTTAGCTAAAGATGATAAAGAAGAATATATCATCGTTAGTAACGATACTGGTTATAATAGTGTCATCACTTTTTGGAAAAAGAAAAATTATAAAGTAATGCTTGTAACAGATCTTACTAAACAGAATATGGTTCAGAAGCAAAGCGAACTTTTAGACAATGTTAAAAAATATATTGAAGAAGATGAAGAAGCAAAACTTGTTACTGAATATATTTTGAAATATAAGACTAAACAAGGATTGAATAATGCGATCGTTAAAGTATATGGTACTACTAAAGGTGGAAAATTATACAAAGCGATCAAACCTTTGATCCAAGATAAAAAAGGAAAATAAATTTACAAAAAAAGTCAATCGTAGTGCGAAAAATTTTATATGAACAAGTTCATATAAATGGGTTCTTTTGATTGACACCCTCTTGTTGATAATGCTACAATCATCTGCGTGTAAACGATAAAGATGAGAGTACAACGGATCATCAATAGGATCGGATGATAGACGATCTACGACGAAAGCCGCAGGTCGTTTTATTTATATAGGAGGGTAAAGAGATGTTAGAAAACAATGCTTGGCAAGATTTCGAAGGCCGTCTTTGGAAAAGAGAATGCAATGTTAGAGATTTCGTCCAAAATAACTACACACCTTATAGTGGTGATGAGAGTTTTTTACAAGGAAGTACTTCAGCAACTGATAAGTTGTGGGGTAAACTACAACAACTACAGAAACAAGAAAGAGAAAATGGTGGGGTTTTAGAAGAAGAAACAAAAATTGTCACTAGTTTGACTGCCTATGGACCAGGCTATATCGATGAATCTTTGAAAGATTTAGAGAAAATAGTAGGTTTACAAACAGATAAGCCATTAAAAAGAGCATTTATGCCTTATGGTGGTATTAGAACTGCAGAAGAAGCATGTAAGATGTATGGTTATGAAGTTGATAAGGATCTTCATAAGATCTTTACAGAATATCGTAAGACTCATAATCAAGCAGTATTTGATACTTATACTCCAGAAATGAAGGCAGCTCGTCATAGTCATATCATCACTGGCTTACCTGATACTTATGGTAGAGGAAGAATCGTTGGTGATTATCGTCGTATCGCTTTATATGGCATCGATCAATTGATCGCTTGGAAACAAGAAGACATGACTAATTGTGGTGATGGAACAATGACTGATGATGTCATTCGTTTAAGAGAAGAGATCGCTGAACAGATCAAAGCATTAAAGGGCATGAAAGAAATGGCTAAGATCTATGGCTTTGATATTTCTGTTCCGGCAAAGAATGCTAAAGAAGCTGTTCAATGGTTGTATTTTGGCTATCTTGCTGCTATCAAAACCCAAAATGGTGCAGCTATGTCAGTAGGTAGGATTTCTACTTTCTTAGATATCTATATTGAAAGAGATTTAAAAAATGGCACATTAACTGAAATAGAAGCTCAAGAGCTTATCGATCATTTAGTAATGAAACTTAGAATGGTCAAGTTTGCTCGTATTGAAGCTTATAACGAATTATTCTCTGGAGATCCAGTTTGGGCTACTCTTGAAGTAGGTGGTTCTGGTATTGATGGCAGATCAATGGTAACTAAGAATGATTATCGTTTCCTACATACATTAGAGAATATGGGACCTTCACCTGAGCCAAACTTAACAGTTCTTTATTCTAGTAGACTTCCAGAAGCTTTTAAGAAATATGCTGCTAAGATTTCAGTAAAAACATCTTCTATTCAATACGAAAATGATGATGTTATGAAAGTTACTTGGGGTGATGATTATTCAATCTGCTGTTGTGTATCAGCTACTCAAACCGGTAAAGAGATGCAATTCTTTGGTGCAAGAGCTAACTTAGCTAAAGCTTTGTTGTTCGCCATCAATGGTGGTATGGATGAAAAGACTGGAATTCAAGTTGCTCCTAATTATGCTCCTATCACTTCTGAATATCTTGATTATGATGAAGTAGTAGCCAAGTATAAAGTAATGCTTGAATGGTTAGCAGGTTTATATGTAAATACATTAAATCTTATCCAATATATGCATGATAAATATTATTATGAAGCTGCTCAGATGGCTCTTATCGATACAAATGTACGCAGAACATTTGCGACTGGTATCGCTGGATTCTCTCATGTTGTAGATTCATTAAGTGCTATCAAGTATACGAAAGTTAAAGTCATCAGAGATGAAAATGGTTTTGCTAAAGGCTTTGAAAGAAGTAGTGAAGACTTCCCTAAGTATGGTAATGATGATGATAGAGCTGATGAAATCGCAATTTGGTTATTAAAGACATTCATTGATGATATCAAGAAACATCATACTTATCGTGATTCAGAAGCAACTACTTCTATCTTGACTATCACTTCTAATGTTGTTTATGGTAAGTTTACTGGTGAGATGCCTGATGGCAGAAAAGCGTGGACTCCATTTGCTCCAGGTGCTAACCCTTCTTATGGTGCAGAGAAACATGGTTTACTTGCTTCATTAAATTCTTTAACTAAGTTACCATATGAGTGGGCATTAGATGGCATCTCTAATACTCAAGCAATGAATCCTGAAGCATTAGGACATGATGACAATGAAAGAAGTAATAACTTAGTGAATATCTTAGATGGTTATTTCGATCAAGGTGCGCATCACTTAAATGTTAATGTCTTTGGTAAGGAAAAACTTATCGATGCTATGGAACATCCAGAAAAAGAAGAATATGCCAACTTCACAATAAGAGTTTCTGGTTATGCCGTTAAGTTCATTTCACTGACGAAAGAACAACAATTGGATGTCATCAATAGGACATTCCATGTTAAAATGTAATAAGAAAGATGATCGAGTATTCGATCATTTTTTCAAAAAGAGAAAGGGGGATCATGATGATAAAAGGAAATATCAACAGCATTGAAACATTTGGGGCTGTAGATGGACCTTCAGTTCGTTATGTGATCTTTTTACAAGGTTGTCCTATGCGATGTAAGTACTGTCATAACCCAGAAACTTGGATTAATAGTAGTGAATCATCTTATCAAGAAACAGCTCAAGAGGCTTTCAACAAGGCCTATAGATATAAGAATTATTGGAAAAATGGTGGGGGTATCACTGTTAGTGGTGGCGAAGCATTGTTACAGATTGATTATGTTACTGAATTATTTACTATCGCTAAAAGTAAGAATGTCAGCACAGTATTAGATAGTTCGGGATCTCTTTTTAATTATAATGGAATGTGGTTAAAGAAATTTGATAAGTTATTAGATGTGACAGATCTTATCTTATTAGATATAAAACATATTGATGATAAAAAACATAAACAACTTACTGGCCATACTAATAAGAATATCTTAGAGTGTGCTAAGTATCTAGCTAATAAAGGAAAACATATGTGGATAAGACATGTATTGGTTCCAACTATCACAGATGATATTAATGATTTAATAAAATTAAGAGAATTTATTGATGACTTAAGAAATATTAATAAAGACGTTATTGAAAGAGTAGAGATTTTGCCTTACCATGATATGGCAAAGACAAAATATGAGAAATTGAACATAGATTACCCATTTATGGATATTGCGATACCTACCAAAGAAGAAATAGAGAAAGCTACAGAAATATTGTGTAAATGATTTATGAAAGCCAATGAAAAAAATTGGCTTTTATTTTTTTGTAAACCCTTATAATTTGCTTGAAACAATTTTCAAACTATGCTATATTGTATTCGAGGTGATATGAATGGATGCTTTAGAAACAGTAAGTAGTATTTTTAAGGCTTTATTACCTGTTGTAGCGGTAGTTGCTTTGATCTTTGTAATCATTTTGATCATCAAGATCAATAAGACAATCGCAAAATTGGATCAGACTGTTGATAGTCTGAATACGACGATAGGTTCAGCACAGACTACAATTGCATCAGTAAATGATACATTAGCTGTAGTGAATACATATGTTAAGGATTTGAACACTACTGTCAAAACTGTTAACAATGTTTCAATGAGCGTGGAAGCAGTTAGAGCTACAGCTGAAAGAATAGTCGTAAAGGCTGTCAATAAGTGGACAAAAGAATACGAACAAATGAAAAAAATGATTTTAGGTGTTTTGGAGGGCTTAGATAAAAAGAACAAAGAAACACAACAGCCCGTTGTAAATGAGATCACGGACGGAAAGGAAGAAAATAATGGAAGAAATGAAGAACAATGAAACTCAACAAGATGAAGAAAAAGTTGAAGTTGAAGAAGTTGAGGAAAACGTAGAATTTGATGAAGATGTTCAAAAGACATTAGAAAGCGTTAAGAGTGCTGTTACTGATGTTAAGGAAGGCATTAAAGAATCAGTAAGTAAGTTGATGGATCAGTTAGATGATATCAATCTTAATAAGGAAACATTGACTAACTATCTTAATGAATTCACTAAGACAGTAAATGGTTTAGCAACTAAGGCTGGTGAAAAGGTCAATGAGATCAAAAATGATCCTAAGACAGTTGAATATGTCAACAAGGCTAAAGATACTTATGGCAAAGTAATGAGCAATGAAAGTGTTCAAAAAGTTGTTGGAGCAGTTAGTGAAAAAGCTAAGAGTGCTAGTGAATATGCTAGTGGTAAGTATCAAGAATTTATTCATGATCCTAATGTTAGAAAGACAGTTGTAGGAGCAAAAGAAAAAGTTAGTGAAGCTTTTGATACAGTTGTTGAAAGTATCAAGACTACATTTAAAAAGGAAGAAAAAGAAGAAGAGAAAGAAAAGGAAGAGTAAAGTAAAGTATGAACGCGTTTAATGATGAGAAGAAAAAAGTAACTATATATTCAGTTGCCCACGAAGCAGGTGTATCACTTGCGACCGTCTCTCGTGTCATTAACGATTCATCATTAGTCAAGGAAGATACTAAGAAAAAAGTGCAAGATGCCATTGTTAAGTTAGGCTATCGCCCTAATGCCGTTGCTCAAGGTTTAGCATTAAAGAAGACGACAACCATCGCTTTGGTAATTCCAGATACTAGTTTCTTATATATTGGTAAGATAATTAACGGATTATTGGATGTTGCAAAGATCTATAAATATAACATTATGCTACACACATCAAGTAGCAGTATTAATGAAATGGATGAGATCATTGATAATATTGTTAAGTCTCGTGCTGATGGTGTAATTGTATATAATGATTTTTTAACAGAGAAACAACAACAAATGTTGAATAATTTCCAAGTTCCCGTTGTCTTTATTGGTCATAGTCTAAAGACAAATAATTCATGTAATGTTTATGTTAATTACAAGGCAGCTATATATGAATTAGTAAAGAGTTATTTAGAAAAAGGAATTGACGATATCGTATTGATCGAAGATAAGAAAAATAAGCTTATCATCAATGATCTGATCTCTGGAATAAATGAAGCATATAACGAAAAAGGTTTAAGCTTCAATGGATTTATCAATATTCCGGATAGTTTCCATAACTCGTATGATTATCTAAATGGTTATTTTGCTAGTCATACTCATAAAGTTGTTATTACTTTAAGAGATTCGCAAGCAATGGCGGTATTAAATACTTGTAAAGAGAACAATATCAACATACCAGAAGATACTGATTTAGTATGTATGATGGATTCTCGTTACAATTGGATGGTTAGACCAGCAATTTCATCATTTGTTACTCCTGCTTATGATTTAGGAGCATTAGCAATGCGTGTTATGACTAAAATGTTATCAGATATAGCGATAACTCAAAGGGAATATCAATTAACTTGCCCATATCGTCCAAAAGACTCTACTAAAAATTAGTTGTTAAAGTGGTATTACGTTAGGTAGTACCACTTTTTTAGTGGTAAATGATTAATTGAATGTTTAAACACTGCGCTTGATAAAATTTTCTTTATTCATTGCAATAATAATAATATATAATAAAAGTGCAAACAGAGGAGTTAAAAGCAAATGGAACCAGATCAATTATAGTAGAAATTCTCGTACAACATTATCTTGATGGAAGCCAAGTAGGCTATTTATACAATTTGTATATATAATTATTTTGTGGCTATTTTGATTAAAGGTATAGGAGGTAAATAATGAATTGTTTAAAAGATAAAAAGATACTTATCCTATTATTGGTAAGTACTTTGATGTTAGGCGGTTGTTCTACAAATAACAATAAGGATAATGATGTTAATAAAGTAGATTACAATGTTGTAGTTTATGGATCTACTACTATGAGTGATGGTCAGATTGTATGCCATGTTGATGAGAATACAACAGCTGATGTATTAACTTATAAATTAAGTGATGATCATCAAAGTTGGGTTAGTTCTTTTGGAGTGTTAAATTTTGAATTGAATGAATTAGATTATATCTCTATCAAAAATAATTATTCGAAAAATTATATGTATAATTCTGTTGATTATGATAGTAATGAAATTGTTGATTCCAGTATTTATAACGCTTTGAAATTAAGCCATAAAATGATGATTTATTCTCATGGATTTTCAGTTGAAAGCAATGATCCTTTATATGAAGAATTAGGAACTGATCATCCTAGTATAAATGGAGAGTTTATCTATCTTGATGATTACCAACTTGCTTATGATAATGAGCAGATAATTGGTTATCAAATTTTATCTGATAATCCGATTGATGATGCATTCCGTCAACAAATCAAGCAGTTAACACTAACTGATTTGTCTTCTTTACCTAGTCAAGAAGAGTATGGTTATTATCAAATATTTGTTATTACCTTAAATTTTCATCACAACTTGTAGCAGATAATAGATATCAAGCTGTTATCTAATTGTGTACAATTGTTTAGAATTATTTTATAAAAACTTTGGCCGAACTAAAAAGTTCGGCTTTCTTTATTAGTGGTCATCTTTATTCATCCTTTTCATCGATACAAACAGTAGTAAGAAGTGTATTTCTTCTAAGTAACAATAACATTCTGTAAGAATAAAATTTACTTGAAATTTCTATAAACTAAATTCTGAAGATATTATAACAGACTTGTATTTAATAGAACATTTCTATCATTTAAGATTAATTTTTATATTTGACATAATAAAAGAAAAATGATATTTTATAAATATGAAAGGGGTTTCTTGTTATGAAGAAAATTATTTTGACTATTACTGTCATATGCTGCTTGTGTTGCACAATACATGCCGCATATGCTGATGAGAATGGTTTAACTGATGAAAATGATAATCATTACACAGAATTTTGTAATTTAAATAATGACATAGTTGAAATCAGTGAAACTGAATCTGAAATTGGTACATTATATGTAGTATCTGATTCAAATAATGATAGGATAGATATATATGATGAAAATGGCAATTGGTTGGCTTCGGGGAGTGATATTACTTTAATTGAAGTTCCTGAAGAAATATTCTTTGTTAGAAATGAAAGCATTGAATATCTTTATAGTGGGATAGTTCCTTGTGGGGTAGCTGATAATTACGATTACTGGGGTAGTTGGCAATCTTCGGATATTGTTAGGTTGACAGTTAATTTTACGGGGACTTTGACTGCTACTGTCTTAAAAACTTTGATCAAAAAAGCTTTTAGTGATAAGTCAATATCTATTTTAGATGAAGCTGTTGGTGGGCTAGTTAGTTTAATTGTGGGTTCTATAGTGAATAATACTGTTATTCATCTTAAAGGGGATTATTCTTATAATACATATTGTAGTATTCTTAGAAAGGAAAGAGTTAATAGGTATTACTCTAATGGCTCAGTAATGACTTATGGAACCGCTTCAGCTCATTGGTTAACTTCGCCATGGACATATGGTGTTTATCCTGATGCATGCCGTTATTTAACGCAACTTTATTAGTATGAAAAATATATTTGTAAATAAAGATCTTTTACTTGAAAAGATTAAAAATAAAGAAATAATTCCTCAAGGATATGGACAAAGGATTTCATATAACTTGATGAAGAAAGTATGGTTCTTTGTTTTGTTGTGGCAAGTGATAGTGTATTGGATCTTATCAGAATATGTAGAAACAAATGTTAACATTGCTATTTGCATATTAAATGTATTGTTAACTTATTTTTTGATAGTATTTGTTTTTGTTGATTCTTTTAACAATAATAGTAAGAAGATCTATCATTTAAAATGGTTAGAGAATTACTACAGAAAAGTTAATGAAGATGAAGAAAATGAAACCACTATTTTTGCTGAGATTGAAAGCGGTGCTAGAAAATGTTCCTTTCTAGAGTTTGTTACTTATCTATTAAGAAAATGGTTGTCTGTAACTTGTGTTTTACTTGTTGTAGGGGCTATTACGATAAAGTTTGAACATGTTTCAAATATTATAAGAGTATTTATCATTATCATAGTATGCTTATTATATATGTATTTGACATCAAGATTATTCCATAAGGTGTTTATAGATAAGGGGCAAAAGAGTTAAAAATTATGTTTTAAAGGAAAAGTCATTTTGAATAGTGAAATGGCTTTTTTTTATGTTTGTTGTCATATTGTTATGATTATATGGTAAAATAGAACAAGTACGAGGTGGATTATGAACTTTTTTGAAGAATTAAAATGGCGTGGATTAGTCAAAGATGTAACAGATGCTGAAGGATTACAAGAGAAACTTAACAATGGGTCTATAACTTGTTATTGTGGTTTTGACCCAACTGCTGACTCTTTACATATTGGACATTTACAACAGATATTATTATTAAAGAGATACCAAAAGGCAGGACACAGACCAATCGTTTTGGTTGGTGGAGCTACTGGTATGATCGGTGATCCAAGAATGACTAGTGAAAGAAAACTATTATCTCTTGAAGATGTTAAGCATAACGCTGAATGCATTAAAGAGCAATTAGCTCATTTCGTTTCGTTTGAGGGAGACAATGCTGCTATCATGGCTAATAACTATGATTGGATCAGTTCTTTATCAGTAATTGATTTCTTACGTGATTATGGTAAGTGTTTTAATGTTAGTTATATGCTTGCTAAAGATACTGTAGCTTCAAGACTTGAAAAAGGTATTTCTTATACTGAGTTTTCTTATATGATCTTACAATCAATGGATTTCTTACATTTATATGAAACTTATGGTTGTCAATTACAGATCGGTGGATCAGATCAATGGGGAAACTTAACTTGTGGAGTTGAGCTTATCAGAAAGATTAAAGGGGAAGATGCTAAGGTATTTGGTGTTACTTCACCATTAATCACTAAATCAGATGGCACTAAGTTTGGTAAATCTGAAGGAAAGAATGTTTGGTTAGATGCTTCTAAGAGTAGTGCTTATGAATTCTATCAATTCTTTGTTAATATTGCTGATAGTGATATTGTTAATATGTTAAAGAAATTATCTATGAAATCACCAGAAGAGATTGAAGAACTTATCAACAAGTTTGAAACTCAACCTCATTTGCGTGAAGCTCAAAAGGCTTTAGCTGAAGAGTTAACTGAGACTGTTCATGGCAAAGAAGGACTAGAAAGTGCTTTAAAGATCACAGAAGCATTATTTAAAGGCAATATCAAGGATCTTAATTCACAAGAGATCAATGATGCTTTCAAAGATGCTGAAAAGACTAAAATAGATGAGAATACAGGTTTGATCGATGCCTTGATCGCTGGTAAAGTCGCTTCAAGTAAGAGAGAAGCAAGAGAGTTTATCAATAATGGTTCAATTTCGATCAATGGGGATAAATGTCAACAATTGGATAAGGTTTTGACAAAAGAAGATACTTTAGATGGTCAGACTATCGTTATCAGAAAGGGTAAGAAAAATTACTTTATATTTAACATTTAAGATCAGGAGGTAACGCCATGAAAAAAACTGTCATTATATTATTGATACTGTTTTTATTAGTGGGTTGTAACAGTAACACCAGAAAACTTGATGAAGAGAAGTATAATACTTATCTAACATATTATCAATCTATATTGGATTCTGATACTAAAGCAGAATCATCACAATGTTTTGATATTTCTATTGTTGTCAATAAGATGGATGATTCAACATATCGCTATGATGTCATTATTGATGAGCCAAAGGTAGCAATGTATGATATTAGAGCTTTAGCTGTCATTGATAATTTGACTGTTGATATCGACACCGAAAATATGATGCCTTCGATAGGTATTTTAGATGATGATATTTACAATATGATACCTTATCAAGTAAATACGGAAAAAGGTTTTGTTTCGGGATTAGATCTTTCTTTAACTAGTGAATCATCATCATTAAGGATATCAGTGTTAGTTGAGTGGAAAGATTCATCAGGTTTAAATTATGTTAGAGAATATTTGAGTATTTATGGTGAATATCAAGAAGCTAGCCAGGAGTAGTGGATAATGGAAAACGAAAGAAAACAGAAGCGAAAACAATCCCTCATAGCTGGTGCTTTGACTGGTAGTGCTGGAATATTTATCACTAAGGCTTTAAGTTTATTGTATGTCATTCCGTTTAACTCTATAGCTCAAGATGCTACAGTCTTTTATTCATACGGCTATACAGTATATGATGCCTTACTTCAAGTTTGCTTGAGTGGTTTTCCTTATGCAATTGCTACACTAGTGGCAAAATACATGGCTAAGGATGATAAGGCAACAGTCAATATAGTAAAAAAGGTTTCTAAGAGTATTTTATTGGTATTAGGTTGTGTATGTTGCGTATTTATGATCGCTTTTTCTAATCTTTTAGCAAAGCAGATCATACCAAATGACTTACAATCAACTTCATATCTTTATTATACAAGAGTTGTTTTGATCATTTTAGCTTTTGCTTTGATATTTGTACCTTATTTAAGTTATTATCGTGGCATATATCAAGGCATGAAAGAGTTAAAGACTTATGCTTTTACTCAAGTATTAGAGCAAGTAGTACGTATCGCATTTTTACTTGCTGCTAGTAGTTTATGTGTTTATGCTTTTAATCTAGATAGGATCTGGGCAGCTTATATGGGAGTTGCTTCTACTAGTGTCAGTGCGATCTGTACGATCATATATTTTATCTTTAATGAAAAGAGAAATGCTATAAGTGAACAAGACTGTGGCGTAAGTATCTATACAGATAAAGATATTTTTAAAGAATTAGTTAGAGTTGCAATACCATATTTATTGAGCTCTTTGATGTTCTCAAGTAGTGGTATGTTCGTTTTATTGGTATTTTCTTCAGGACTTGAAGCATATGGAACTGAAGGAAAATTAATAACGATATATCAAGGTATCATTAATTACCAAGCTTCGAAGATCTCATCTATTCCAATGATCATCATGTCGGGATTTTGTTTAGTTATCATCCCTCATATCACTGAGGCGGTAACTAATCATGATGATAAGAAAGTCATTCAATTGATCCATAAAACTTTAGAGACGGTTAACTATCTTTCTGTACCAATCGTTTGTTTTATGATCTTCTTCTCTCAAGAGATATATTACATCATGTATGGTGATTACTATCTTGATATTGGAACAAGTTTATTAGCTAAATCCTTAGCTTGTCAATTGTTAATGAACATAGCCGGTATCTTGAATTCACTTCTTATTGCTGTGCAATTAAGAAAGAAGTATTTAACTATTGAGGCTATTAGGTTAACATACCTTTTGATTGTACTAAAACCTTTCTTGTCTAAGTTTGGAGTTAATGGTTATTTTTATGCTTTGGCAAGTGAATATTTGATAATGGCTTCTGGATCATTGATATTGATAAATTCTAACTATGACTTGTATTTTAAGGGGTTATTTGATAATTTCTCTAAAAGCTGGTTAGGATGTATTCCAATGTTTATCATTGTGGCTTTATTAAGAAATATCACTGAAGTTACTTGTGTAGGCCAATCAAGATTTGTCATCTTGATCTTTACAGGAGTAATGTTTGTCTTATGTATAGGCATCTATATCTTTATAACTTATAAGTTAAAGATAGTGGAATCTTTATTTGATGTGGAATCTATTAAGGAAGGTTTTAATAAGATAATAAATAAATTATTAGGAAAAAAAGATGCTCATTAGATTTTAATGAGCACTTTTATAAAGAGGTGGGTATATGGGTTTACGTTTTAGAAAATCAATTAAGATCTGCAAAGGAGTTAAGGTCAACATTAGTAAGAGTGGTCTAAGTCTATCAGTAGGTACAAAAGGTGCATCATTTAATTTTAGTGAGAAAGGAACAAGAGTATCAGCTGGATTGCCTGGTACCGGTTTATCTTATTCTAAAATGATTGGTAAAAAGAGTAGTTTATCTGCACATAAGTCGATATTTGATTCTTTATTAGATAAAGAAATTATTTATTCTTTGGATATGGATGAAAAAGGAAGGATAATCATATTAGATGAAGATAATAATGAGATTAGTGATGCAGATACTATTAAAAAGATAAAGTCAACTTCTGCATATAAAAAGAAAGAATCACAGTTAAAACAAGAAAGAGAGATAGAATTACAACATTATGTTCAACAAGCTAGTCTTGAAAGTCAAGAATTGATTGATATTTACAAACACGCCGCTTATGTTCGTAGTAAACAAGACTACCTTGAACAATTACAAAGAAATTATAAAGGTAATAGTATTGAAGAAAATACCATAGATCTTCAAAATCAAACTAGTTTATTGGATGATTTCTATAGGACTATTTCAGATAAAAGAGAAAAGTATACTCATCAAGAGGTTTTAGAGACTAATGAAGACCCTCAAGAAATAAGTGAAGGTGATCAAGAGTTAATGAAACTAATTGAAGGTGATGAAAAAGCAATTTGCGATAGTTTCGATAAATGGATTGCTTCCATTGAGTTACCAGTGGAAGTCAATATTAATTATTCTTGGGATGCTTCAACTAATACTATGCATATTGATACGGATCTACCAGAGATTGAAGATATACCTAATATGTTAGTAGAAAGAAGTATAAATGGGACTGTTAAAGAAAAAAAGAAGACACAAGAAGCTATCAGAAAGGAATATAATCAGGTGATTTTTGGCTTGGCTATTGTCATTGTTTCTCATGTCTTTGACTTGTCACCTATGGTGGAAAAAGTCGTCATTTCTGCTTATACACAACGTCGCAATAAGTTAGGTGATCTTGTTGATACTTATGTTTACTCTTTAAAGTTTGAAAGAAGTCAATTCGAGCATATTAGAGTTGATTTAAAAGATCCATTAGAGTTTTGTCTTAATACTACTAATAGGATCAATATGACTACTTCTTATTTATTAAAGGAAATAACACCATATTAAAAATAAAGGATTGCTTTTGTCCTGACCCCCAAAAGTTGGACAAAAAATTAACTACTTACATAATAGGGCTTTCTCTCTTGCTTGGCAAGGAGTAAGTCCTTTTAATTTTTCAGAAATACGTTGATTATTGTAGTAATCAATGTATTCAGTCATTGCTTGTTTTAATTGATCAAGAGTCTTAAATTCTTGCTCATGTCCATAGAACATCTCATTCTTCATCTTACCGAAGAACTGCTCCATAATACCGTTATCCATACAATTGCCTTTGCGACTCATTGATTGTTTAATACCTCTATCAGCTAATGCTTTGTGGTAAGCTTGCATCTGGTATTGCCATCCTTGATCACTGTGATAGATCAGCCCAGTAAGGTCATCAAACTTTTGAAATGCACCATCAAGCATCCTCTTGATCTGTGCATAATTAGCTGATGTTGAAATATCAAAACTGATTATCTCATCATTGTACATATCTAGTATAGGTGATAAATATAACTTGCCAGCAGCTATAGCGAACTCACTTACATCTGTTGTCCACTTCTGATTGATACTTGTAGTAAAGAAGTTTCTAACATATTTTGTCTTATGATTTTCTTCATCTACTTCTTTATCAAGTAACAAGTTCTTACATGTGCCATTCATATCACCTTTATAAGATTTGTACTTAGCTTTTGGAGTAAGACCATATAAGCTTAGCATCTTCATTAATCTCTTCACTTTCTTGTGATTTACACTGATTCCTCTGTTTTTAAGCTCTAAAGTAATTCTTCTATATCCGTATCTTGACTTATTTTCTTGAAAAATAGCTAATATTTCTTGTTTTAACTCTGCATCCTTGTCATTTTTCATCGTATTTAAGGTGTAATAATAAGTTGATTTCTTCAGATTAAATACCTTGAGCATAATGCGCAATCCATATTTTTGCCTTAGTTCTGTTACAACTATTGTTTTTTCTTTAGTTGTTGCGCGTTCCTTTGAAGAACCAAGGCTCTCAATTTTTTTAAGCCTTCTACCTCTGCTTCTAGTTCGAGATTCTTTTGTTTTAACTCATCAATTTCCTTATCTCTTGGATCATCATAAGTTTTTTTGGTCTTATTCTTCATAGTTGTTGGACGTCCTTTCGCTTTGTCAATAAGACCATTATACCCGTTTTTGCGATATCTTTCGAGCCAGGAAGAAACGACTGACATTTCCAAGTTATATTCACAAGCCAAAGAAGTAACAGTTTCACCAGCTATAAGTCTATTAACTATTTGTAACTTATAATCTGCTGGATATGAATGGTAAGACTTCTCGAATACTTTATCGCCATGAATACTATATTTTCTCAATAACAAGTATACAGTATGATCGTTAACGTTATACTGTCTACATATTTTAGAAATTGTTTCACCTCTTTCATGTAATTTAATAATTTCTCTTTTGTCATCAATGCTTAATTTTGCCATATAAAAATGAACCCTCCTGTCTGGCGCCGATAAACTATCAGATAGGCTAGCCTATCTGATAGTTTATATTTTTGTCCAAACTTTTGGGTTCACTTCA
>CAVCVO010000071.1:0-13928 GCA_963606005.1 Anaerovoracaceae bacterium
TCTGTCCTAAATAATATTGGTGTTCTTAACATCACTGTATTAACAAATAAGATATTCTTTAAGACACTGTAACTACTAGGAACTTCCCATTTATATTTTTTAACAACAAAGGAAGCATTAGTACCAGCTTGAATCTGCCTATATACTTTATTACGTTTACCTTGAAGTTTCTCTTCGCAAGTACGATATAAGTCCAATACTAATTGATTATACTTACTATCAGCTTCAATAAAAGACATGAAAGATAAATTATTAGTACTAGCATTGATAACCGAAAATCTCTGCCTATTACGCCAGAAGTTATAAGCATTCTCAACTATATATAAAGCTTTAGCTCTATTGATCTTATCAATACGAGGATTAAAGATATCTTCAATATCTAAGACTAATAATTGCTTAGTTAGTCTAACGATATCTCTGACCATCTCATCTAGATCTCTTGAATTAGTGATCCAATTGAACATCTCAATATCTTTCATGGCTAAGTCTGTGATATACCTAGCAATAAAAGCCTTAAAAGCTTTTGAAGAGACTAACTCTTCCAAAGATTGATAATACTCACTAGAGAAATCCATGATCACGACATTTTTGCCCATATAAAATCCATCACGCATAATTATTTTCCTCCACTTCTTTGCCTAAATACTTCACTAGCAACTACACTAGTCGCACTAGCTGCATTTAAAGCATTTCTAAAATCATTAGCATAAGGTATATAAACATACTCATCAGTATTATTTAAAACATCATTAGATAGTCCTCGTAATGGACCTCCTATTGCTACAACAATGCCCTTAGAATGAAGATCAGTATCATATAAAGAAGTCGCATTATTTCCTCTATACATTGATATCACTTTAATTGACTTATTTCTTAGAATAGTAAGACAACTACCCAGATCATCACTATAAATGATCGGTAATAGTTCACTAGCACCAGCACTACTTTTTAGTAAATTACCATCATCATAATCCACATAATGTTCTTTCATGATCACAGCATCACAACCAAAGGCATATAAAGTCCTAAAGATATAACCAAGATTATAACTATCTTCTATTCCTTCAAGTAAAGCAACAAAAGGTTTCTCATTTTTTAAACAAGCAGTGATCGTTTGCGTTTTTCGATCAGTGACATCAGCCAAGATTCCTCCATGAGTCTTACCACTAGCTAATATATCAATAGAGGTACTATCATATAATTTAATTGGGATATTCTTTTTTCTAGCTTGTTGCACAATAAAAGCCACATCACTATTATGCTTATCTTTATCTAATATAACTTTATTTACTTTACGATATTTACTATCTAAGACTGCCTTAACAGCGATCTTTCCTTCAACTATGCCCATATCACTCATCTCCTGTAGTTATGAACGTGAACTTACTTACTTTTACTGGCACTTTTATCTTCAACTTCTGCATTGGCTTATTAGCTATCTCAACAAGTTCACCATCAAGATCCTGCATTTGTTCCAATACAAAATATTCATCTTTTCCCTTAGGATTAAAGATCCTTAATTTATCACCTTTTTTAAAATAATTACGTACTTCAATAGTTGCTATCCCATCTAAATAATCTAATACATTAGCGACATAACTTTGATTAGCTGTAACAATATTATTATAGATCTGCCCATCTCTATTAGGCAAACCAGGATAGAAACCATTAAATGCTTCTCTATTAGAAGAACGTTTGATAAGTTTCTTATTTTCTTCCAAACACTCCTTACTTATCTTTCCTTCTTTTTCGAACTCATCGATAAGTTGTCTATAGCCCTTTACTACCGTAGCGATATAATAAGCCGTCTTCATCCTTCCTTCAATCTTCAAAGAAGCAACATTAGTTTTTAAAATATCTTCCAAGCAATCAACTACACAAAGATCTTTAGAACCAAAAGAGAATAAGAAATCATCTTGATCGATAAGTTCATCATTATGGTATAAATGATAATTCCACCTACAAGATTGCGCACATCCTCCTCTATTGGCATCCCTATTAGTCAATAAGTTAGAAATGACACATCTTCCCGAATAATTAGCACACATTCCTCCATGAATAAATACCTCTAGTGGTAGATCAGTCTTCTTACAGATCTCTACTAAATCTGAGTATTGTACTTCTCTTGCTAGAACTAATCGATCACAGTTTGCTTTCTGCCAATACTTGATCGCTTCAGAGTTAGTAGTTGTCTGTTGAGTAGAAACATGCACTTCCATTTTTGGTGCTACTTTTTTCGCCAAGGAAAGAATAGCACGGGAAGCACAGATTATGGCATCTACTTTCATATTTTCTAATTCCATTAAATATTCTTTAAGGCCAATAAAGTCAGAATCATGTGGCACCATATTGACCGTGACATAAACCTTCTTATGACGATCATGAGCATAATCAACAGCTTCTTTAATATCATCCATTGAAAAATTAGAGGCTCTAGCTCTTAAAGAGAATTTCTTACCACCAAAATATACAGCGTCAGCGCCATATTCAAATGCTATCTTTAATCTATTAAGATCCCCTGCTGGGGCTAATAACTCTACTGCCATCTTACTCTTTCTCCAATATCGTTTGTTTTACTTCACTTAATGAACAATATTCTCTATCATCTAATTGTTTTAATCTTTCTAAAGCTTGTTCAACACTGATCTTTTTATTCAATAACTCATGATGTAATCTTACTATCTCTATAGTAAAATCATCATCTTTAAATACCTCATCAATAATGATTCCAGTTAATCCACTTTCACTTATCTTTTCTAATTCATTAAAAGATTGTAAACAATAGCCATAAAGCCAAGTACCATTTTCTTTCTCAACAATTGGAAGTAGTTGCGTCCTAGTTTCTTCTTGTAAGAAATAGTTATCACGATACTCATCTAACTTTCTTAAGTAAGCTGAAATGAATCTTCTACGACCATAGGATATCAATATCTCACCGAATACCCTTAAGAAACAATAATCATTAACTTTATGAGCAATATCTAACATATTATCAAAAGGGATATCTTTAGAAATAACACAGTTGTCTATACCATCATTTTTTAATTCTTCTATATCATAACTATTAGTAAGTAAAGTTTCTGGAGCATAAATAGCTTTTAAATTTAACTTAGCCTCTTTTATGATCGTACTAAGAGCTATATCGCTAAATAAGATAGCATCTACCGAAATAGACTCTAGATATTTTAGATATTCCTTTAAACTTTCTAATTCTGACTCTTGATACAATCTATCAACTCTTACAATACAATTAAGATCATTATCATGGATCTTAATAGTCATTTCTTTTAATTCATCATCATTTAGGCCATTAACTGCCGAAGAAAAGTGATCATCAGAAATGATGATATCTGTTACATCTAACTTTTTCAACTCAGAAAGATATTTATCTGTCTTTTGTGAGACTACTATTTTCATCTTACTACCTCTTTTCTTCATTTGTCATTTCAAATAAGACTTTGTCAATACAATCGATCAGATCATTAGCTAATAATGAATAATGACTATGATCTTTTACCCAATAGTCCGCAGCTTTCGAGTGGACAAATACCCCAGCAACTACTGAATCATAGTCAGCCCTTTGAGCTAAAAAGCCAGAAATACAACCAGCTAAGACATCGCCAGAGCCACCCTTAGCTAAAGCATTGTTGCCACAAGTATTGACATTTACTTTATCGCGATAAGCAACAATAGTATTTTCTGATTTTAAGACAATCACTAAGTTCTGATAGATCTTTAGTATCGCTGATAAATCAGTTAAGATCCTACTAGCATCATAATCAAAGATCCTTTGATATTCCACTAAATGTGGTGTGATGACAGTTAACTTATCCCTTTTTAATAACTCTAAGTTATTTTTTAAATAGTACAAGCCATCAGCATCAATGAGAACATTCTTATCTGTCCTTAAAACATATTGTAATAAAATCTCTGTCTTTTTATCCCGTGATAAACCTGGGCCGATAACAATAAGATCAAATCTCGAAAAATCAAAATGTTCTAATTGATAAATGATGTTATCCTCTAATGTTATCGTCATCGCTTCAGGTAAGGAGACTTTATAGACATCAATGACTTCTTTATAAGATAAGATAGTCAATAGACCAGCTCCCGTTTTCATGATCGTCTTACCACACAAAACAGAAGCGCCAACAGTATTTTCATGTCCTGCGACTAGTAATACTTTACCATAAGTGCCCTTATGAGAATGAGCAACTCTAACTGGTAACTTTTTCTTAATATCATTATATTCACTTATATGATGTTGACATAATAAGTTTTCAATACTTTCTTGGCTGATACCAATATTTTCTAAAATGATCTTGCCACAATAAGTATTTCCCGGGTAAAGATACATGCCTAACTTAGGTAACTGTAAACAGAAGCTCTCATTAGCTTGTACACATGCTCCTAACACTGCCCCATTATCAACATCTAATCCTGAAGGTACATCACAACTTAAAACAAAAGCCCCACTATTATTGATCCACTCGATAAACAAATCATAAGGATAAGCAATTCTTTCTTTTTGTTCACTACCAGCGATACAATCAACAATATAATTAGCTCGTTCAACTACTCTTTTGATATCTCTTAAAGAGGAATAAACAAAGATGTTATCTTCTTCGATCTTTTTCTGATATTTACTATTTTCAATAGTGAAATGAGCAATCTCTACTCTTACGGAACTCTTCTTGACTAACAGATCAGCTAAAAGTAAGCCAATATCACCACTAGCATTATTGCCACAAACGATAAGAACTTCATCTATCTTATTTTTTGTTATCTCTTCAAACATGCCTAAAGCAGCTGACAATAATAAGTTAGCTTTATCGTAATGATTCTTTTGACTATCTTTTTCTATCAGATCTAAAAACTGTTCTCTATTAACTAATTTCATATTTAAATATCATGTTTATAAAAACTTCGATTGTCTAAAGCAAATATCCTACTTGTAAAACTCTTAGTTGGGATATTCTTTAATTCTCTTTCGATCATTGACATCTTTGCATCGATATCATCGATAAAATGTAAAGCTTCTGCTTCAATGGTCATAGGTAAAACTGGGGAACCATACTCGTGTTGACCATGATGGGCTAAGACCATATGTCTTAATAATAACACTTCCTCAGAATCAATATTTAATCGATCTGCACTTTCCTTGATCAAAGTCTGAGAGATAGAAATATGACCGATAAGGTTACCTTCAACAGTATATTCACTAACTGGTCCCGTCTTTAATTCCACAACTTTACCAATATCATGTAACAATACCCCACCAACTAAAAGATCATGATTTAGGTAAGGATAATTAACACAGACCATCTCTGCTAGATGCAACATACTATAAACATGAGTAGCTAAACCACCAATATATTCATGATGATTTTTAACAGCTGCTGCACTAAAATAAATTTCTTTATCATAAGTACGATAGATATCACTAACGATCCTAAAGATATCCCTATTTTCAATCTTATTGATCTCTTCTGAAATATATTTTCTTAAAGTCTCTTCGCTGTAAGGACCAGTCATTACGAAATCTTTAATATCTACCTCTGTCAAAGGTTCACTACAATCCATGACCTTTAATTGTAAAGAACCACGATAATTGATGACATCAGCTTTGACATTTAAGACTTTACCTTGTTTTATCAGTTGATTGTCTTTCTCTTTGACATCCCACATCTTGCCTTCAATGGTACCTGAGTTATCTCTAAAGTTGATCGAGAGATAAGGTGCTCCCGAGTTTGTCACACCAGCTTTAACTTGAGTAACTAATAATGGCATATTAATGCTCTGCGGACTAGTAAATTCACTTATCTTCATTTTGTTCTTCCTCCTTAGATAACTTAGTGGTTATCATACTACTTTCAAATCCTTTATTGGCTAAATATTGATAGTAAGCATTATACAATGCTTTACCACTATATTTCTTTTCATATTTCTTTTTGAGCTTCTTAAATTGATTTTCTAATAATCTTTCTTCTTTTTCTTGATCAAACACAATATCTAACTGTTCAATGACTTCATTAACATCACTAAAGCCAGCTAACATTAACTTATTCTTTATGTAATAGATAGTTTCTTTATAAGACTTATCTTTACAGCCCTTTAATAACTGTTGACCTTTTTGAATTGCTCTTTGTTTTTCTTCGCTTTCATCAACTTGTGACAATACTTCTTCAATGACCTCTTTATCTACTCCTCTTTTTTTTAATTCTCTCGCACTATTTTTCTTACCAACAAGATGATATTGATCAATATACAACTGACTTTCAGCTACTGACTCATCTTGCAGATAACCATAAGAGCACAGATCATTTATGATCTCTTGCTTTTCATTTTGTGAAAGATCACCATATTTTTTTAGATAAGTTTCGATCTCTTTAACAGTATAATCACGACTATTTAACTTATTTAAACATCTAGTGAAACAATAATAATAACGATGATAATGTTGTAATTTATCTAATTGCTCATCACTCAACTTTTGATCAACATTATATCTTTCCTTAAGATAATCATCAATTGCGATCTTAAAAGTCAGCTTGTCAGTTTCATCAACACATACTATCTTGACATATTTCTCTTTTACTTCAATCTTTTCTATATCCATACTATATATTACTTCTCAAAAAAGAAAACTCCTAAAACTTATCCCACTTTTTTAACTCTTGTCCTTTTACTAGATAGGCTTGCTTAGCAATCGAAGCAAAATAGCGATCATTGTAAGAATCAGAATAGAACTCTTCTACCTCTTCTTTCTTATAACCAGCTTGTAAGAAGACATTGACCTTTTCTTGGGAAGAACAATTCTTTGATAAGACTTTTCCTGTTTTACTATCAACTTGGGAAGCAAATAATGTTTTGATATCCAATAAGTCACAAGCAGGTTTTATCAAGAAATAAGGCGAAGCACTGATGACGATATCGTCTTGTCTTTGTTGTTTCTTATACCAATCATTGACATATTGGATATTTTCTTGCCAAAACTTATTGACTCTAGCTTCAATATCTTTGATAGTAGGCACAAAGACATATAAGTAACTTTTCATTTCTGTCTTATCGATCTTCTTAAAAAAGTAAAGAATAAAGCCTTTTAATTGATAAGGCAGATGTTTTAATAAACTTAAATCTTTCTTTAAACAATAAAAATAAAATTTAGCAGTACTATCAAAAGGAACTATCGTTTTGTCCCAATCATAAACATTCATCGTTTGATCACCACTACAATTTTACCATATTAAGACACATTTTTCTTTGTTTAATAATCACATTATTTCACACAAGCATTACATAATTACGCGTAGGTTATTTTGTATCATATAAGTGCAAGCAGATAAAGAAAGATGCTTGCAAATATTCTCCTTTCTATTTCGAATATTTATCCCCCTTTATAAAAAGAAGAGCGTGCCATAATACGCTCTTTCTTTTTTTTACATTTCATCTCTTGTTTTATTTTCAACGATCATCTTATGCCAGCAACTATAGCACATTCCCTCATAGACATCATTGCCACCAATAACA
Organism: Anaerovoracaceae bacterium; assembly: GCA_963606005.1. Classification (GTDB taxonomy): domain Bacteria; phylum Bacillota_I; class Bacilli_A; order Erysipelotrichales; family Erysipelotrichaceae; genus UBA1783. The sequence goes on from CAVCVO010000071.1 coordinate 7,531, forward strand.
ACTTGCTCTCCCCCAGTACAAACATGCCCTGTTGCATCAAATCTAGCATTAACGATTGCTTTAGCACCACACTTACAGATTGATTTGATCTCAGTGATACTATCAGCTAATTCAAATAATCTTTTACTACCAGGGAACAAATGAGTCATGAAGTCAGCTCTTAAGCCAAAGCATAAGACTGGTATATTCTTTTCCGAAACTACTATCCTTAATTGATCTACTTGATCTTCTGTTAAGAATTGACATTCATCACAGATGACCACATCTACTTCTTCAGGTATCTTTTCTAAGATATCATCATTTTGTTGAATGACTACTGCTTTTGCTTCTAAGCCGATCCTACTACGTAAGATATCTTGACCATCTCGATCATCTAATGCTGGTTTGATGAGCCAAACTTTCTTACCTTTTTCTTCATAATTAAATTTAGTCATCAATGCATTAGCGGTCTTACTTGAACCCATTGCTCCAAACTTAAAATATAATTTTGCCATAAAACCTTTCTATAAAAAAGGACGATAGACGTCCTTAGTTTTTACTTCCTGTCAATTTTCTTCTTACACTAGTAGAGAACCACTCTAATAGTAAAGTCATGACAATGATACCTAATAACATAGCACCACAATCGTTCCATCTACGAGCATTGATCGCAAAGATCAATTGAGCACCAATACCACCAGCTTGAACAATACCTAAAATAGTAGCATTCTTAACATTGATATCAAGTCTATATAAAACGATTGAAACAATATTAGAACTTAATTGTGGAATGATACCATATCTGATCTTTTCAAATGTAGAACAACCAGCAGCATCAAGTGCTTCAGTGATACCAGGATTTAGATCTTCAATAGCTTCTATCATTAGTTTTGATAACATACCAACTGAACCAACGGTCATAGATAATACACCAGCGAACGCACCAGGTCCGATAGATTTAACGAACATGATACCCAACATGAATGATGGGAAAGCTCTGATGATACTGATAATCGTAAGTACGATCGAATTGACCCATTTAGGGCAAACATTACGGCTAGCTAAGAAAGCTAAAGGTAATGAGATGATAAGTCCAAATATTGTACCTAAGAAAGCGATAGCTAATGTTTCAAAGAGCATGTATAACAAGCCATATTCAGTCAAGTTAGTAATCAAACTGATTGAAGGAGTAAATAATCCCTTAAAAGCATTGATCGCAATTGATACACCTTTAGGATTGACTCCCTTAAATGTGATGGTAACAGTCATTAACAGATACAAAGCAACGATAGCTACGATCGTAACAACAAACTTTGGCCAAACATGAGGATACTTCTTTAATTGTTCATCAATAGTCAAATTCTTATTTGTCATCCTTGAACCAACTTTCTTCTTAATCTACGAGAGATAGTCTCGATAACAACTACTGTTATTACTAATACAAGTACCATCAAACCTGTATTACCATATCTTCTCCAAGTCAACTGTTCGTTGATCTGTACACCGATTCCTCCGGCACCAACATAACCTAAGATAGCGGCACTTCTAACATTTGTCTCAAAACAATATAAGACAGTGCTCCAAAAATAACCTCTAACTTGTGGATAAGCAGCTTTCATCATACACTTAACTCTACTAGCACCTGTAGACTCTAATGCTTCATAAGGACCCATATCGATAGTTTCAATCTGTTCATAAAGCATCTTAACACAGATCGTATAAGTAAATATAACGATTGAAATAGTACCAGCTAATGTTCCTGTTCCAATAACGATTGATAATAATTGTGCATAAACTAATGTTGGTAAAGTTCTAAGCAAGCTTAGTAAACCTCTATGAATAGCTAAATATGTCTTATTTAACTTAAAGTTAGCTGATAAATAGAAACTCATAGGTAAAGCGATAGCACAACCTAATACTGTACCAATGATAGACATGATGATCGTATCTAGCATTGGCTTTTTCATATCTGACCAGAAACTCCAATTAGGTGGGAACATATCATGAACTAATTTCCAGAATTGCTTATTACGAGCAATAAGACTTGAAATATCAACATTCGTTACTTTTGCACAGATGATCACGAAGATGATCACTACGATAGTTATATATGGAGCAGGATTAAACTTTTCTTTTATCGTCTTACCATTTGATAGTTCATAAGTTTGAGGATAAAAAATACTCAGAATATCCTTAAGCATTCTTGTTCTCCTTCATCAGATCATCATCAGTCAATTCACGACCATAGATCATCTTTAATACATCGTTAGTAACATTTTCTTTTGGTCCATCATAAACGATCTTACCAGCATTGATACCAACGATCCTATCAGCATATTGTAATGCTAAGTCAACATGGTGGATATTGATGACAACAGTGATGTTCATATCACGATTGATCCTCTTAAAGTCCTCCATGACTACATCTGCCATGACTGGGTCAAGAGCAGCAACAGGTTCATCAGCTAAGATGATCTCTGGATCTTGAGCTAATGTACGAGCTAAGGCAACACGTTGTTGTTGTCCACCTGATAATTGGTCAGCTCTACTGTAAGCTTTATCTAAAATGCCTACTTTATCAAGAGCCTCCAAAGCTTTTATCTTATCTTGCTTAGAATATAAGCCAAGTAATGTTCTAATGAATGACATATCAGCAACTCTTGCTGATAAAACGTTATTAATAACTGTGGTCCTCATGACCAAGTTGAAAGACTGGAATACCATACCGATCTTTCTTCTGAAGTTTCTCAACTTCTTTCCTTCCAATTTAGAGACGTCAATATCGTTTACAGTTAATTTTCCACCAGTTATATCGATCATCTTATTAACAGTTCTGATAAGAGTTGACTTACCTGCACCAGATAATCCGATAACTGCCACAAACTCCCCTTGTTCGATCTGTAAACAAACATCGTCCAAGGCCTTTGTGCCGTTCGAATACACTTTATCTACGTGTTCAAATTTAATCATAATTGGGATCCTACCATTTCATTTTAAAAAAGAGAGCACATTTGTATTGTGCAAATGCACCAAATGCACTCTCATTGATTTTTTCTTAACTAACTATAAATTAGTTGAATAAAGCGTTAGCTTCACGAGTTGAATCGTAATCAGAGTCAGAACCGATTTGGTAACCCATATGGCTATATGGCTTAACAGCAGCTCTACCTTCTTCTGTATTACCCATTTCAATGAATACTTCTTGTAAAGCAGCAACTAATTCAGGAGTCATCTTTTCATCAACTTCTTGTTTAGCAACTGATACAGTATCGTTCATGATGTAATCAGAAACAGCGATAACCTTAACGATATCCCAAACAGTCTTGCCTTCTGCAGCTAATTCAGGATAAGCAGCTTCGAATGCTGTAGTTGATGCAGCATCTTTACGAACATCAGCGTAACCAACAGTGATATCACAACCACCAGTTAATAATGATTCCATCATATTAGCGTAGCTTCCATCAGGAATAACGTTAGATAATGAAGCAACAGTCTTCTTATTTCCTTCAGAACCGAAGTTGCTGTTTAACCATAAGCTTGGGTAAACATAACCAGCACTTGAAGTTGAAGAACATACATACCAAGTAGCGCTATCAACATCTTCCCAAGTTAATGTACCATTGCATGCCTTGTCATATAAATCTTTACCCTTCTCAGTTTCGATATTAACATAGATCAATGAAGCATAACCAGTAGCCATACCTTCAGCATCTTGAGTCTTGCCTGCGTTCCAAGGAGCGATACCATCTTTTGGATCGATAACGTTACCGTCTTCACCAGCAACACCATAACGTAAAGCTTCAACTAATAATTGAACACCATCAGAATATAAGATGTAAGTTGATGCAGGAATTAATCCGATATCGATAGTTCCTGAAACCATACCTTCACCTACTGCTGCATAGCTAGTACCAACACTAACTTCAACTTCATTAACAGTAAAGCCTCTTGAAGCTAAACCATCGATGATGATTTGAGATAATGAACGATATCCTTTTTCAGGATCGCCATTAGCAGCTTGTAAAATAACGTCTGAATCTTTTGAAGGAACAAAAGAAACGACCAATTTATCAATAGTAGTGTCTGCAGTCTCTTCTTTACTAGAACAGCCAACCATTGATAAGACCATCATTGCACTTAATAGAACAACTAATAATTTTTTCATATAAGAGCATTTTCCTCGCTTTCGCTACTATTATAGTTTATTTGTTTTTAACTATCAATTATTTACGAACTTTTTTACTTTGAAATTTTCCCTTTCCCCTCTAATAGTACAGTATCTCTAACCACGATCAATCCCTAAGTTATGTTATAATTATCTTTGGGAGGCAATTATGGATAAAGGATTAAAAATAACATTACTTGTAATATGTATCATCTTATTTATATTCACTACTTTCATCAATATCCGATTAAAAAAATCATTACTCGATACTGATCAAAGCCAAAAGAAAACCTCATTGTACATGTCTCTTTTATCGATCGTTATCATCGTTTTAACGATAATAACTATCATCTTACTAAAGACTAAATAATGAGGTCTTTTTTTAATTAATCAATTCTTTTAGCTACAACAACAAATCTACCTTCATCAGTTGAATAATCACAAGTAGATAAAGTTAATAGCTTATCACCATAAGAAGCAGTATAGCCTGTATCATACAAAGAATAATACTTACAATTACTTACATATTCATTAAACTCACTACTACTTGAAGCACTAGCAAACTCATAATAAGGGAATACATCATTACCAGTATTTACTTGTACCACAAATACTGCGATGATCTGATACTTATGACATTGTTTGATCGTATCAAACTCAATGATCTGATGATTTTCAAAGAAAGACTTATCCTTATATTTAGTTAATGCCGCAAACATTGTCCCATCAGCACGGTGGTGACCATGGATGATGACATTATCTGTTGGAGTAAATACATCACAATTTTCTTGTACATAAGGTAAACCACCTACAGAATACTCTTCATTAAAGTTCTTATATAGATAATAGTCTTTAACTGTTTTAGTCTGCATTACCGGATAATCAATACTAGTATCATCAATATGGATCCATCCGACCATATCGTTATTCTGTTCATATAGTTTTTGGTAAGAAGCTAATTTTTTCTCATCAGATTGTTCAGTCAACTCAGTATCAGAAGAATCATCCTCTGAAGGTCTTTCAATCTGATTACGTAAGATCTTAATGTCATTTTGAGCTTTGCCCGATTGAATGAAATAATAAGCAACAAAAGAGCCACTTATTAAAAAGATAGCTACTAGTAAGCCAATGATAAGGTTATATTTAAATGCGATCTGTTTCTTTGTTACCATGATACGCACCGCCTTTCCTAAAATAATTATAATATTTTTTTAAACATAATAAAAGTATTTAGATTTTGTAATATTATGTGATGTATACTATAGTCATGCATAGATACATTAAAGAAGAGATATATTTAGATGAACTATTAAACAACCTATTCTGTTCCAAAAAGACAGTCTATCTTTTAAAACAAGAAAATAGGATCAAAGTAAATAACAAACAAGTAAAAGAAAACATCCTATTAAATAAAAATGACATTATAGATATTGATATCATCAAAGATGAAACTAATGATATAGAAGAAACATATTTTAACTTAGATATCTTATATGAAGATGATTATTTACTAATTGTTAATAAACCAATCGGAGTCATCATTCATGATGATAATTCAACTGATGCCTTAGACAACTATGTAGCTTACTACTATAGATCAACTAATCAAAGACATAAAGTCTATCATGTCCATAGACTAGATAAAGACACCTCAGGAGCTATACTCTATTGTAAACAAGCTTACTTATTACCATTATTAGATAAGATGTTACAAGAAAAAAAGATTCAAAGAACTTATCTCGCTCTTGCTAGTGGTAACATAAGCAAAAAGATGACCATCAATAAACCAATCGGCTCTGATCGTCATCACAATAATCGTTACGTCATCTCTTCTACTGGCAAAGAAGCAATCACTCAAGTAGAACCACTAAAAAGATTCGGCAAGAACACTTTAGTAAAATGTAAACTAAAGACAGGTAGGACTCATCAGATAAGAGTACACTTAGCCTCTATCTCTCATCCAATAGTTGGTGATACTATCTATGGCAACATACTAGCAGAAAGATTAATGTTACATTCTTGCTCAATTGCCTTAACTCATCCTATTACTAATGAAAAATTAGAAGTAGTTTGTCCTGTAACATTTCCAATTTAAAAAGCACGCAAAGTGCTTTTTGTTTACGTCAGTTATTTTTCCCTTGTAAGTCTTTATAAAGATCACTTCTCGACTTAGTTAGATTCTTATTCTGTCTTTCAAATTCTAACATTCTTTCATTAGGCTTATATTTATTAGTATCTTCACTTCTTAAATAAG
>CAVCVO010000072.1:0-10964 GCA_963606005.1 Anaerovoracaceae bacterium
TTCTTATGTGATAGTAAGATCAAAACTGTTGATGACTTATGTGTCAAATATCATTTACCAGTAAGTGAACAACAATTAGATTTGTTCTCATTAGAAAAAAGTAATGCGACTAAATATGCTAGTAGATTGTTATTCTTGAAAGATAAGATTGAAAAAGAATTAAATGAGAAGAAGATGAGTGATCTTTATTGGAAAGTGGAATTGCCACTTGTTGAAGTATTGACTTCAATGGAAGAGACAGGTGTAGTCTGTGATGAAAAGATCTTAGATAAGATAAGTGTAGAAACGAAAGATAAGATGGACTTTTATCAAAGACATATCTATCAATTAGCTGATAAAGAGTTTAATATCAATTCGCCTAAGCAATTAGCTGAGGTCATTTATGATGATCTTAAATTAGCTAAATCTACTAAGAGGAGTACCGATATCAAAGTTTTACAGAAGTTAAGTGATAAACATCCGATCATAGATGAGATAATTCAATATCGTAAATATGCTAAGTTATATTCAACTTATGCTGAAGGTTTGAAAAAATATATCCAAAAAGATGGTAAGATCCATACCGTATTCAATCAATGCATCACTGAAACAGGAAGGCTTTCTTCTAGCGATCCTAATTTGCAGAATATCTCTGTTCGTAATGAAGAGGCTGCTTTAGTCAGAGAAGCCTTTATTCCAGAAGAGAATTGTGTACTTGTAGGAGCAGACTACTCTCAAGTTGAGTTAAGGATGCTAGCTCATTTAGCTGATGAGAAACCACTTATTGAAGCCTTTAAGAATGGCCTAGATGCTCATACTAAGACAGCTATGGATATCTTTGGAGTTAGTAAAGAAGAAGTAACTCCATTAATGAGAAGACAAGCTAAAGCGATCAACTTTGGCATTGATTATGGTATGACTAACTATGGCTTATCAGAAAGATTAAATATCTCTGTACAGCAAGCTAGTGATTTCATTAAATCTTATTTTGAAAAGTATCCTAATATTAAGAAATTCATGGATGAATCAATAAGAGAATGTGAATTAAAAGGCTATGTGACTACGATTCTTAATAGAAGAAGAGAGATACCTGAGATAAGAAGCAGCAATCGTAACTTAAAAGAATTTGGTAAAAGAGCAGCTATGAATGCTCCAGTACAGGGTAGTGCTGCTGACTTAATAAAAGTAGCGATGATAAATGTTTATAACCGTTTAAAAAAACAGAATATGAAGTCTAAATTGATCTTACAGATCCATGATGAACTCATCTTGAATGTTCCTTTAGAAGAAAAAGAAGAAGCGATGAAGATCGTAACAGAAGAAATGGAAAATGCTATGAAGTTATCTGTACCACTTGTAGCTCAAGCAACTTGTGGTAATACTTGGTTAGAGGTGAAGTAGATGCCTGAATTACCAGAAGTAGAAACTGTCTTAAGAACGTTAGAACATCAAATAAAGGATCAACAAATAGAAGATGTTAAAGTCTTTTATGAAAAGATGATAGAGATTGATCAAGATAGTTTTGTTAGTGAATTAAAAGGACAACATTTTAGAAAGTTTGAAAGAAGAGGAAAGTATCTTTTATTCATCCTAGATGAATATACTTTGATCGTGCATTTAAGGATGGAAGGTAAGTTTTATGTTTATCCTAAAGAATATAAAGGAAAAGATAAACATACTCACATCATTTTTTATCTAGATGATAAACAACTACACTATAACGATGTAAGAAAGTTTGGTAGGATGTGGTTGTATAAAAAAGATGAAGATTATTCTTGTTTAGATAAATTAGGTTATGAACCATTTGATGAAAGACTAACAGGAAATTATTTAAAAAAGTTTAATAAAAATAATAAGACTAAAATAAAAACTCAACTATTAGACCAATCAATGATCACTGGTATTGGTAATATCTATGCTGATGAGATCTTGTTTAAAGCTGGTATTAATCCTTTAGTAGAAGCTCGATTTATTAGTGAAAATGATTATGATAAGATAGTTTCTGCAACTAGAGAAATATTAAAAGAAGCGATAAAGCAAGGTGGGACTACCATTAGAAGTTATACTTCTTCACTAGGTGTTACTGGTTTGTTTCAACAATATCTAATGGTCCATAGTAGAGATGATGGGACTTGTTATAAATGTAATAGTGAGATAGTAAGAGTTAAAGTTAATGGTAGAAGTACTTACTATTGTCCTACTTGTCAAAAAGAAAGGCCAATAACTTTAGCTATCACTGGCTCAATTGGATCTGGTAAAAGTACTGTTACTAAATTATTAGCTGAAGAAGGTTATAAGACTATAAGTTGTGATGAGATAAATAGAGAATTATTACAGAAAGAGGAAGTAAAAGAAGAACTATCTAAGATCTTAGAAGAGCCATTTTGTAAAGAAGCATTATCTAAACATATTTTTACTAATAGTGAACAAGGTAAAGCTGCTGAAAAGTATTTACATGAAATGATTTTCAAAGAAGTATCTAAATTCATTGAAACTAATAACAAAGAAATACTATTAGTAATAGAGGTACCATTACTATTTGAAAGTAAATGGGATAAATACTTTGATTATAATGTAGCAGTATTTACGCCAACTGATAAACTTTATGAAAGATTAGAAAAAGATCGTCATATGAGTAAAGATCAGATAAAAGAAAGACTAGATAAACAATTACCAGCTGAAGAAAAGAAACAATTAGCTGATTATTGTATCAATAATGATGCTGATCTAGAACAGTTGAAAGTTAATACAAAAAAGATGATAAAAAATATATTAGGATAATTTAGAAAGCATAAAAAAACTCCAAGTTTAACATATACTTGGAGCTATTTCATTTCTTTAACAATTATCTTGCACTTTTTACCGCAGAATGCAATTCCATATGCAAGTATTTTTTTGTCATTGTGTTCACGTAGATTTGCTGTGTAGTCTTTATCTTCGATTTGTTTTATAGCTGCGTTACATGCAGCATCAAGTTTGTCGAAATCTTTAACTACCTTAACCTCGATCACAATTCCCAATTCTTGATCAACTTTTTCAAGTACTAAATCAGGTCTCCCATTTCCAAACTCTTTATTAGAAGTTGTTGCCCATCTATTAGTTTTGTCTAACAAACCAAATAGAAAGCCATGATAGAAAGACTCTTTTGCATCATAGTAACTAGTCGCTAAACTTAGTTTTTCATTCAAATAAGTAGAAATAGTATCAGCATCTCCTTTTTCAAAGGCAGTATATATTTTTTCTAGTTGAGAAACATCTTGAACAATTTGGTTGTTAAACCAGTCCAGTACTTGTTGTTTGAAAACTTGAATGATCTCTTGATTAGGAATACGCAAAGTGTATATTCCTTCGCTTGGTCGTTTAACAAGTGTTAAATAACCTGTCATATAAAGTAGACTCCAAATATTATTGATGTTGTCATCAATTTCGCTATGAGTAAGTTGCTCGTTAATCTGTTTAGCGACGGTTCCTCCAGCGATAAGTTTTTCAACATCGGCCTTTGTTGTTCGACTATCAGTTTTGTTGATCAATTTCTGAATGATCTTGTTTCCACTTGTGTGAAGCCAATAGGCTTGAGGCTCAGAAGCAGTACTTGATAATAGATCATCACAATAGCTAATCACATCCCAAGGACAATATACTTTTTGTTCTCCAAACAAATAGCCATCATACCATTGTTGTATCTCTTTATAGTGGTCTTCAAGATTGCAATCGGTTAAAATCTTTTTAACTTCTTCATCAGTAAAACCGAAATATTCATCATACTGAGGGTCAGTTATCGAACGAACTTTAAGATTATTAAGACCAGTAAAGATACTCTCTTTTGATATTCTTAAACAGCCAGTAAGTACTGCAAAGAATAGACTATTATTTGATTTTAGAGAAGAACCATATAACGCGCGAATTATTTCAATCATTTGTGGATAATAGCCATTGGTATATGCTTTATCTAAAGGTACATCATATTCATCTATTAAGATGATGACCTTCTTACCATAATGTTTTTCTAAAAGTCGGCTAAGCATTTTGAGACTGTTTTTTATGTCTGTAACATTGTCTTCTTCGTTTACGATTCTACGATATGAATTTAGTTCAAAATCTTTGATCTTAGGACTATCGCTTATAACATCTAATCGTGATGCCTCTGTACGAATTATTTCTCTCAGTTGATCGTAGGCGGCTTCAAATGTAGAACCATCTACATCTTTGAGTGAAATAAATACAACAGGATACTGACCCATGTATTTTTCACAGAACTCTTTTTCATGGCTGACTGCTAATCCATTAAATAAGCGTTTATCTGTACCAATTTCAAAGAAAGATTGCAACATACTCATGTTTAATGATTTTCCAAAACGGCGTGGGCGAGTAAAAAGATTTACTAATCCTCTATTATTAAGAAGATCACTGATCCATCCAGTTTTATCAATGTAATAATAATCTTCATTGCGTAATTGACTGAAATTGTCTACTCCTATTGGTAGTAATATATTTTTTTTCATAAGAACACCACCTTTCAATTAAATTAGAACATTTTCTTATTACATCTTAATTTTAAGTCATAATATTTTTTCATTCAAGCGATTTTGAGCGAATTAAACTTGCGGTTTACTTTTGGAAATGTTTTGTAACAAGTTGGAAAGATAGCTAAGAAATGAATTTGAAATTGTAAGGGTTTGAATGTGAATTTTCAAACATTTTTAACTTGTTAATGTTCGCATTTTTTATCTCTTTCTTGATGGATATGCTAAAATAGTTTATAGTGGTAAAAGTTGGTTGACCACTCAAGGAGCAGACATGATTGGTAATGATTATTATATTGCAACATTAGAACAGCCATTGGATCAAGGATATCAAGATGTTATATCCATCTTTTATCTTCCTTTGATCGGTAAGGATGCTTATATGCTTTTTGGCTTGCTTGTTGCGGAAAGTAAGAAGCCAATTATGACTGAGTTAAAGAGATTGTGTATCTTGACTTCTTTAGATATCAATGACTTGGAGCAAGAGATCATCACTTTAGAGAGATATTCACTTATAAGTACTTTTAAGAAGGATAAGACTTATATTTTTAAGATCAATGGCCCTTCTAGTATCAATGAGTTTGTTAATAATGATATTTACTCTAGGCTTTATTTACAGAAAGTTGGGAAAGAGCAGAATGATATCTCTTTAAGTAGATATGTTAATAAGAAGATATCTACTAAGGGTTATGAGAACTTGACGCATAAGTTTGATATGAGCACAATGGAATCTTGGGATGAAGATTCTGAGACTGTTTATCAGAATGGTAAGAAGAAATTATATGATGATGATATCAAGATCACTTTTGATTATGAGCTATTCTTAAGAGAATGTGATAAGTCTTCTTTATTATTCCCACATAAATATAGAAGTGAAGATAATTTAAAGGCGATAGGTCAGATTGCTACTATTTTTAGTATCCCTGCTGATAAGATGGTAACTCTTGTTGCTCGTAGTATTGATAATGATAATGATCTTTTAGATCTTGAAAAGTTACGTGTTAAAGCCATAAATGAAAAGTCTGTTTTGACTAGTGAGAAAGAAACTGATTATTCTTTACCACCAGTTGAATTTTTATATCGTAAACAAAATATACCTGTTTCTTCAGCTGATAAGAAACTTTTAGAGTATCTTCAAACAGAATTAAAGATGGATATTGAAGTCATTAATATTTTAATTGAATATGTCTTAAAAGTTACGGAAGGTAGACTAACGAGATCTTATGTTGAAAAGATCGCTACTACCTGGATCAGACAAGGTATTGATACAGTAGAAAAGGCTAAAGAGCAGATAGAAAAAGAGCCTACTAAAGCGAAGAAGAAAGCTAAGTATGATGTTAAGGATATGGAAGCTGATGATAGTGTTGATCTTGTTCAACTCAGAAAGGAATTATTTGGTGAGTAGTTATGGAAAAATTGAATATTTCTTTAGGTAATATGAGTGAACGTAAGAAACAAGCTGTAAATGAATTATTGGAAGACAAGGATGTTCAACAGTTATTGAAACAACGCTCTTTAAATGAAAGTGATGTTAGTAATCATTTTACATCATTTAATAAGTGGTTAGAACAGTATAAGTTCTGTAAGAACTGCAAAGGCTTATATATGTGCTCACATAAGGATGTCGTTGGTTATCATTATGATCTTGATGAAAATTGTGATCTGATCTATTCTGCTTGTGACTATAAGATTCAAGATGATAAATTATTTGCTCATAAAGATAATTATCTTATCTGTGATCTTTCGGATAATAACTTATTGAATGATCTAAAAGATATTGATCTGAGTAACGAATCACAGAAATATAAAGATGCTTATTTATTATGTCAAAAGTGGTTAGAGAAGAAAAGTAAAATTGGACTTTATTTCCATGGAAATCTTGGAGTTGGTAAGACTTACTTATTGTCTTGTTTGACTAATGCGATAGCAAAACAAGGCTATAAAGTGGCTTTTGTCAATGTGCCAAGATTATGTAGTGATATCAAAAATAACATAACTGAAAAAGATTATATAGAAGATAAAGTAGAAAAGATGCGTAGAGCTTATTTACTTGTCTTAGATGATATTGGGGCTGAGAATGCGACAGCTTGGATCAGAGATGACATCTTATTTCCAATATTAGATTATCGTATGGAAAATGGCAGAAGAACGATGTTCTCAAGTAATTGTACATTAGAAAATTTAAGTAGTAGATTTTCTGATGCGACCTTCGCTGGTGATGATGTAAAAGCTGCCAGGATCATAGAGCGAATAAAAGTACTTTCTGTACAGGTCCCTATCAGTGGGACCACTCGCAGAAAGTTATTATAGGAGATGATTGTTTATGAGTAAGATTATTGGTGTATTAACTAGCGGTGGCGACGCACCTGGTATGAATGCAGCTATAAGAGCTGTTACTAGAAGTGCCTTAGCTAGAGGATATGAAGTTTATGGTATCAGAGATGGCTTTAAGGGCTTGGTAGATGGTGATTTTGTTAAATTAGATAGGACTAGTGTTTCTGACATTTTAGCAAGAGGTGGTACTTTCTTAGGAACCGCAAGACTACCAGAATTTAGAGATGATGAAGTGCAGAATATTGCGATCAAGCAGATGCAAGCAGTTGGTATGGATTCACTTATCGCTATTGGTGGTGATGGTACTTATAAAGGTATCTATTCACTTATCAAAAAAGGTATATCTGTTGTAGGCATGCCTGGTACTATTGATAACGATTGTCCTGGTACCGAATATACTATTGGTTTCCATACAGCTTTAAATACTATTGTTGAAGCAGTAGATAAATTAAGGGATACAAGTGCTTCTCATCATCGCTGTTCAGTAGTAGAAGTCATGGGTAATCATTGTGGTGACTTAGCTTTATATTCAGCGATCTGTACTGGAGCTGAAGTAGCAATCATTCCTGAAGATAACTTTAGGGAAGAAGAAACCTTAGCAAAGATCTTGCATCTTGATAAAGTCAAGAAAGGCAGACACGCTATTGTAATAGCTACTGAGAAATTAATTGATGTTTATGCTTTAGCTGATAAGATCACTAAGATGAGTACCTTTACTGGTAGAGCTACGGTATTAGGTCATATTCAAAGAGGTGGTAGTCCAGTACCTGAAGATAGGCTTTTAGCTACTAGATTAGGTGATAAGGCTGTTGAACTATTGGCTAATGGCATTAATGGGCATTGTGTTGGTATTGTTGATGATAAGATCGTAAGTGAAGATATCATTGAAGCAATTGATAAGAACAAAGTTTATAAAAGTGATCTATTGGATGTATTTGAAAGGATTGCTTAGGAGGTTATATAGATATGTTAAGAAGAACAAAGATTGTATGTACTATTGGTCCAGCTAGTGAAAGCGAAGAAATGATGACAAAGTTAGCTGAAGCTGGAATGAATGTTGTTAGATTAAATTTCTCTCATGGTTCTCATGAAGAACATTTGAAAAAGATCAAAACTTGTAAGCAGATAAATGCCAAGACAGGTCGTCATATCGGTATCATGCTAGATACTAAGGGACCTGAGATGCGTGTTGGCGAAATGGAAAACAACAAGGTTGAATTCGTTAAGGGTGACAAGGTAAAAGTTGTTAGAGAAAATGTTGTTGGTAATAAAGAGAGATTCCACATCAATTGTGATGAATTATATGATGATGTACAAAAAGGAACTAAAGTACTTATCAATGATGGTAAGTTAACTTTGACTGTCATCGATAAAGATGATGAAGGCTTCATGTGTGAAGTATTTAACTCAGGACCTATCTCTACTAAGAAGGGTGTAAATGTACCTAATGTTAAATTATCTATGCCATTTGTTTCTGAAAAAGATGATTCAGATATCCGTTTTGGTTGTCAAAATGGTATTGACTTTGTGGCAGCTAGCTTTGTAAGAAGAGCAGATGATGTCTTAGCTATCAAAAAGATCTTAGAAGAAGAAGGTCATCCTGAAATTGAGATCATCGCTAAGATTGAAAACCAAGAAGGTTATGATAACTTAGAAGAGATCTTAAAGGTTGCTGATGGCGTAATGGTAGCAAGAGGCGATTTAGGTGTTGAAGTATCATTACAATATGTTCCTATCTATCAAAAGAGGATCATCAATGTAGCTAATAAGATGGGTAAACCAGTAATCACTGCTACTCATATGTTAGAGAGCATGGTATCTAATCCTCGTCCTACTAGAGCCGAGGCAAGTGATGTTGCTAATGCGATCTTTGATGGTACAGACTGCATCATGTTAAGTGCTGAAAGTGCTAGTGGTGAATATCCAGTAGAAGCTGTAAGGACTATGGCTACTATCGCTGAAGAATGTGAAAAGAATTATAACTATAAACGTTATCTTGATAAAGCTATCGATGATACTACAAGAAGTATGTCTGATGCTATCGGTATCTCTGTAGCTGAAAGTTGTTTGACTATGCAAAATGTTAGTGCCATCATGGCCTTTACTGAGACAGGTGGAACTCCTAAGCGTTTGATGAAGTATAAACCATGTGCTCCGATCATTGCGGCTACTAACTCATTATCTACTTGTCGTAAGTTAGCTATCTATTCTAATGTTACACCAGTATATGCACCAAATATCGTTGATAGTGATTTGTATGATATCACTGCTTCACAAGTAGCTAGACAGATGAACTTACCTGTAGGTTCTACTTATATCATCACTGCTGGCTGGCATGCAGGTCATGGTAATACAAATACTATGAGATTTGCTGAAGTTACTGAGGAGTAAGATGAACACAGAAATATTAAGAAAATATGCTTCTTTAGCTGTGAACATTGGTGTAGCAGTTAAAGAAGATCAATTATTAGTCATCAATGCTCAAGTAAGGGATTATGAGTTTGTTAGACTTTGTGTAGAAGAAGCTTATAAGGCTAAAGCTAAAAGAGTCATCATCAATTGGTCAGATAGTGATATCAATCATTTGAATTTTCTTAACTGTTCTACGGAAACTTTATGTGACATTCCTCAATATCAATATGATGCAAGAAAATATGCTCAAGACAATGGTTGTTGTTATTTGAGTATCGCTAGTGATATCCCAGGATTACTTGCTGATGTAGATTCTAATAAGATGAAGGCATTTCAAAAAGCAAGAGGCAAGATGTTTGCTGACTTGATGCACTATACTATGGCTAATCATGGTCAATGGTGTGTCATTGCTTTACCTAATAAAGCATGGGCTAAAAAAGTATTCCCAGAGTTAGATGAGCAAGAAGCTTATGATAAGTTATGGGCTGAGATCTTAAAGACTGTTAAGGTCAATGAGAATGATGATCCCATCACTTTATGGCAAGAGCATGATGCTAAGTTGAAGAAGCATTGTGAGATTTTAAATAACTATAACTTTAAGAAGTTACATTTTACTAATTCTTTAGGCACTGACTTATATGTTGGTCTAGTTAAAGATCATGTATGGGTTGGTGGTAGTAGTGAAACTATCGATGGAACAGTATTTGAAGCAAATATGCCAACAGAAGAAGTATTCTGTATGCCTGATAAGCTAGTAACTTCTGGAGTAGTATATGCTAGTAAACCATTAAGCTATAATGGTAAACTCATTGATAAGTTCTCATTAAAGTTTGAAAATGGTAAAGTTGTAGAGCATCATGCTGAAGTTGGTGAAGATGTTTTAACTGGTATATTAGATACTGATGAAGGAAGTAGATATTTAGGAGAAGTAGCTCTTATTTCTTATGATTCACCTATCTCATTAAGCAATATCTTATATTATGAGACTTTATTTGATGAGAATGCTTCTTGTCATTTAGCCTTAGGTGATTCTTATCCAGAAAATGTCAAAGGTGGCACTTTAATGAATGAAGAACAACTTAAGCAATTAGGAGCTAATAGCTCTAATGAACATGTTGACTTCATGTTTGGTACAAGAGACTTAAATGTCACTGGTATCAAAGAAAATGGTGAAGAGATAGTAGTATTTAAAGAGGGTAATTTCGTATTTTAATTAGAAAAAGGGGAGATAGCTTATGGATTTTGAACAATTAGTAAGTAAGTATCATAACGATACAGCAACTGATCAAGAAAAAGAATATGTTGAAGAAACAGTAATGAATGCTAGAAAGATCGCTAAGACTAGATTAAATAGTGATAAGCATGTGACTTTTGGCATGAAAGTTAAGAGGTTCTTCATAACATTATTTGTCATCTTATTCTTACTTATTGGTCTATTTGGTTATGGTTACTTTAGGATAAGTAGCTATGCTAAAGAGAATATGGCTTATGGTAGAAATAATGCTGATGAGGCAGTCATTAACTACATAACAGAAAACTTAGGCATATCTTCATCTAAAGCATCAATCAGTGCTTATAAGAGAAAATTAGTATGGACTATTCCTTTTGAAAGAAGCTATTACTTATACGAATATACTGTAAAGATAGGAACAAGAGAATATTATGTTTGTCTTGATTCCTATACAGGATTTATTGAGAGTGTAAACAACTAAGAGG
>CAVCVO010000073.1:0-16524 GCA_963606005.1 Anaerovoracaceae bacterium
AATTGAAAATTATATAATATGTACAAGTGCAGAAAGGAGTTTACCATTGTGAAAAACAGTAATAGAAGTTTATATCAAAATAGTTTCACTGCTTTTCTTAGTGAATCTGATATGTCAATTTTAGGTAAACTCATTGATAATTATCATGGTGAAGTAAATACTAATACTAGAGAAGCTTGGAAAGAAGAAATCAATATAATGAAAGATGTGTTATCTTCTTTTGATGACAGGAATGGTCGCATCATTTTTGAGTATGATATACCTCGTCTTAGCAAGCGTATAGATATTGTGCTTTTATATAAAGGAATCATTTTCTGTTTAGAGTTTAAAGTTGGAGAGAAAAATATTTTGGAATCTGATGTTGATCAGGTTCTTGATTATGCTTTAGATTTGAACAACTTCCATAAATTTAGCGAAAATAGAGTAATTGTTCCTATTCTTGTCGCAACCAAATACGCTGATTCATCATCTGTTGTTCAACGCTCTGGTTATGCTGATAAAGTTTTAAATCCATTATATGTTGGTAAAAAAGGCATTCTAGAATTAATTAATAAAGTGTTGAAGGAGTACCCTAATGAATCATCAATAGATCCAAATTGGGAGATAAGTCCATATGCTCCTACACCAACAATCATTGAAGCAGCTAGATCCTTATATGAAAATCATTCTGTTGAAGATATTACTAGACATGAAGCTGATAAAGTTTGTACGGATAGGACTATTGCATATATATTAAACGTTATCAAGGATAGTAAAGAAAAACAGAAAAAAACTATCTGTTTTGTTACTGGAGTCCCTGGCGCTGGAAAGACTTTAGTTGGATTAGATGTAGCTATTAAGCAGACTTATCAAGGACATAATGATCCTATTAAAGATGAAGAAGCCGTTTACTTATCTGGAAACGGACCTCTAGTTGCTGTATTATCAGAAGCTCTAGCAAGAGATAATGTCAAAAAAGCCAAGGAGAAAAATGAAAAGAAGAAATTGTCTGATGCTAAACGTGAAGTGAAGAAATCTATTCAGATGATTCACGTTTATCGTGATAATATGTTAAAAAAGATCAAAAATCCTGTTGAAAATGGAGTATTGGAAATTGATCCTACAAAAGCAGTAAAAAATGAAAGTGCTGGTTATGGTGAGGTAGAACACGTTGCTATTTTTGACGAGGCTCAACGCTCTTGGACACATAAGAGATTAACTGAATATCTAAAACGTGGTGGGACTTATGGTAATAAGCTTAAAGTTCCTAATTTTCCAATGTCTGAAGCAGCTTTCCTTATTTGGTCACTTGATCAGAGAGAAGATTGGGCAACTATAGTATGCTTGGTTGGTGGTGGTCAGGAGATCAATACTGGAGAAGCGGGTATATCTGAATGGATCAAAGCTTTGAATGAGCAGTTTCCTCATTGGGAAGTCCATATTTCTCCTAAGCTAACAGAAAAAGAATATGCTGAAGGGAAAGTAAATGAATTATTAGCTAACAAAGACAACGTCATCTATTCTGATGAACTCCATTTGGCTGTTTCATTACGTTCCTATAGAGCAGAAAAATTATCAGCATTCGTACATGCCTTATTAGTATTTGATTCAAAAGCCAAAGAGCTTTATGAAGAAATAAAAGAAAAGTATCCAATCTTTTTGACCAGAGATATGAGTAAAGCAAGAAAGTGGTTACGCGAGAATGCAAGAGGCACTGAACGCACTGGTGTTTTGGTTACCAAAGAGGCGGCAAGATTTAAACCATTGGCAGTTCATGTATTACCATCAGATGAAGATGATGCTGTTCATTGGTTTTTAGAAGATAAAACTGATATAAGATCATCAAATTATCTTGAAGATGCAGCCACGGAAATTCAAGTGCAAGGGTTAGAACTTGATTATACTTGCGTTTTATGGGATGCCGATATGAGATATGAGAATGGTAACTGGCATTTTTATACTTTTAATAGGCAAACATCAAAATGGACAGAACAATTGGGCGATACTGAAACTAAGCAGGAAAAGATAAAATATATGCTTAATGCTTATCGAGTACTTTTAACGCGTGCTAGAGTTGGAATGATCATCTGTGTTCCAGAAGGTAACCCTAACAAGATAAATGGCTTTTGGGAAGATAAGACTCGTCAACCTGAATATTATGATGGAACCTATAAGTATTTGAAGAATTTAGGGGTTGAGGAAATATAAAAGTTTATTATGTTAACAGAATGAGGTGTTCGAAATTTCTGCAATAAAATATACAAAAGTGTTAGACTCTATAATTAAGGATTTAACGGAAAAGTAAATGAAAACTGATACCTGAATTATTCGGTAGTTAGCAGTTTTGCTGCCAAACTAATGTAGTTTAGGTATCAGTTTTTGATTATTTCCTAATTGGTAATAATTGTTTGTAGATTTCTTCCAACTCTTTATTGTCCATAAGTAATGGTACAGGATATAAAGGATTAGCTTCCTTATCTGCTTGTTTTGCTAATGTTTCAATGTCTTCTTGCTTGAGTTCGGCAATATGAGTTGGTATATTTAATTGCCTTTCAAGTTGCGTTAGTTTTTCTAAGAAGATCTTAGCTGCTTTTTTATTCGAAGTAGTCTCACTACAGAAATTGCAAATATGAGAAAGTTTGGCTAATTTATTAGTTATTGTATCACCATAACTATTTAATACATATGGTAATATAACAGCATTAGCTAGACCGTGACCAATATCATATTTGCCACCTAATGAATGAGCAATGGCATGAACATAGCCTACATACGAAACAGTGAAGGCACATCCTGCTTTATAGGAAGCGATAAGCATATTTTTTCTTGCTTGTAAGTTATTTGGCTCGTTATAAGCAATAGGTAGATTCTCAAATATTAGCTTTATGGCTTCTTCCGATAACTTTTTAGTTTCATTTGTACACGACTTACCTATATAAGCTTCAATAGCATGGGTAAAAGCATCCATACCAGTAGTAGCTGTTAATTTGCTTGGTAAAGTAACAGTTAGCTTTTCATCAAGAACAGCATAATCGGGAATAAGGCAGAAATCACTGATAGCATATTTATGCCTTGTTTGACTATCTACGATCACTGAAGCTACAGTGGTCTCACTACCAGTGCCAGCAGTTGTAGGTATAGCGATAAGTAGTGGTAATCTCTTTCTGATCTTTAGAACACCTTTCATTTTTGATAAAGGTTTATTAGGTAATACGATCTGAGTTCCAACGGCTTTAGCACAATCCATTGCTGAGCCACCACCTAGACCGATGATGCAATCGCAGTTATTTTCTTTATAGATCTTAACTGCTTGATTAACATTATCAGTTGTTGGATTTGGTACGGTATCAGAAAACACACTGCAATCTAATTCAGCGTTATGTAAGATATTTTCTAAGTTTTCTACTAGTTTTAATCTAACAGAACTTTTACCAGTGACGATCAAAGGATGAGAACAGTTATTTTCTTTTATAACATTAGATATCTCATCCATTGAGTTTAATATCTTTGGTTGACGATAAGGTAAAAGTGGTATTGCTAGTTTAAAAAGAAATTGATAGCTACGACAATAAATCTTTTTTAGCTTATTCATGGCTTATATCCTATAGATAATGATCGAGATAATCAGTTATCTTCTTTTTAAATTCTTCTTTATCGTTATTGAAACGGATTGAGTTATCTAAAGCTTTTTGTCGCTGTTCCTCAATGAAATCATTGATGACTTCATCAAGTGGTTTTCTTTCGACTTTCTTTGCTTCTAATAATATACGTTTTTCTTTAGCTTTATCTAGACCTTCTGATAATTGAGCCCATAAAGCAAAGAAGTTATCTTGTGCATCAGCATACTTTCTAGGCTTTTCTTCGTATTGATAATCTTTTAGGATAAGTTGATATCTTTCATAAGCATTCTTAATAGCATCTTGCCAAGAAATGTAGATCTGCTCTTGAGCATTCTCACCAATTTTATGGTAGAAATTAACATCATCACCATTTGCGATGAGTACTTTAGCTAAACTATCAGCATTTTCTTCAATTTGAATGACATTAACATTGTCAATTGTATCTTCGGCAGCACAACTATCCTTTATTAGAATAGTGCCTAAACCAGCAGCAGCAGCTTCTCTGACAACAATACCATTAGTATCAAATGTAGAAGGGAATAGGAAGATATCACAACTAGAAAAGACATCTTTAAGTGCTTGTCTATCAGAGATGGCCCCAGCAAAGATACATTTATCATCTAATTCTTTATCTTTAACATATTGGCGTACTTCATCAATATCGCCACCATCACCAACAAATAACATTCTAAAGTCTTGCCCTGCTGTCTTTTTTTGCCTTAAAGCATCGATGATGATTCTTAATCCTTTATACCACATCATTCTACCGACAAATAGATAAGTAGGTATACCATCAACTAAGCCATATTTTTCTCTGATCTTTTTGATGTTTTCTTCAGGTGACTTACCCTTAGTGAAATCAACACCATTATGCATAACTGTATAGTTACCTTTAAAACCTAATGATTTTAAATTTTCACCAGCTCCTTTGGAAACAACCCAGATATCATCACATGCTTCGATGTTTTCTACTAATAATTTGATTGCTGCTTCCTGAATGAATTTAGAATCTACAGCTCTTTCTAAGTCGATATCAAACTTAGTATGGTAAGTAAAGACAATAGGCTTATGGATTTTATTGCGTAAGATACGAGCTAAAAAAGTTGAAGCAATAGGACAATGGGTATGTAATATATCGACATTGTTTTCATTAAATTGATTTAGATAGTTTAGATCAAAAGGGATACCTGCCCTATAACCGATAAGTTTAGTAGTATCGATGCTAGCATAGCGTAGTACGGAGAAATCATAGTTATCCACTACATCAGGATATTCAGGAGTGGCCACAAGTACATTACCATAGTTTTCTTGGATGATCTTTGCGTAATTGAATACGGCATTAGCTACACCATCGATAGTTGGTGGAAATGAATCATTTAATAAACAAACATTTAATCTTTCGTTCATAAGTTACCTCACACATTTATTATAGATAAAATAGAAAGATTTTGCCATTTTTCGCAAAAATTATTGACATAACGTAGTTGAAATTGCTAAGATAATCACGGATAGTAATCAGAAAGTGAGCTAAACCTGTTTATATGTTTTAAGCAGGTTTTTTGTTTATTAGAGGGGAGAAAGTCTATGGTCATTAAGAAGATCTTAAATAATAACGTTGTGTTCGTTGAAGATGAAAAAGGTATAGATGAAGTTGTTTGTGGTAGAGGAATTGCTTTTTCAAAAAAGGTGGGAGAAGTGATCGATGAATCAAAGATCAATCAAGTCTTTACACTAAAAAATGAGCAATACAATAAAAGATTTCAAGAGATAATTTCTTCTGTACCATTTGAATACATTGAATTGTCAGATAAAGTCATCGAGATGATCAAACTTAATCTTGGTCAAAAACTAAGTGATACTATTTATATAACTTTATGTGATCATATTTATACGGCTATTGAAAGAGCTAAACAGGGTATCTATATGCCTAATACGATGCTGTGGGAGATAAAAAATTATTATAATAATGAATATAATATAGCCTTAAAGGTCTTAGAAAAGATCAAAGAACAAACTGGTGTTGAATTAAAAGAGGCTGAGGCAGGGTTCATTGCTCTACATATTGTTAATGCTGAGACTGAAGACTCTAAGCTTGAGGAAACTCTTGAGATCACTAAGATTGTTCAAGCGATAACTAAAGTAGTCAAATATCATTTTGGGGAGGAGTTCAATACTGATTCAGTTTATTACTATCGTTTTATTACACATCTAAAGTTTTTTGCTCAAAGATTGGTATATAAGAAGATATATACTAATAATGAAGATGGTAGTTTATTAGCGATCATTAAAGAAAAATATAAGAATTCTTACCAATGTGTTGAAAAGATCGCTAGTATGATCAAAAAGAATTATGATTATGATATTTCTGATGAAGAGAAATTATATTTAACTATTCATATTCATAGGATCATGCATATCAATGATAATAACTGATGATATCAGTTGATTATATTGGATGGTAACATTAAGTTGGCCAAACCTCTGATTGTACTTATAGGAGGTAAAAAAATGAGTAAAAAGTACACACAACTTGCTAAGGACATTGTTGAACTTGTTGGCGGAAAGGCTAATGTTGACAGTGTCATACATTGCGTCACTCGTCTACGTTTTAGACTAAAAGATGAGTCAAAGGCTGATGATGAAGGGATCAGATCACTGAATGGAGTGATTGCTTTAGTTAAATCAGCTGGGGAGTATATGGTCGTTATTGGCGAACATGTACCTGAAGTTTATGATGAAGTTTGTAAGGTTTTAGGAATTTCTGGTGAAACAAAAGTAGAAGAAAGCAAAACAAAAGAAAAAAAGAAGTCTTTTATTGAGAAGGCATTAGGCTTGACCTATGCAGGAATGGGGCCAACGCTTAATTTGCTCTGTGCTTGTGGTATTATCAAAGGATTGAATACTATATTTGTTATGC
The DNA here is from genome assembly GCA_963606005.1 of Anaerovoracaceae bacterium. Classification (GTDB taxonomy): domain Bacteria; phylum Bacillota_I; class Bacilli_A; order Erysipelotrichales; family Erysipelotrichaceae; genus UBA1783. The sequence continues at coordinate 6,517 of CAVCVO010000073.1, forward strand.
TTGGTCTTTCTATGGAAAGTGGTATCTATTTATTATTGAATGCCGCTGGAGATGCTATTTTCTATGGCATGCCAGTATTCATGGGTTACAATATAGCTAAGTATTTAGAAATAGATCCATATTTTGGCTTCTTGTTTGGAACAGCATTAACTTATCCATCAATTCAAGGAGTAGATTTAAATGTACTAGGCATAACAGTAAATGCTACATATACTTCGACATTTTTACCAGTATTGTTTGGAATACTACTTGCAACTCCAATATATAAATTCTTTAAACAAAAATTACCACAATCACTTAATGGCTTTTTAACACCAATGCTTACTTTGTTGATTGCATTCCCTATTACATTTATAGTGATTGGTCCAGTAGCTAATACTATTGGAAATTATATTGCGGTTGCCATGGATTACTTATTTGTCAAAGTACCATTGATCGCACCAGTTATTTTTGCTGGTATTTTTCCAATATTGGTTATGTTTGGAATTCATGGCGTTGTATCAATGATGGCGTTTTATGCTCTATTAGCTGGTAATCCTAGTGCATTATTAGCTGCAAGTATATTTAATACATTCGTAGTTGCTGGTGTATTATTTGGCCTTAGAGCAAAAACTAAAGATAAAGAGTTAAAAAATGCTTGTTCACCAGCCATAGCTTCAGCTGTAATGGGCGTCTCTGAACCAGGTTTATATGGAATGATAATATCTCGTAAAGTATTGTTAGTCATACTTTGTGTTGGCTGCGCTGCTTCTGGTCTAGTAGTTGGAATATTTAATATGAAGATGTATTCATATACAGGCTTAGGCTTGATAGGTCTTATTGGTTTGATAAATCCAAATGATAGCTCTGCAATGCAATTTGTAGCAATCGCTTTAGCAGTGGTAGTACCTGCTGTAATTGCTACTTTGTTGACCCTTATTTTCTATAAAGAAGATGGTTCAAATATTCAAGCAGGAAATAAAAAAGAGAATAAAAAAAGTGGTGGCATTTCAATCACCTCTCCAATAGATGGAGAAGTTAAAGATATTACTGAATCAACAGATGCTTCTTTTGCTAGTGAAGCTTCGGGTAAAGGAGTAGTTATCTTACCAAATAATGGTGAAGTTTACTCTCCAGTTAGTGGGCAAGTAAAAGTTGTATTTCCTACAGGTCATGCTATTGGTTTAGTAACAGATGAAGGCTGTGAAGTGTTAATACACATTGGTGTCAATACTGTTAATCTTCAAGGCAAGTATTTTACAACTTATGTAAAACAGGGCGATAAGGTTAATGTTGGTGATAAATTAGTTTCTTTTGATAAAGAAAATATTGAAAAAGAAGGCTATAGTTCTGAAGTCATCATGGTTGTGACTAATACTAATGATTATTTAGATGTAGTTCAAATTAAACAAGGTAAAACTTTTGCCAAAGAAGATGTAATGAAAGTTATTAAATAGAGGAGTAATATGAGTTTTCCGAAAGATTTTTATTGGGGTGGAGCTACTGCTGCTAATCAATATGAAGGTGGTTGGAATGAAGGTGGTAGAGGACCTGCAATGACTGATTATACTACTGGTGCAACTTCTCAAACCCATCGTTTAGTTACATATATTAATGAAGATGGTACTACGGGTGCTTATGATTCATTGAAAGGACAATATCTTCCAAAAGGAGCAAAGCTCGCTGTTGTAGATGGTTATTATTATCCTAATCATAAAGCGACGGATTTTTACCATCATTGGAAAGAAGATATAGCTTTATTTGCTGAGTTAGGATTGAAGATGTTTAGAATGTCGATATCTTGGCCAAGGATCTACCCTCATGGAAATGATGAAACACCTAATCAAGAAGGATTAGATTTCTATCGAAATGTTTTCGAAGAGTTAAAAAAATATGGAATTGAACCACTAGTAACTATCTCTCATTATGATGATCCAGTTTATATTGAACAATCTTTAGGGGGCTGGCAAAATCCTAAGACTATAACTTTATATGAAAAGTATTGTCATACGATCTTTGAAGAATATAAAGATTTTGTCAAGTATTGGTTAACATTCAATGAGATCAATTCATCAATAATGACACCTAATTTTGTACCTAATCTACCAAATGAGATGGTCAAATCATTCTATATCAAATTGCATAACCAATTTGTTGCCAGTGCTAAAGTTGTAAAATATGCTCACGATAATTATCCTGATTTTAAAATGGGGTGTATGATCGCAGGATTGGTCTCTTATCCATTAACTTGTGATCCAAAGGATGTCTTATTAAATCAACAGAAGTTGCAGAATCTTTTCTGGTATTGTGGTGATGTACAAGTTAAAGGAAGATATCCTTTCTATGCCAAGAAGATCTGGGATAAATATGGCCTTGATCCAGACTTCTTTGAAAAAGATGCTGAAATATTAGAAGAAGGAAAAGTAGATATGTTCACTTTCTCTTATTATAGTACGACTTGCAATACGACTCATGCTGATGTTGAAAAAGATGGTGGTGGTAACTTAAGTTTAGGCGCTAAGAATCCATATGTAAAACAAAGTGAGTGGGGTTGGAGTATGGATCCAGATGGTCTAAGATACATCTTAAATGAGATAAGTGATAGGTATCAACTTCCTATCATGGTAGTTGAAAATGGTTTAGGAGCAAAAGATACATTAGAGAATGATGGATCTGTGCACGATCAATATCGTATTGATTATATGATACAACATGTAAAGGCAATGAATGATGCAATAAGTGATGGAGTAAATGTTATAGGTTATACTCCTTGGGGTATCATTGACCTAGTATCAGCTTCTACGGGAGAAATGCGTAAAAGATATGGTGTCATCTATGTAGATATGGATGATGAAGGTAAAGGAACAATGAAACGTTATAAGAAGGACTCCTTTACTTGGTATCGAAAATGTATTGAATCAAATGGTGAAGTTCTTAAAAAGGGTTAATTAGCTATGAAAATCAGTGAAGTTATAGAAATATGTAAAAGAAACTGTAAGGGATATGGCATAATTGACGATAATAAGACTCGTGATCAAGTTTTGTATGAGGAAATTGATAAAGAAGGTACAGGAATTGTTACGACAGTCTTTGCTAGTTATGATGTTATAAAACAGGCTAGTGAGTTAGGAGCAAATTTAGTGATAACTCATGAATCTTGCTTTTGGAATCATGGTGATCAAATTGATTGGTTGTCAGAAAATGAAACTTTTAAGCTGAAGAAGAAATTGTTGGATGATACGGGGGTCACTGTTTGGCGTGACCATGATTATATTCACTCGGGAGTTTTACATGATAATGAGTATGTTGATGGGATTTTCTATGGACTTGCTCAAGAGCTAGGTTGGGAAAAGTATATAATCGATTGTCAAAATGGTATGCCACAGTTTTATCAGATACCGAAACAGCCAACTAGAGTTGTAGCCCAATATCTAATGGAAAAGATGGGACTTAAAGGATTAAAAACCATGGGTGATCTTGAAGGCTATACTGAAAAATATATGTTCCCTTGCATATTTTTGGTCAACAGGATAACCAGATCATATCCACTATAGAAGAGAAAAATATTGACACCATATTGACTATGGAGATGATTGACTTTACTGTGGCTACTTATATGAGGGACTCTGCTCAAACTGGTTTAAATAAGAGAGTATTTGCTGCTGGCCACTTCAATGTTGAAGAACCTGGCATGAAGTGGTTTGGGGAAAAACATTTGCCACAATTATTGCTTGATATCAAAGTCAAATTTATACAATCAGGTGATGCTTATAATATGTTATTAAGAAAATAAGATGATTAATTGAGTGGAATAATTAAAGACGGTAAGGTAGCTTAAAAAGCTACCTGTCTTTTTGTTAAGACTTGGTATTTAGTAAATGTATAAACTGTACACGACTGCTACAGATCTTTTTAATAAAAAACTTTTTATAGAAAACGTTATCATATTGTCACTATTTTATAATGTGATATAATCACAAAGTAATTCATTCGTATAATTTCGCAAATATGGTGCGAAAGTCTCTACCTTGATGCCGTAAATATTCAAGACTACGATGGGATCCTTTTGTAGTGGTTCTGTCTGGGGCGATAGAATTACTAGGAAAAGGAGGAACATAATATAATGTTCGAAAAGTTTTTTAAGTTGAAGGAGAATGGTACAAATACTTCAACTGAGTTCGTTGCTGGTTTAACTACTTTCTTTGCAATGGCTTATATCATTGCTGTTAACCCTACTTTGTTATCACAATCAGGCATGGAATGGGGTGCTGTATTCTTAGCTACAATCATCTCATCAATGATCGGTACTTTAGTAATGGGCCTTGTTGCTAATGTTCCATATGCTCAAGCTCCTGGTATGGGTCTTAATGCCTTCTTCGTTTATACAGTTTGTTTCTCATTAGGTTTCACTTGGAAACAAGCATTATCAATGGTTTTCATTTGTGGTGTTATCAATATCATCATCACTGTTACTAAGTTAAGAAAACACATTGTTAAATCAATTCCACAAAGCTTACAGAGCGCTATCGGTGGTGGTATCGGTGTATTCGTAGCTTACTTAGGTTTATTAAATGTAGGTTTCATCAATTTCACTTCTGGTGTTCCTGCTATTGCTACTTTCAACGAACCAAGCTTATGGGTATTCATCATTGGTTTAGTTACTACATTAGTATTAGTATTAATGAATGTTAAGGGTGCAATCCTTATCGGTATCGCTGTTGCTACTATCGTTGGTATTCCATTTGGTGTTACTACTATGGGTGATTCAATCAGTTTCTCTGAAGCATGTGCTGCTTTACCTTCTACTTTTGGTGCTATCTTCACTAGCGAAGGTATCGTATCATTATTCAATGATCCTGCTAAGTTACCACTTGTATTCATTACAATCTTATCATTCTCATTATCTGATACATTCGATACATTAGGTACATTCATCGGTACTGGTAGAAAATCAGGTATCTTCTCAGCTGAAGATGAAAAAGCTATGGAAGAATCAAGTGGATTCAAGTCAAAGATGGATAAAGCATTGTTTGCTGATAGTATTGCTACTTCAATCGGTGCTATCTTTGGTACAAGTAATACAACTACATTCGTTGAAAGTGCTGCTGGTATCGGTGCTGGTGGAAGAACTGGTTTAACTAGTTGTGTTGTTGCTTTATTATTTGGTTTAAGTGCTTTCTTTGCTCCAGTTATCTCTGCTATTCCTAATGCTGCTACAGCTCCTGCTTTAGTTACTGTTGGTATCATGATGTTATCAGCATTCAAAGAGATCGATTGGAATGATATGGGAGAAGCTATCCCTTCATTCTTCGCAGGTATCTTCATGGGCTTATGCTACAGTATCTCTTACGGTATCGCATTTGGTTTCATTTCTTATATCGTTGTTAAGTGCTGCACTCATAAGGCAAAAGAAGTTCATCCAATCATTTGGGTAAGTAGTGCTTTATTTATCTTGAACTTCATCTTACTTGCTACTTTATAATATATTTTCTTAGATAGGGAAACGGAAATATATATAACTCTCATACATATGTATGGGAGTTTTTTAAATCTTTGAAAAATGGCTTGTTTGTTGTGGTAAAATAATAGCAGAGAATTGAGGGGAAAGTTATATGAGCAAAGAGCAATGGATGGTATTGATAATAGTATTATTAACGATCGTCAGTATCGTGATACCAAATGCGATGAGAAAAAAATATCAAGACCAATTTGTTAAATTATTTAGTCAACAAAAGTTTGATGAATTAGAGCAATTATTGAATAAGAAGTCAGTTAGGTACTTCTTTATGCCATTTAATCTAGAGTATATCCGTTTGAATATGGCATTTATCAAAGGTGATGAAAAAGCTATTGATAAGCAATTTGAAGTATTTGATAAGATCTCTATGAACACTAAGCAAAAAGAAGACTTATTTGTTAAAGAGTTTAATTACTATATCATGATGGAAGATTATGATAAAGCTCAAAAGCCTTATGAAGCTATTCAAAATCTAAAGAATGAACAGATCAAAAAAGCTGCCAACATCACTTATGATATATTTGTTAAAAAAGGTTATCAATACTTGGAAGAGATTGAAAAAGGTTATGAGGAATGCCCAGAGCAAGCAAAGGGTTATAACGCTTATTTAATTTCTTTAATGTATGAAAATAAAGGCGATAAAGAAAATAGCGAAAAGTATAGACTTATTGCTAAAGAAAAATTAGAGCAGCTGCCAGAAAAAGAAAAGCAGAATGAAGAAACATCTGCTTAGTGTTTAAGGTTATCTATTGAATTCATTAGTGGTATGATGATGAAACTATAGCCTACAGCAAGTATCACACCAGTCAATATCTTTAAAGGTATTGAGGCAAATACTATTGCGAAACTGTAATAGCCGTAGATCTTACTATCAATGAATAGTGCTAAAGAATTTAATAAAGTAACAAAGATACAACTTATTAAGGATATTGTTAAGATATCCTTTTTTTCTAATTTAAATTGTTTCTTTTCTGAAAGAAAACCTACAAGAAGTCCAGAAAAGCTATGAGGTAAGATCCATAGTATCGTTGTAACTGTTAGACCATAACCAGAAAAACATAGTTGGTAAATGAAACAACCTAAGGTCCCTACAGATAATCCTACTTTACTGCCAAATAGAAAACCAGCAACAAGTATTGGTAATGCTTCAAAAGTGAATTTAAAGTTCTGCAATCTAACGGGAGTAAGTATTGCTAGTACAACATATAAAGCTGTTAACATGGCGATGGTAGTGAGTTTTTTAGTGTTCATTTTGATTCCTCAATGCTGCTTTAGCTAAGTGGTTGATAAGTATGGCGTTAGTAACACTTCCTACGCCAAGTGGTACAGGAGTGATCTTACTTACTACTTTTTCAACTTCTTCAAATAAGACATCACCACAGATCTTTTGCTTTGTTTCACTATAATTGATGCCAACATCGATGATTATCTGATCTTCTTTGAAATAAGATTGATCAAACATTTCAGCTTTGCCAATAGCTGTGATCACTATATCACTATTTAAAGTATGCTGTTTGATATCTTTTGTGTGAGAATGACAGATAGAAACAGTAGCATTTTTATTTAAAAGCAACATGCTTAGTGGTTTTCCTACGGTCATACTTCTACCTATAACAGTTATATTTTTACTTTCTACTTTGATGTCATAATAATCTAATAGTTCCATTACGGCTTGAGCAGTACAAGGAATAAAACCCGTGTTATCATTTAAGAAAGCCGATGATAAATTGATAGGATTACATCCATCAATGTCTTTTTTGGCAGAAATAGTTGTTAGTGCTTCTTTATATATTTGATTTAGTAAGATGATACCATCTACTTTTTTGTCAGCATTATTATCTTTTATTAAATTAAGATAGTCATCTTTACTGATATCATTAGCTAATAAAGTACATTTACAACTGATGTTATTTTTCTCACATCTTTTGATGATAGCTTTCTCATAAGAGATATCATCTTCATTTTCTCCTACTCTGATCACTGATAGAGTTGGTTTGTGATCCAACCCTTCGATGATCTTAGAAGTTTCTTCATTTAATCTGTCTGCGACAGGTTTACCTTTTAATATTTCAGCCATTAGTGATCCTTTCTTGTACAGAGTCATAGATATCTAAAGCTTTTTTTGAATAAGTAGCTAGTAACTCATCAGTTTTGGAATCTAAGTTATCTTTGAATTTTGTATCGGTGATCTTAGCTGTGTTTACTTTGATATTTATTGCTTCACCATACAGAGCACCATGAGCAAGCATAGCACCAGTAGCTGCATCAGATATCACTAGTACACTACCAATCTTAGCAAATCTTTCTAATAGGTCGATTACTTTTGTTGTATCAACAAGTAAGTTATATGGGGATAATGCTGCATGTTTTAATGCTTGTTGAATTGTCACATCTCTTTGTGGGTCATCCTTACTTAATTTATAAGCATCGCATAAAGGGAGAAAAGCTTTTTGATCTTCTTCAATGCCTTGTAGTAGTAAAGCTGATAAATCGTTACTTTCAGATAATAGTTTTGTTAATTCATCGCTGTATTGAGCATATTTCTTTTTGCCGATAGTTAGATTAGCTACCATAGACCCTAAAGCAGATCCTAAAGCAGCTACTAAGGCACAAGCTGGACCACCGCCTAGAGGTTTATCGGAAGAAAGCTCATCAACAAATTCTTTAATTGTAATATCGTTCATAATTGCTCCTAAAATAATCCTGTGATCTTGCCATTTTCATCGATATCAATGTTTTCAGCAGCTGGTACTTTTGGTAAGCCAGGCATAGTCATGATGTCTCCACAATAGGCAACGATAAAGCCTGCTCCTGCTGATACTTTAAGATCCTTAACTGTTATAGAGAAGTTAGTTGGTGCAGCTAATAATTTAGCATTATCAGAAAGAGAATATTGGGTCTTAGCTACACATATTGGTAGATTGCTATAACCATTCTCTTTGATCTGTTTTAATTTCTTTTTGGCTTCATCTGTATAGATGACTTTATCACCGTGATAGATCTTTTGACACAAATCATTTAACTTTTCTTCAATAGATTCATCATCTTTGTAGAGATAATGGAAATTGTTTTCTTGTTGTACTAAGTCAATGACAGCTTTAGATAATTCAATAGTACCTTTAGAACCTTTGGCCCAACCTTCACATAGGATGGCTTTAATATTTCTTTTAGCACATTCATCGATTAATAGTTGTTGTTCTTTATTAGTATCGCTACTAAAACCATTGATTGCTACTACTACAGGTAGACCATAAACATTTTGGATGTTATCTAAATGAGCGAATAAGTTTGGCAAGCCTTTTTTTAGTGCTTCGATATTTTCTTTATTTAGATCTTCTTTTTTAACACCACCATGATACTTCAATGCTCTAATAGTAGCTACAAGTACTACAGCATCAGGCTTTAAGTTAGCACTACGACATTTGATGTCGAAGAACTTTTCTGCTCCTAGATCAGCAGCAAAACCTGCTTCTGTTACAACATAATCAGCTAATTTTAAAGCTGTTTTAGTTGCTATGACAGAGTTACAACCATGAGCAATATTAGCAAATGGTCCACCATGGATGATGACTGGTGTATGTTCTAAAGTTTGAACTAGATTAGGTTTGATGGCATCTTTTAATAGTACAGCCATTGCTCCATTGGCTTTAAGTTGACTAGCTTTTACCTCTTTATTGTCATAGGTATAACCAATGATAATCTTTCCAAGTCTTTCCTTAAGATCTTTTAAATCATTAGCTAAGCATAATATAGCCATGACTTCACTTGCTACTGTTATTTCGTACCCAGCTTGTCTTACTACGCCATTAGCTTTACCACCCATACCGATAACGATATCTCTTAAAGCTCTATCGTTCATATCGACAACCCTTTTGAAAGTTATCCTTCTTGGATCGATATTTAAAGAGTTTCCTTGTTGCAAGTGATTATCAATCATAGCTGCTAATAAATTACATGCAGCACTGATAGCATGGAAATCACCAGTGAAATGAAGATTGATGTCTTCCATTGGAACAACCTGAGCATAACCACCACCAGCTGCTCCTCCTTTTAAACCAAATACTGGTCCTAAAGAAGGTTCTCGCAAAGCAGCAATGGTGTTCTTCCCTAAAGAAGAAAGACCATCAGCTAAACCAATAGAAGTAGTAGTTTTACCTTCTCCTGCAGGAGTAGGAGTAATGGCAGTAACTAAGATTAGTTTGCCATTAGGTTTGTCTATTAAATCAACTAATATTTTGTTGTCGATCTTAGCTTTGTATTTACCATACATCTCCAAGTATTGAGCATCAATACCGGCTTTTTGAGCAATACTACCAATTTCTTGCATAGTACAATTTTGAGCAATTTCTATATCTGTATACATAGGATCATTCCTTTCTGCTTGTTTCGTTTTTAATATTTAAATTGTATAATTTTACGCGTTGGTTATCAAGAAAAGAACAATTGTGAATTAATTTTTATTGTCTTTATGTTGCAGTAGTAGATGCATTTGTTAGATTATCTGTGATATG
>CAVCVO010000074.1:0-13365 GCA_963606005.1 Anaerovoracaceae bacterium
AACATCAATAGTAATCTTGAAAGCTTTACTTATTTAGATAGACATGAAGGTAAATTAACATTAGATATCTTACAACAAGCTTCGAAGGTAGGCTTAGATTTCTGGAGTGGAGCACTTGTTGGTAATGATGAAGATGATTTCAATAAACAGTTATTACAGTACAGCATTTCTACAGTATTAGAAAATGCGGGTATTGAATATAACATCAATAGTAAATATCTAAAGAAAGTAACAAATACTTATTTTGATGAAGATAGTTTATGGATAAATCAGGCAAAGTTCTGTTTTCTAAAGTTTAAACAAGATAAAGAATTATATATGATCTTTTATTCAAAACAATATGAATTAAAAGATAACTTCTATAAGTTAGTTGGTCAATTATTAACACTTAAAGAAGACATAGAAGAAGATATTAAATTTACTATCATCTCTAATCGAAGATTAAATGATAGACAAAAAAGAGTATTAAACAAGATAGATACAACTTATCTTTATTATAGTGGAGAAAACGATGAAGGGTAACAAAGAAGAAGAATACAAAACATTAGTAACTAAGGAACAATTTTATCGATTAGCCGATAATTATAAACCATTAAAGTTTATCAAACAGCTCAATCATTATTATGTTTCTGATGATCCTAGTCATTATGCTTTTAGAATCAGAGAAAAAGAAGACAAGAAGATATTTACCATGAAAGAACCATGTGATGGTGCAAGAATGGAATATGAAAAAGAGCTAGATACTGATATAGATAAAGATGCAGAGATTGTCGAAATGTTGAAGGGTAAAGGATTACAACCACCATATGAATTGTTAGGAGATATGACAACGTATCGAGCTATTTATTTTGATGGTTACGGTGAATTATGTTTTGATATCAATCTCTATAATGACTTGATCGATTATGAGATTGAATATGAAAAGATCAATGAGCGTGATGGCTTTAAAGAAGAGTTTATCAATATCTTAAAAAGAGCTGATATTGATTATGAACCATCAAGTTCAAAATATCATAGGTATTTAAAAACAAAAGGGAGATAGATATGAAGAAATTATTAACAACATTATTAGCTTTGTTTATGGTACTTTCTTTAACTGCTTGTGGCAATAAAGCAGAGAGTACTGTAAAAACTTTCTTAGACAATTGTAAAAAAGGAAACTTAGAAGAATTCTTTGTTGATGAAGATGAATTATCAGAAGAAGAATATGGAGAATTCTTAAAAGCCTTATTACAACACATGGATTATAAGATTGAAAAGAGTGAGAAGATCAGTGATGATGAGTACACTGTAACTACTACGATCACTACTATTGATATGTCTACAGCTTTCACTGACATCTTTACAAGCTATTTTAATTGGGCTGTTACCCAAGCAATGTCTGGCACAGAAGTTTCTGATGAAGAATTGACAGCTAAGTTTAAAGAATTATTAAATCAAGCAATTGAAGATAACAAGGACACAACTAAATCATTTACTGTTGATATCAAAGTAGAAAAGAATGATGAAGGTAAATGGGAGATTGATATGGAAGAGACTCTTGTTGATGCTCTTACAGGTGGATTTATCAGTTCGGCAAGTAATTTTAGTTTAGATGAATAGGAAAGATGGTTACTCATCTTTTCTTTTTGGAAGTGTATAAAAGGTAATTGTGATATAATTTTCTTTGTATATTTGAGGCTAGTAAAGTAGGTGAGACAAATGATTAAAAAAGCATTTCTATTTGCCCTATATGCGCATGGCGAACAGACTAGAAAAGATGGGACACCTTATATAGCTCATCCGGTAGAAGTCGCTTTAGAATTGGCGAGAAATGGGGCTGATGATAGCTTGATCGCAGCAGGATACTTGCACGATACGATGGAGGATGCTTTTATCACAAGGGAACAACTAGTTAAAGCCTTTAATGAAAAAGTCGCTGATCTTGTTTTGGCTGATAGTGAAGATAAGACAAAAAGTTGGGAAGAGCGTAAACAATGGGCATTAGATAGTTTGCGTAAACCAGGTGATAGAGATCATAAGATGTTGATGTGTGCTGACAAATTATCGAATCTTCGAAGTATTAAGGAAGGTTTAGAAGATGTCGGTGATGATGTTTGGAAAAGATTTAAAAGGGGTAAGGATAAGCAAGCTTGGCTATTTAGAGAAACAGTGAAAGCATTAGATTCACTAGATGGCTTAGCAATGTATGAAGAATTGAAACAATTAACGCTAGAGATATTTGGCGAAGAAGGAGAATAAAATATGGAAGTAAAGATCACTCATGAAGATGGATTAAGTAAGATAGCTATAATAGGCAGTGTTACATCTGCTAATGCCCCACAAATGGAAGAAGCTTTTTCTAAGGAGCCAGATGGTACTGATGGCATCATCATTGATGCGAAAGAATTAGAGTTTATCTCTTCGGCTGGATTACGTGTCATCTTAGCTACTAAAAAGCGCTGCAAAGATAAAGAATTTAAGATAATTAACGCAAATAGCGAAGTAATGGAAGTATTTGAAGTTACTGGTTTTGCTCAGATGATGGATATCTCTAAGGCTAAAAGACAAGTAAGCATCGAAAATTGTGTAAAGATCGGCGCTGGTGCATGTGGCGAAGTATATCGTTTAGATGATGAAACGATCATTAAAGTATATTTTCCAAGAGTAAAAGAAGAAGAGATCTTAAGGGAAAAAGATCTTGCTAAGAAAGCCTTTGTCATGGGTGTTCCTACAGCTATTTCTTATGATGTTGTTGAATGTGATGGTAGGACTGGTGTAGTTTATGAGATCATCAAATCTAAGACATTAGCCGAGTTGATCAGAGAAAATCCTGAGGAACTAGAAAAATATGTTCAGATGTATGCTGATGTATGTAAACAGATCCATGGTATCGTAGCTCAAGAGGGAGAACTTCCATCATTTAAAGCTATCAACAAAGATGATATCCCTAATGTATCTTATATTACAGAACAAGAAAGAGATTATCTTTACAAGTTCTTAGAGATGGTACCAGAGAGTATGCATACTGTTCATGGTGATCTAAATATCAATAACATCATGGTACAGAATGGTGAATGTTGTTTGATCGATATGGGTGAGTTCTCAACGGGTACACCGATGTTTGATCTTTCACGTATTGTGTTCTCAGTTGAATATGCTGCCGATAAGACGCAACCTATCAATGATTTCTATAAACTTCCACACGAAATTGTTGATAAGATGTTAGTTTTATTACTAAAAGATTATTTTGGTACTGATGATCTAAAGGAAGCTGAAAAGGTTGATCCAGAAGTTAAATGGTTATACCCACTAGCTTGGTTTAGGAGTTGTACATCTTTATTAAAGGGTACTCGTTGGCCAGAAGCAAAGAGGCAATTAGCTTTAAATATCTTACATGAAAAGTTGATCCCATTTGTTGATGAAAATTATGGTAAATAAGGAGTAATGTATGTTAAATATAGAAAAGAGATTTGGTGAAGATACATTAGTCAAAGTATCTGGTAGGATCGATACAATCTCTGCACCAGACTTTGAAAAAGCTGTAGATGAAGTGTTGGAAGAAGCAAATTCACTAGTTTTTGATCTAGCAGGAGTTGAGTATATTTCTTCTGCTGGATTACGTGTTATTTTAAAGGCCCAAAAAGTCATGGGAAATAAAGGCAAGATGAAGATCATCAATGTACCTGAAGCTGTTAGAGAGATATTTGATATCACAGGTTTTTCAGATTTTTTGACAATAGAAGATAAGTAAGATGAATACACAAAATATTATTTTATGGATGATAGCTGCCGTACTTGTCCCTGTAATAGTTTCTTTTGTTTTTACTACTTTACAGAATCATACAGATTTCTATAAGCTAGCTTATAACAAAAAGCAAGCTATCATTGGCATCACTTTTGGTATAACAGCCATCCTATCAACTACTTTTGGCGTAGAAACGGGTGAAGGAGTCATCATGAATGTTCGTGATGCTTCACCATTATGTGCAGGACTTATATTTGGTGCTCCTGCCGGTATGATCGCTGGTACAATGGGAGCTTTGCATCGTTGGCTATGTGTCTATTGGACAAATACAGGTATGTTGACTCGTGTTGCTTGTTCAATATCAACGTTATTAGCTGGTATTTTTGGTGGAAAATTAAGAAAAGTCTTATTTGATGATAGAAAGCCTAGCTTCTTAGCTGGCTTAGGTATCGGTACAACTATGGAAGTATTACATATGTTGTTGATACTGATCACAAATCTAAATGATGTTTCTCATGCTTTTGAGTTTGTTCAAATCTGTGCTTTTCCAATGGCACTATGTACTGGTTTATCAGTGTGTCTAGCTATTATTGCCAGTAGCATAAATGATGAAAGAGAAAAGCTCGATTCGAAAAATAGGCACATCAGTTATGATTTTGCTTTCTGGTTATTAGTATGTGTAGTTATCGCTTTCTTTGCGACAAGTGCTTTTACTCAACAGATCGTTTATCGTATTACAGCTGATGATGCCGAATTATATCGTCATGTTACTTTATATTTGTTAGCTTTCATGGAGATACTCATCTACACGGCCTTGTTCATCTTAGTTTATCAGATGATAAAGAATAAAGTTGTTAAAAATATCAAAAAAGTCAATGAAGGATTAAATGAGATAACTAAAGGTAATCTTGATACGATCATTGATGTTCGTGCTTATAAAGAATTTGTTGAGTTATCAGAGGATGTTAATGCGACTGTGGCAAAATTAAGACAACTTATCAAAGAAGCAGATCAAAGAATTGATGATGACTTAAGACTAGCAAGTGAGATCCAATTATCCGCTATGCCTTCAGTCTTTCCACCATATCCTAATCGCCCTGATTTTGATATTTACGCTTTAATGGAACCCGCTAAAGAAGTTGGTGGAGATTTCTATGATTTCTACCTTATTGACTCATATACTTTGGTAGTACTTATCGCTGATGTATCGGGTAAAGGAATACCAGCTGCTATGTTTATGATGACTGCAAAGACTTTGATAAAAGGACTTGCAGAAAGTGGTAAGCCTATCGAGGAAGTGTTTGAAGAAGCCAATAACAAATTGTGTGGCAGCAATAATGCCGGTATGTTCATTACAGGCTGGATTGGTAAAATAAATTTACGTAGTGGATTGTTAGAATTTGTTAATGCAGGCCATAATCCACCAGTAGTAAAGCACAGAGATGGCAAGTTTGAGTATCTAAAAATGAAGCCTAACTTTATTTTAGCAGGTATTGAAGATACTAAATATACAAAACAGAGCATTCAATTATCTGCTGGTGATGTCTTGTTCTTGTATACTGATGGTGTAACTGAGGCCATGAATCATGATAAAGAACTATTTGGCGAACAGAGATTAGTAGATTGTCTAAATGAATTGCAGGGCAGTACTCATCAGATATGTGATGATGTTAAAAAGAAAATTGCAGAATTTGTTGGTGAAGAAGAGCAATCAGATGATATCACTATGTTATGTGTACAACTTAATGCGACTCATGACAAGATGATGGTACAGACTTATCCTGATGAAAAATCTTATCAAGTGATCCAAACATTCTTAGATAAGAGGATGAATAGTTTATTGATATCTAATAAAACGCTTAATAGGATGCAAGTTGTTAATGATGAGATTTGGTCAAATATCGTTAGATATAGTGGAGCAACTGAAGCTACTTTATGGTTGTTCAAAGATGAAAACAATATTGTTTATTTAGACTATTATGATAATGGTGTACAGTTTGATCCAACTAAGCAAAAAGAACCTGACTTAACTCTTCCAGTAGAAGAGAGAGAGATCGGTGGCCTTGGCATCGAGATGGTAAGAAAGATGACATCATCTATTAGCTATGAATATGTTGATGGTCATAATCGATTAACAGTATCATTTAAAACAGAATAGTTATGGAAGTGAGTGTATGCTCACTTTTTAAATTTTGAAATTGAATGTGTTATATCTATAGCAATTTTGAAAACAACATTTGGTAGGTTCTCTTGTAATGCATTGATTGCTTGAAGGGTTCTTTTCATAACCAATTTGTTTGAAGAAACTAGTGGTGATAGGTAATCCAGTTTAACAAGCAATTCTTTAAGATTATTTAGATGATAAATCCTGTTTATAATGATTTCTATATTTTGCGATAATAGTTCTGAAACATTTATGATACGTTTACAATATGGGTAATCAAATAAATTATTGTCTTCACTATAATTGTAAAGATTTATATCATCAGTTGTAAACAGTACTATAAGTATATTATTTGCCTGTGATTTTTGATCTAAATTGCTAGATAGTATGTTATATGTTGACTTCATAATTAATAATTAGTTGTTCCTAAAAATCAAAACTTAATCCTATATCATATTTAATAGCAATGTTTGCCATTTCTAACATGACTTCATATATTTGTTTTACTAGATCATTGGTTGGGAAGTGCAATCTGTTTTCTAACCAAATTTTAAAATCAATACATTTTTTTGGTGAAAAATAGTCGCAATCTCCCCAATCGAAAAGAGCATCAAATTTAGACCACATTTCAAATAGAAATCCATCTTTTTCCAAAGCAACTGCTACATTTTCATCAAAATAGTATTCTTGAACACTATCACCTTCTACGTAGGTGTAGTTTGGAATGTCATTGTAATGAACATCTTTTTTATTTAGGGCAACTCGAATCTACATATGGCTACATTTCCTCTCTTCGCTTGATTTTGAAATGTGTTTTACTCAGATCTTTTGATGGTGTTCCATCGAGTAAACAGTAAGATTTTGTTTGCTTATCGTATATTCTCAAATAACCCGCAACTTTGTCACATTTTATGATATAACGTTTTTCCAATATAATTGAATTTTACACCACTTTCAGTTTTTTGAGTTACTGGTCCATCACTTTCGGGTATAAAGTGGTCAACTATTTCATTTAAATCAACTTTTTGGGTTCAGGAAATTGAGTAGACTTTTTCTATTTTAACTTCTTTAGATCATTAGTTCTATAATACTGTTTTAGTTTTTTATAGTTTTCAGCTAAGGCTTTTTCGTATTGGCTATTGGTATTTGGAATGTAGAATTCTTCATCCTTTAAGGCATCTGGTAAGTATTGAATTTTATGCCATTTGTCTTTAGCTGAATAGTTATATTTTTCATCTTCACTTAAACCTACTGGAGTTAAGCGTAAATAGATTGGTATATCTGCTTGTTTTTGTTGGACTACTTCATAAGCCGCATGGATCGCTTCATCAGCTGATCTGCTTTTTGGTGATAAGGCTAGATCGATGACAGCTACGGATAGTGGTATTAAGGCTTCAGGCATTCCTACTCTTTTAGCGGCATCAATCGCATTGATGGTCCTAGCACAAGCGGCAGGATTGGCTAAACCGATATCTTCATAAGCAATGACAAGTAATCTTCTTTCTATGGAATCTAGATCATTGGCCATACATAGTCTAGCTAGATAGTATAATGCAGCATTGACATCACTGCCCCTGATAGATTTCTGAAAAGCACTAACGGAGTCATAGTGACCGTCTTCATCTTTATCATAACTGGCATTAGCAATTGGTGAATATTTCTTGACTAAATCTAGATCAATTTTGTTATTGTTACAGCCAATAGCACAGATCTCTAGTAAGTTATAACAATATCTTAGATCGCCACCACTATGAGAAATGATAAGGTCTTTTGCTTCATCTGATATAGTGATCTTACCACTATAACCTTTTTCACTATTTAAAGCATATTCTATTGCTTGTTTGATATCCTCACTTGTCAATGGCTTTACTTCTAGTAATTGACAACGACTTCTAACAGCGGGATTTATCGCAAAAAATGGATTAGAAGTAGTGGCACCGATCAAAGTGATAAGGCCTGATTCAACATGAGGTAGTAATAAGTCTTGCTTATCTTTATTTAATCTATGGATCTCATCAACGATAAGGATAAGTCCATTAGATAATTTTGCTTGAGCAAATATATCGGTCAATTCTTTTTTATTGCCTTCTACAGCGCTGAAAAAGCTATAAGGCATATTTAATTCATTAGCTAGAGCAAGAGCTAATGTTGTTTTTCCACAACCTGGAGGTCCATAAAAGATCATAGAAAAAAGAGTTTTTTGTTCAACTGCTTTAGTTAGTAACATGTCTTTTCCTATAAGATGTTTTTGACCAAATACTTCAGATAACTTTGTTGGTCTTAATCGTATCGCTAATGGTTTCTGCATGATTATATTTTATACCATTTAATATATTTCTTGGTGAAAAAATGCTAAAATATAGGTATGAAAGTTGTTGTTCAAAGAGTAAAAAGTGCTAGTGTCACTATTGAGGGAAAGATCCATGGTCAGATTAATCAAGGTTATATGTTACTTGTGGGATTTGGCTTAAATGATGATGAAAATATCGTGGATCAGATGGCTGATAAAGTACTAAGACTTAGAGTGTGTGATGATGCTAACGGTAAGATGAACTTGAGCATATTAGATGTGCAAGGTGAGATATTATCAATATCACAATTTACTTTATATGCTGATGCTTCCAAAGGCAGAAGGCCATCATTTACTGATGCTTGCCCACCTCAAATTGCCACTAAACTCTATGATCATTTCAATGATGAATTAAGAAAGAGTGGTCTAAACATTCAAACAGGTATCTTTCAATCTGAAATGGATGTCCAGCTAATAAATAGTGGACCAATCACTATCATTTTAGATAGTGATGTCATCTTAAAAAAGAGGTAACTATGGAATATAAGTTAAATGATATTGTTGAAATGAAGAAACAACATCCGTGTCGTAAATCGACCCAATGGAAGATCATCCGTATGGGTGCCGATATAAGGATCAAATGTCTAGGTTGTGGAGCAAGTGTTTTGTTCCCACGTAGTGAGTTTGAAAGAAAGGTTAAGAAGATCTTTCCTAGCGAAGTAGAAAAAGAGGGTTAGAAGATATGCCATTAACAGCTGGAATTGTTGGGTTGCCTAATGTTGGTAAGTCAACCTTATTTAATGCGATCACTAAATCGCAAGTTGAAGCCGCTAATTATCCATTTGCGACTATCAAACCAAATATCAAAACAGTAGAAGTACCAGATGAGAGAGTAGATAAGTTATCTGCAATGTTCAATCCTAAAAGAACTATCAAGACTACTTTTGAATTTACTGATATTGCCGGACTTGTAAAAGGGGCTTCTAAGGGTGAAGGTTTAGGAAATCAATTCTTAGGTAATATCCGTAATGTAGATGCTATTGTTCATGTTGTTAGATGTTTTGTCAACGCGGATATCGTTCACGTAGAAAATAGTATCGATCCGATCAGAGATATTGAGATCGTTAACTTGGAATTAGCTTTAGCTGATCTTGAGACAGTAAATAACCGTATCAGTAAGATTGAAAGAAAAGTCATCACTTCTAAGGAAAAAGATGCTGTCAAAGAGTTTGAATTATTAAAGAAACTAAAAGCAGCTCTGGAAGAAGGTAAAATGGCTGGTGGTATGGAATTTGATGATGAAGAAAAAGTCTTCTTGCAAAATTATCAATTATTAACATATAAGCCTGTCATTTATGTAGCTAATGTATCAGAGGATGAGATAGCTGATCTTGATAATTGTGAAAATTATCAAGCAGTAAAGAAATATGCTGAAGCAAATGGCAGCCAAGTAGTAGCTATCACTGCTCAGATGGAAGAAGAGATCTCTCAAATGGATGATGAGAGTAAGCAGATGTTCTTAGCTGATCTCGGCTTGGAACATAGTGGACTTGATGAGATCATCATGCGTACTTATGCTTTGTTAGACTTATGTACTTTCTTTACAGTAGGTACTGATGAAGTAAGAGCTTGGACTTTCACAAAAGGTATGAAAGCTCCAGACTGCGCTGGTGTCATTCATACTGATTTCAAGAAAGGTTTCATTAGAGCAGAAGTTTATAGTTATGATGACTTGATGACTTATGGAAGCGAACAAGCATTAAAAGAAGCTGGTAAGCTACGTGTTGAAGGAAAAGATTATGTATGTAAAGATGGCGACATCATGTTTATAAGATTTAATGTATAGGAGGAAGATGTCTTATGAAATTAATAATTGCGATTGTATCTAATGATGATAGTTCAGCAGTAAATGCTAATTTAACTGAACATGGATTTATGGTAACTAAGTTATCTACTACTGGTGGATTCTTGAGAGCTGGAAATACTACTTTTATCATCGGTACTGATGATGATAAAGTTGAAAATGCGATCGAACTGATCAAAGAAGAAAGCAAGAAGAGAACAGAAGTCATCCCAGCTACTGCTTCATTTGATATCAACAAATATGCTGCATATCCAGTTGAAGTACAAGTAGGTGGAGCAACTATCTTTGTTCTTGATGTTGAACAATTTATCAAAGCTTAGTTTATGTTAGATCTGATAGATCGAGAAAATAAGGCAACCACTTATATTGCTCATACTACAACTATAGAAGCTAATATTACTAGTGCAAGTACAATTGATCTTTATGGAAATATAAAAGGGAATGTAACAGTTGGTAGTTTATTAAGTGTTCATGGTAGTATCAATGGGCAAGTAGAGGCGAATGATCTGATCATTAGATATAATGGACAGATTCAAGGTGATTGTCATTGCTTTTTTGAAAGTTTGATCGAGCAAGAAGGAAAACTAATAGGAGATATCAATACTGGTAGTATCGAGATCAAAGGTTACCTAAAAGGGAATATCACAGCTGAAGAAAATGTTATCATTCGCAAAGGTGGTAATGTTGATGGCAATATAACTTGCCGCTCATTAGTTGTTGATGAAGGTGGCATAATCAATGGTACAGTACGATTAGTATATCGTTAATAAGTGAGGTAGCGTAAGCTGCCTTTTTGCATGGGGGAAATGAATTCGAGAGGCAGTGCGTCTCGAATTCAAAAGCAATAAATAAGGAATTTTTACTTTTGCCGACAATTATATGAGTAGGAGGCAATTGCAATTATGAAAGATGAAGTGATAAAGAGTGATGAGGGATTAATTGATCAACAAACGAAAGAGGTATATGAGACTATTCGTGAATATGTTATCGATGCCCAAAGAAAAGTGTATTCAACGGTTAATACTGCAATGGTTGAAACGTATTGGAATATTGGAAAGAAGATCTATGAAGTTACTGGCGAGACTGCAAGAGCAGAATATGGTAAACGATTATTGGAAAATTTGTCGACGAAGTTAATGAAAGAATTTGGAAAAGGGTTTGAAATATCTAATTTAAGACGGATGAGAAGGTTGTATTGTCAGTTTCCAATTCGGGACACACTGTGTCCCGAATTGAGTTGGTCACATTATCGATTAATAATGCGGGTAAATGATCCAAAAGCTCGAGAGTTTTATGTTTCTGAAGCTGTAAAATCATCTTGGAGTGTAAGACAGTTAGAAAGACAAATTAATACATTTTACTATCATCGTATTTTAGCTAGTAGAGATAAAGAGTGTGTTTCTAATGAAATTAATAAATCAGAACCAAAGCTAGAATATGAGAGGATAATTAAAGACCCATATGTTCTTGAATTCTTGGATTTGGAACCTAACGAGCATTTTTATGAGGGCGATTTAGAACAAGCGTTGATCGATCATCTTCAAAAGTTTATGATGGAGTTAGGTAGAGGCTTTTCTTTTGTTGCTAGGCAGAAGCACTTTGTTGTGGATGATCAACATTTCTATATCGATCTTATCTTTTATAACTACATACTAAAATGTTTTGTTCTTATTGATCTTAAAATGGGTAGGTTAACTCATCAAGATATAGGGCAGATGCAAATGTATGTGAATTATTATACGAGGGAAATGATGAATGAAGGTGATCAACCACCTATTGGAATATTATTATGCGCAGAAAAGAGTGATACTCTTATCAAATATACTTTGCCAGAAGATAATAATCAGATATATGCAGCTAAATACATGCCTTATCTTCCGAGTGAAGAGGAACTGAAGAAGGAATTGAATTTGAATGACTTCATTAAAAAAGAGAAATAGCTAATTAATACTACCTGCTTGTGGTATAATTTAGTCAACAAAAAAGTTAACAGAATGGAGGAATAACTAATGAGTAAAGTGTATTTCACAAAAGAGATAACACCAGAGAAAGTATTAGAAATGGCTAAGCTAGTTGGCGATGAATTAAAAGGAAAGATCGCAGTTAAGGTTCATTCAGGTGAAGCTGGTAATCAAAACTATTTGCGTCCAATATTCTTTAAACCTACTATTGATCATTTTAATGGAACAGTTGTTGAATGTAATACTGCTTATCCAGGAGCTAGAAATTCATCACAAAAGCATATTAAGTTACTAAAAGATCATGGTTGGGATGAATATTTCACTGTTGATCTATTGGATAAAGAAGGACCGGATTTAGAATTAGAAGTAGAAAATGGTGTTCAATTAAAGAAAAACTATGTTGGTAAAGATCTAGCAAAATATGATTCAATGTTAGTATTATCACACTTTAAAGGTCATCCAATGGGAGGTTTTGGTGGAGCATTAAAACAATTATCTATTGGTTGTGCTTCTTCAGCTGGTAAGTCATATATTCATTCAGCAGGTAAGACATTAGATCAGAATGTTGTTTGGACATTAAATACGCCACAAAATGATTTCTTGGAGTCAATGGCAGATGCAGCAAGTACAGTAGTTAAGTATTTCCATGGAAATATAGCTTATGTCAATGTTATGGCTAATCTATCAGTTGACTGTGATTGCTGTGAAGTGGCTGAAGATCCTTGTATGCAAGATATTGGTATCTTAGCTTCAACAGATCCAGTAGCGATCGATCAAGCTTGTGTTGATCTAATTTATAAGAGTAATGATAAAGGAAGAGACCATTTTGTTGAAAGAGTTGAATCAAGAAATGGTATTCATACAGTAGAAGTTGCTGAAAAATTAGGTGTAGGTTCTAGAGAATACGAATTAGTAGAGATCTAAGGTAGGAGAAATTCTACCTTTTTTATTTGCTGATGTACACGACTAGTATTGCTATTTTTTCTTTATATCACTGTAGTGATATATATAAAGAAAAAGAAGGGAGATCTGTCATGAATAAAATACTGACGATATATCATGGTTCACGAGAGATTATGGAGACTCCAACATTTGGCAAGGGTCGGAAAAATAATGATTTTGGTCTTGGATTTTATTGCACTGAAAGTAATAATCTAGCAAAAGAATGGGCAGTATCTTCTAATAGTGATGGTTTTTCTAATTGTTACTTGTTAGATACAGAATACTTGAATATATTAAAGTTGAATTGTTCGAATTATTCTATACTAAATTGGATGGCGATACTTGTTGAACATCGTCTGTTTTCCCTAAATACTCCTGTTGCAAGAAGAGCTAAGGCGTATCTAATAGATAATTTTG
>CAVCVO010000075.1:0-27373 GCA_963606005.1 Anaerovoracaceae bacterium
GATCAATTAGCAATGATCACAAATACTATTTCTGTATTAGGATTGGTAGTAATTGGTAACTGTATTCCATCAACTGTAAAACTAACAACTAAAATCGTATTGCAGTATGGTGAGTCTTCAAAACCTTTACAAGACATCATTGATTCTATCTTCCCTTATTTATTACCTTGTTTATTAACATTTGGTATTTATAAGTTATTAGCTGTTAAGGGAATGACTACAACAAAGATCGTTTGGTTGATCTTGATCTGTGGTGTTGTATTAAGTTTCTTTGGAATTGTTTAAAAAGGAGTATCTATTATGTCTAAAATTGTTGCAGTAAGGATTGATTCGCGTTTGATCCATGGCCAAACAGCTAATTTGTGGACAGGTCATTGGAATTGTGATCGTTACATCGTTATCGATGATGAGACAGCTAATGATCCAACTTTAAAAGCGGTAATGAGAATAGCTTGTCCTGCCAATGTGAAGTTATCTGTTTTGACAGAAGAAAAAGCTGTTCAATATTTGAGTGATAAAGGTCATTATGGTGATGAAAAGATTGTTGTCATTGTTAAATTTTTGACTGCTTTGACTAAACTGATCGATGCAGGTGTTAAGTTTGATTGTGGCAAGATCAATGTTGGAACAATGGTAATTGGAGCTGATAGAAAATATGTTATCAATAAGAATATTAAAGTCAGTGATGAAGATATTCAATTGTTTCATCAAATTGAAAAGGCGGGTTATGCTATTGAATATCAGCTAGTTCCTGCTGTAGATGCTGTAGACTTTATGCCTTTATTAGCAACAGTAGAAAACAAGTAGTGTTAATTAAGAGGAAAGTAGTAATATACACTATTTTCCTCTTTTATAAAAAGTAAGAAAAAGGAGGGCAGATCATGCCAGGAACTAATTTTAAGAATATTGGGGTAAAATATAGACCTATCAAATCAGAATTAAAATCACATAGAAAAGTTTTAGAACCAGAAAGAGTCATCAGATGGTCATTTATGAAAGCATTAAGAGAAGGATATGAAAAGTTCTTTTATCCCGAGATAAATCCATATGTTGAAGCTTATAAAGTAAGAGATAACATGTGGGCTTTATTTGAAGAAAGCATGGATGGCGCAGGAGATCTTTGGATGTATCTTATTGAGGGTCCAGAGAAACTAATGATCATTGATACTGGTTTTGGTGTAGGAGATCTTAAAGGGCTTATTAAAAAGTTAGTCACTGATCCAGAAAAAGAGATCATCTGTGTTAACACACATAACCATTATGATCATGCTTATGGCAATGCACAATTTGGTACATGCTATTGTGCTATTCCCGAATTATTTTTAATGAGAACTAAAAATAATGCTCATGTTTGGGATTATTTGTTTGATGAAAATGGAACACCAATTTGGACGGACTTTGATAAGAGTGACATTATCGAGTTTGAACCTTGGGAACCGATCGGAGTAGAGAATGGTCACTTATTTGATTTAGGAAAAGGTTATCTAGTAGAAGCAGTATATATGACTGGTCATACTCCAGGTCAATGTGCTTATTATGATCATATGAATCACGATATCTTTGTTGGTGATTGCAATAGTTGCTCTTCTCCAAGAGTTGAAGGAGAAACGTTTACAGAAAACTACACTGTTCAAGCTAAAAGGGATCAATTACGTTTGTTTAAACCTCGCTTTAATGAGGTTAATGGCGTTTTCCCTGGACATGGAATGTTAGATCAGCCTAATAAAGCCTTGTATTATCTTTTAGATGCTTGTGAGTGGGTATGTGATCATCCTGATTGGGTTGAAAAGAAGGAAACAAAACCTAATCCATTTGGTGAAATAACAACTACTTATGCTAAATACATTCAAGAAGGATCAACATTAAGATTTAACCCTGATTATGTTTATTATGATGAGTCTAAGAAAAAAGAAGTGTTAGGAGTTGAACTTAATCCTGACGAATATAACAAGTAGTCATTTATGAAGATCAAAGAGGCAATTGAAAAGATCAAAGAATTCCATCAACCTTTTATGTGGAATGAAAAGACACGTGATGTTTTATTGTGTGGTGATGAGAATAATGAGTGCACAGGAATATGTGTGACTTGTTGTGCTACTTTTGAGATTCTTCAAAAATGTGCAGAAAAGAATATCAATTTAGTAATTTCTCATGAGGGGATTTTCTATAATTATGAGAAAGTTACACAAATTGATTGCTGTGAAAATGAAGTTGTAAAAAGAAAATATGAGTTTGCTAAAGAAAAGGGTATTGCAGTATGGCGTGATCATGATGCGATGCATGGACCTTTTCCTAAAGATGGTATTAGAGAAAAAATTGATCTAATCTTTTATGGCACGATGAAAGAATTAGGTTGGGATAAATATTTGATCAATGATGAAAAGAAACCTTTATGGTATAAGATACCTGAAGTATCGGCAAGAGAATTTGCTGATATCTTGATCGAAAAATGGAACTTAAATGGATTAAGGATAGTAGGAAATCTTGATAGCAAGATATCAACAATCTTTATCTGTGAGCATGTCAATGGTGGCGAAAGAGATATACCGATCATTGATAATTGCCAAAAAGCTGACGCGATAATCCCACTAGAGATCGTTGATTATACTGTTACAACTTATGTTAGAGATGCGGCGATTATGGGGATGAATAAAGTTATTTTTGAGATGGGACATTTTAATGCTGAAGAATTGGGCATGAAATATCTAAGTAATGAATTAAAAGAAGTGTTTAAGGATGTTTTTCCAGTTGAGTTTATCCAATCTGGTGATGGTTTCCAATATATAACAAAGTAATATTATCAGAAAGGTGGAGATTATATTGAATACATTTAGTCAAAAAAATGGTAAGGTGGGTAGAGATCTTACAGAAGGCCCGATATTAAAAACACTACTAGTATTTGCAATACCGATCGTAATAAGTAGTTTAGTTCAACAATTATATTCAATGGTGGATTTAGCGGTCATTGGTCAATATGTTGGTCTGACTGGAACGGTCGCAGTAAATACAGGGAGTGAGTTTGCTGACTTATTATCACCGATAGCTATGGGCTTTTCTACGGCTGGGCAGATTTATATTTCTCAATTAGTTGGAGCAAAGAATGATAAAAAAATCAAAAAGACAGTTGGGACATTATTATCTTTTATGATGGCAGTTGCTCTTATTGGAATGTTTGTTTCTTTATTGTTCGCTAAACCGATATTGAATTTAGTAAATTGTCCAGAAGAAGCTTTGAATCAAGCAGAGTGGTATATGTGGATCGTTTCTTTTGGCATTCCTTTTGTCTTTGGCTATAATGCTGTTTGTGGTATTTTGAGAGGAATGGGAGATTCGGAAAAACCTTTGAAGTTCATTACTGTTGCTGCATTAGTTAATGTTGTATTGGACTTATTGTTTGTTGCAGTGTTTAAATGGGATGCTGCAGGTACTGCCTTAGCAACAACTATTTCGCAAGGTGCTTCATTCGTTTCAGCTTTTTTACATTTGTGGCGTAACAAAGAAAAATTTGAGTTCTCTTTAAGTAAAGAATATTTCAATATTGATCTACCAATTTTGAAGGTCATAGTTAAGTTGGGAATTCCTCAAGTAGTTCGTTCAACTTGTGTTCGAACAGGAATGCTATGGGTAAATACTCAAGCAAATGGATATGGATTAGTTGTTTCGGGAGCTAATTCTGTAGGTAATAAATTACAAAAGTTACTTGAGTGTTTTGTTTCTGGCGTTGATACAGCTTCTGCTGCGATGATTGGTCAAAACTTAGGAGCAAGAAAGATAGAAAGAACTAAGAAGATCACTTTATATACAGTTGCTTCTTGTTTGGTAGCAGCTGCAGTAAGTTCAGCTCTCGGATTGTTATTCCCTAAAGAAATATATGGCTTGTTTACAAAAGATGCTGAAGTTATGGAAGTGGGAGTAACATTTTTGAAAATATTTACTTTGCATTTCTTTGCTAGTGCTGTTACTGGATCATTCCAAGCCTTAGTAACGGGTAGCGGATTTGTAGAATTGGGATTTATTCTAGGGGTATTAGATGGTTTAGTATGTAAGATAGGCTTGTGTATGTTCTTTATGAATGTATTGGATATGGGTTATATTGGCCTATGGTGGGGAGTAGCGGCTTCTAGAATACCTAATGCATTTATAGTCATAGGTTATTATCTTTCAGGTAAATGGGCAGAAAGGAAGTTATTACAGTGATAGGAATATTGTTGATGAGTCATGGTAAGATGGCTGAGGGAATGCTAGATTCATGTAAATTGTTCTTTGGTGATGATGTTTCAAATATCAAAGCTTTGTGTTTAGAACCAGCTGATGATCCTAGTGAGTTTGACACTAGGATCAAAGAAGCCATAAACGAAATTGATGATGGTAATGGTGTAGTAGCTATGTGTGACTTATTAGGTGGCACTCCATCGAATAGAAGTGTTTATTGTTTAAGTGATAGGTTTCAAGTTATTACAGGCATGAACTTTACTATGTTATTAGAATTGTTAGGCAAAAGATTAACTGTTGAAGATCTATCTGAGTTAGATGTACACGACTTGATTGAAACAGGTAAAAAGGGTATTTCTAATTTAAATAAATTGTTTGCTCAATCTCAAGAAGAAGATGAGTAAAAAGGATGGTGGCAGTAAAACTGCCATCCTTAATATGGAGGAATTAGATGAAAGTTATATTTAGAGCTGATGATGTAGGATATACACATGTTCATAATCTAGGTACATGGAAAACAATCGATGAGGGAATTACGTCTCATTGTGATGTAATGCTCGATAGTTTTGCGGTTGAAGAAGCTTTTGCTTTTTTAAAGAAAAGACCTTGGATATCAGTTGGTTGGCATACTCATTTTTGGTGTAAACCACTCTTAGCAGTTTCTGAGGTGCCATCTTTAGTTGATGAGACTGGTAGATTTAAATGGCATCGTATTAATAAGGAAGAACATCCTGTTGAAGGAATAGTTTATGAAGAAATCTTAAAGGAATGTTATGCTGAGGCTGAAAGATGTAAAGAGTTGTTAGGTCGTTATCCTGATACATGTAATGAGCTTAGAGATGATAGTCCATTATCAAAAGCCTTAAAAACTGTTTGTGATGATCTAAAAATCCCTTATGGTTTTATGGGTGGAAAAGGTCCTAATGGCAGTGTAAAGATTGCAAGTGAACAGTATAAGAGTTTGAATATAAATGAATATTTCACTAGTGGAATGCATCCTTCGACACCTTTACTAAGAGAAAGATTATTCGAAGAATATGATCCGGTAGGAGCTATCGTAGATATGCCAATCGATGATAATATCATTTGGGAACGTTCACAACATCCTGGCTATCTAGATGATCTAGTTTTAGCTGAACAACATTGCACAATTCACAGAGTTAAAGATGTTGAAGCATATTGTGATCAAAGACTTATTGATTGGATAAAGAATAATAAGATTGAGATCATTAATCGCTATGATGCATTGTATGGAACACATCAATATCAAGATCATTTAAAAGAGATCGATAGTCCATTGTGGATTGGAAATATGTAGAAATTGACTGAGCTTGTTGGCTCAGTTTTTTATTGCTTGAGTATCGGGATAATGTATAATTAATGTAAGGAGCAAAGAGATTATGAAACTTATATTTTTGGACATTGATGGTACATTGATCGATTATGACTTGACTGTGCCTGAATCTGCAAGAGTGGCAATTAATGAGACAATAAAGAAGGGTAATAAGGTTTACTTGTGTACTGGTTGTTCTAAAGGGGAAGTTGAAAATAGAAATTTAGGTGTTAATGTTAATGGTATGATCGGAGCTAATGGTGGTTATATTGAATCAGATGGTAAAGTCATCATGCATAAGTGCTTTAAGTTAGAAGATATCATTCATTTTGTGGATTGGTGTAATAAGAGGGAGATGCCTTTTAATCTAGAATGCAATGATGGTATTTACATCAATAAAGAACATATGGATAAAAGAAGAGTAGCTATGTATCAATATGTACATGGTAAGGGTAGTTATCCTAAGGAAGATGATGAAGTACTTAGTGATCCTAGTTGGAAATATGGTGAGTTATATAGAAGTGATGTTAATAAAGTTGATTTTGTTTTGAATTCTTATCAAGATCATTTAGATTCTATTGAAGAGTTTAAAAATTATTATGCTTCTACTTGGGGTGGAAAAGGTGAAGATGCTATTTTTGGTGATCTTTCTATCAAAGGAGTAAGTAAAGCAACTTCTATTGAGATACTACTAAAAGAGCTTAATGTTGATAAGAGTGATGCTTATGGTTTTGGCGATGCAAAAGTAGATATACCAATGTTTGAGGTATGTGGTACTTCTGTTGCGATGGGAAATGGTAGTGAGGAATGTAAAAAAGCAGCAAGTTATGTTACCGATACAGTTAAAAATGATGGCTTGTATAAGGCATTTAAACATTTTGGGTTGATTGATTAAGGTAAAAGAAAGGCTAATGTTGGTTAGCCTTTTTAGATCTTTAATTCTTATGTTCGAATGGTCCAAGTACTATTTTTTCTTCTTTGAAATATTTGTTTAATTCAGCAATATAAGCTTGTTTGTTTTCTTCTGGCATAAAGGAATACTTGATAGAGTTGATGTTACATTGCACTAAGTCATTATAAGTGAAGCCACATTCGTTGATTGCGTGATCGTATTCATCTTCGATGGTGATATTTGCTAAGACCATGTTATCAGTATTTAGTGTAACTATTGCACCAAGATCCATCATCTGTTTTGCGGGATGTTGTTGATATGATGGTTCAGTTTTGCATTGAATGTTACTTGTTAAACAGATCTCTAGAGCAGTTTGAGTCTCAATGACTTTCTTTAATACTTTTGGATCATAGAAAGCGTGATGGCCATGACCGATACGTTTTGCTCCATAATCTATTACTGTTGAACAATTTTCTGGTATACCATTATCTCCAGCATGAATCGTCATTGGTAGCCCTTTTTCTTTTGGTGAAACAAATAGATCAGCATAGTGACTCATTGGAACAGAATCTTCAAATCCAGCAAGATCTAATCCTACAACATGGCGATGATCATAATATTGTTCAAATAGTTCTACTGTTTCTTTATTTTCTTTACTATTATCAAAAGAAGCTTCGATCATGCAGCAGAAGATGATACCTACTTTGATCTGTGGGAAGTCTTTTTCGGCTTGCTTTTTGCCTGCTAGTACTGCTTCAATAGCATCTTTTTGAGTTAAGCCTTTAAGAGTATGCTTTTGTGGAGCAAATCGTATTTCGCAATAACATAAAGTGTCAGAGACATTTTGAATCGTGGTATAAGTTGTTTCGTATAGGGCATCATAGTCTTGTAGGATTGCTGATGGTATATCAAAACGGGCAAGATATTCCCCAACATCACCACAATCAGCTGTTCTTACTAAGAATTCTTTGAAACCCTCCAAACTATCAGCTGGTAGTTGGACATTTCTTTCCTTAGCTAATTTCCAAGTAGTTTCTGGTACCATTGACCCATCTAAATGGAAGTGAAGATCTACTTTAGGAAAAGGGTATTTACTCATATATTTATTTCCTCCTGATTGATTAAACGTTAAGATAATTATAACAAGAAAAATAATGAAATTGTGATATACTTGACTTAGCAAATGTTAAATTAATGGAGGTCAATATGAGAATAGAACATGTAGCAATGTATGTAAATGATTTAGAAGAGACAAGAAAATTCTTTATGAAGTATTTATCTGCTAAGTCAAATGAAGGATATCATAATGTTAAGACTGATTTTCGTTCATACTTTTTGTCTTTTGATGATGGGGCAAGACTAGAGATAATGAATAAACCTAACATGGTTGATCTAGATAAAGATCTTAATCGTACGGGTTTTGTGCATTTAGCTTTTAGTGTTGGTAGTAAAGAAAAAGTAGATTCTTTGACTGCTGAATTAAAGAATGATGGTTATCAGGTTGTTAGTGGACCAAGGACTACAGGTGATGGCTATTATGAGAGTTGTGTAGTCGCTATTGAGAATAATCAGATAGAGATCACTATTTAAAAAAGTAGAGAGAACTCTACTTAAGTTAATTCTTTATATATCTTTAATATTTCATTGACACAATCATGGTATGGGAAGTCAGTAGTGTAAACAATGCTTGTTTCCCTTACCATGCTGAGATTTTCTATTGGTAAAGCTATCAGTTCACCATCTTTGATATCTTGTTGACAACTACTTTTTGGTAGAATGGAAACACCGATATCTTTTTTTACGAGGCTTTTGATAGTAGAAATATTGTCTACTTCTAGGATGATATTGAAGTTATTGATTGATTCGTTGATGCTCGTTAAAGAGGCATTGAACAGTGTTCTTGTGGCACTGGTAGGTAAACGCATGATCATCTTTTGTTTCTTTAAGTCGTTGATAGTGATGCTACTTTTTGTTGCTAGGGGGTTATCTTTAGAAAGAATGCAGATAAGATAATCAGTATCTAACATAAGAAAACGTAGATCACTTCTGTTCAACTTTTCTTCAACGATGATCAGATCCAATTCATAGTTTTCTAACTTGGTGTAGAGTTTCTTTGTTACATCGGTGATGATGGTGATCGTTGTATTAGTATTTAAGGCACTATATTTACCTAAAGCAGCAGCAATATTGTTGTTTTCTGATGTGTGTGTGATGCCTATTTTAATGTTGGTAGGATTAGCATCATTGTTTGCTAAGGTGTATTGTAGCTTATTTTCTAATGCTTGCATCCTTTTAGCATAGCTAACGATAAGATGACCTTTTTCTGTTAATTTTACTTCGTTTTTGCCACGGATAAAGATCGCACAACCAAATTCTTCTTCTAATAATTTTATTTGATGAGATACAGCTGGCTGTGTTATTGCTAAACGATTGGATGCTTTGGTGAAATTCTTTTCTTCACTGAGCACAAGTAGAGTATTGATCTTTAGATCTAGCATGGTTCACCTCATTAATTTCTTGAATATTAAGTTATCTAAATATAAATATTCTTTATTACGCTAACAGTTTAGCGATTATTCTTTTTCTAGTCAAGGAAGTTTTTTGATTGTTATGGTGAAGTGAAACAAAAAAGTATATAATTTTTCTATAAAGTACTTTTAATATGAAGGGAGGTACAATGGATGTTTTTTAATTTCTATTCCGATGGTAAAGGAGGCTATAGAGGTTATATTTCTGATATGCCTTATGAAGTGGATTCTTTAGCTGCTTCTGCTGTCTTTCTTTTAATGATATTGATACCTATCGGCTGTATGATCATGCTAGGAGAATTATTATTAGTGCCATTTGCTTGCTTGATCCTAGCAGTATTTTTAATATTTACTCCTGAAACTGATGAGATCAAACAGAGTGTCTTACTCATTAAGCTAAAACAGGCTTTAGCTGTTCCTTTAGTATATTATGCGATCACTTGTATCTCTTATATCTTAGGATCATATGTTCATGCTGATGAGAGTTCTATCTTGAACTTGTGTACTTATGTCATAGGCTTTATACCAGCATTTGCTTTGGCTGCAGTTACAGCTTGGATCGGTTTTCCTGCTGTGTTATTGTGGGCTGGTGCTTTCTTTGCTGGACTAAATGGCGGATATCCTACTACAACTAATTTTATCTTACATGCTGCTTATCTTGAGGCATTTGGACTTGTCATCTATGGTATAGTTGTGGCTATTAAGGATAGGGATAAAGGTGGTATACATATCTTACCAAAACTCATTGCTTTTGGTTTAGGTTGTCTTCCACTACTTGTTTTAGCTATCTTACCGAGTATGAGTGATTGGCTCACTGTATTATTAGCTTGTGTGATGTATGTGGCTATCTATTTTGTTTATGGCTATGTGCTTAAGAAACCTTCACTATTTGCGGATTATTTGATCCATCCAATTTTATGGTTGTTATTTATCTATGCGATCATTAGAGGTTACTCTATGTATTCTCAATATTTATTCCCAAGTGATGTTTTGCAGGAACTTGTTTATAGATTTTCTCATTTGATCAATATGGTTGAACCAGCATTTACATTGTGCAATGGCTTCGCAGGGTTATTGTCTGATATCATCTATGGCATAACAAAGTTATTCTTTGCGATATTGCCTAGTGTTGGTTTAGGTGGCTTTAATATAGCTATACCTTGGTTTGTTGGAGGAGTTTTTGGACTTATCGTAGTTATTAATATTTGTAATCTTGTTGGTAAGACTTATACAAAGATTGCGAGTAGATGTTATTAAGTTAGACATTTCTGAGAATGTGATCATGAACGTAAGGTTGTAAAGATCAACAAATTAATATAATATTTACTAGGAAATGTGGGGAATTTATACATGACATTAAAAGAAAACATCGTTGAATATACTATTCAAGATAAAGACTTGTCTTTGACAATATTAAATTATGGAGCAACGATAACTAAATTAATATATAAAGGTGTTGATGTGGCTTTGGGTTATGAAGATCATCAAGATTATTTTGACAATGGTGCTTCTTTAGGTATGACAGTCATGCCTAATGCTAATAGGATTGGTAAAGCTGAGATCGATATAAAGGGAGTTAAATATCATTTACAAAAGAATGATGGTAATAACAATCTTCATTCTCATAAGGAGAATGCTTGTCAGAAGAAGATGTATTTAGTTAGATCTTATGGTGATAAGTTGGTTTGTGAGACTACTTTAAAAGATGATGAGGATAATTTCCCAGGCAATAGAAAGTTTAAAGTTGTTTATCAATTAAAGGATAATGCTTTGCACATAACTTATTCTTGTTTGAGTGATAAGGATACGATCTTTAATCCTACTCAGCATACTTATTTCAATCTAAATGGTCATGATAAAGGGACAATCTTGGATCATTATCTTAAGATAAATGCGAATAACTATACTGTTACAGATAAAGAACTGATATCTACTGGGGAAATAGTTTCGGTAGTTGATACACCAATGGATTTCAGAGAATATAAAAAGATCGGCCAAGATATTAGAAAAGACTATCCTGCTTTAAATTATGGTAAAGGTTATGATAATAACTGGTGTATCAATGATTATGATGGCTCTATGAAATATTGTGCATCTTTAAAAAATGAAAAAATTGAGATGGAAGTGTACACGACTCAGCCTGGTATACAAGTTTATACAGGCAATTATTTGGCTGGTGAAAATGGTAAGGGAAACTATTCTTATCTTGAAAACTATGGCGTAGCATTAGAAACTCAATTTTATCCTGATTGTAATCATCATGATAACTTTGTTAGCAGCATTTTAAATGCTAATGAGATCAAGAGTTATGAAACTGTATATCAGTTCAAGGGTGAGTAAATGAAAAGGATCTATATTGTTTTAACTAAGTCACCAACTCTTTTATCGAGAAGTATCAATAAATTGACTCATGAGCAATACACTCATTCTTCTATCAGCTTTTCGGATACAATCCAACCTATGTATTCATCGGGCAGGAAGTTTGCTTTCCTATATTTTCCAGCTGGATTAAAGGAAGAACCTTTAGATAAAAGTTTCTATAAGTATTTTAATAAATGTCCAATAGGAGTTTATTGCTTAGATGTAGAAGATGATGTATATCAGAAAGTATATGATTATGTCATCACGAATGTTAAAAAGAAATATCGTTTTAATGTCATTGGGTTAATATTGTGTGGGCTTAATATCGATCATCCTCGTAAGAATCATTATTTCTGTTCTGAGTTTGTCGCAAATGCTTTACAAGCTGGTGGTATTGATATATTAAAGAAACCTAATTTATATCATCCGTATGATTTCTTAAAGATAAAAGGTATAAAGTGCCTTTACACAGGTATCGTTAAGGATGCTGTTGGTAGGCATTTTGGATAAGTTGTTTTTAAACTAACAGACCATTGATTAATTTTAATGATAAGTGTATCTTCAGATTGATAGTGATCTATCATCAAATGTTTCTCCGCTTACCGATAGCGGAGCCCAAAATAAATAATCGGGCTCAAATGTTTCTCCGCTTACCGATAGCGGAGCCCAGAATAAATAATCGGGCTCAAATGTTATGTAAGACTCCAATTTTATGGGGTCTTATTTTTTTGTGATAATTGACGAAGGTGGATGATAATATATGAAACAAGGATATTTCCTTATAATAAAAGATGAATACTATAAAAAATATGATTCAAATGAAATTTGATGAATAATAAGGGACCAGGGTAATCTTTTCAATATTTTTTATCGATACCTAATGGTAGTAATTGTGTGTTTTTGATCTTCGTTGTTTTCCTCCTATGTGAATTATCTTCTAAGATAGTTTTACCATGTTTTTTGAATAAGTAGTTATTTTTAAATTATTGGTAATGGCATAAAAAAAGATCCTTACGGGTCTTAACTACGATAATGGTCGGAATAGTCGGATTCGAACCGGCGACCTTTCGCTCCCGAAGCGAACGCACTACCAAACTGTGCTATATTCCGTTAGCGAATTATATTATAACAAAATCTCTAAAATAAGTTTATAATAATATTGTTATGAAGAGAAAATTTTTACCCCGATATTTATTAAAAACGTTTATTATTTTAGTTTGTTGTGCGTTCTGTTTGTTGAATGTTAATCCAGTAAAAGCAAAGGAAGCTTTTACCATTAAGTATCACTCAGTTGATGTTATTGTTAATGAGGATGGTAGTTTGAACATTACTGAGAGGATGGATGTTACTTTTACTAGTGATCGTCATGGTATTTATGTTAATTTACCTACCACTTATATAATGGATCTTGATGGTAATGGTAGTAAGACTTATTATTTTCCAATAAAAGATATTAAAGTCATTTCAGGTCAAGAATATCATTCTGATTTTGAAAATGATTATGTTACGATCCAAATTGGCGATGATGATCATTATGCGCCTAAAAATAGTACTTATGTATTTAGTTATACGATCATCACTAGGGATCTAAATCTTGATGGTAAACAAAT
Organism: Anaerovoracaceae bacterium; assembly: GCA_963606005.1. Taxonomy (GTDB): domain Bacteria; phylum Bacillota_I; class Bacilli_A; order Erysipelotrichales; family Erysipelotrichaceae; genus UBA1783. Next base: position 12,937 of record CAVCVO010000075.1, read on the forward strand.
GCTTTATCTTAATTTGTTTACTAATGGTTGGGATACGACAACTGATAAGTGTGAATTCACTATCACTTTCCCTAAAGATTTTTCTAATGATGATATTAAAACTATCTATGCTAAAGGTGAGGTTGATGGATTAGCCAATGAAAATGGTTTAACTTTAACTAGACAAGCTAATGTGCTTAAAGGCAGTTATACAAATGTCCTACAAGCTGATGAAGGGCTCAGTATTCAAGTTGCTCTAGTTGATGATTATTTTCAATTCCCTACTTTGAAGAAAGAAGCTTCTATTATCAATGCTTGTTCTTCTATATTTGCCTTAGTGATATTTATTGTGTTCTTAATTAAGGGTAGGGACAATCAATTACATGTTACTTCTCAATATCATTTGCCAGTCAATGTTACAAGTAGTGAAGTTGGTCTTATCATTGATGAGGAAGTCAATGAGAATGATCTTATATCATTGATACTAGATTGGGGTAGAAGAGGCCTGATCACGATTAATGAAAAAGGTGGCGAACTTTATTTAAATAAGGTTGCAGAACTTGAAGGTGATAGTCATAGGTTTGAAAAGATCATCTTTGAAAAAATATTTGATAAGAAAAAAGAAGTTTGTGTTGATAAACTTAAATATAAGTTTCATCCTACTTTAGAAAAAGCTAGAAAAGCTTTGGAAAAAGAGTATGAACAGAAGAAGAAAAGGTTAACGACTAAAGAATCGATAACTTTGCAATGGATATGTATCTTCATTGGCTTTATTCCAGTGACAGCTTTTATAAGTATCTTGTGTTATATGTATACTTATAATTTTGGCTTGGTAATAGCAATATTCTGCGTATTAGTGATGTGTATAATAGGTATCAATTGGTTGGCTTGTTATACTTATCAAAAAAGATTTATGTTTAAACCTATCTCTAAGATATTGATCAGTTTGCTGATATGCTTATTCTATGTTGGCTTACTATTTGGCTGTTTAAAGATTTGTAAAATAACTTCTATTTCATATCGTTATGGTATAAGTGAGTTCTTATTGCAGGTAATGATACTCATTTTAACAGTTGGTATGAGAAAGCGAACTGAACATGGCGATGAAATGTTAGAGAGTGTATTGGGCTTAAGGAAATTCATCTTAGAAAATGATCAAAGAAAGATTGAAGAATTAAATGAGGAAAATCCTTTCTATTTCTACGATATCTTACCATTTGCCTATGCGATGGGCTTAACTGATGTGTGGGCCGAACATTTTGAAGGATTAAAGATTGATCCTTGTGATTGGTTTGGCTTTGGTAATGATCAAGTATATGAAAGTTATTATATTGGGCAATTGTTATGCGATCGCATGGATTCGATAAGTAAAACGATGAGATCGGTTGATAGTAGTTCATCTGACTATGATGGGGGTGGTTATTCAGGTGGATCCTCTGGAGGTGGCTTTGGAGGAAGTAGTGGCGGAAGCTGGTAGATTTTTATTGGATTAAGGTTGGTTATATTATGAAGTTTAATTTAAAGAGTATTGTTATCATCGTGTTGGGGAATTTAGTGTTTGCTTTATCAGTTAATTTCTTTATTCTTCCATACGATATCTTATCAGGTGGCGTTGCAGGAGTCGCATTGATATTTAATAAATTGTTTAATTGGAATACAGTCATCGTTATTGACTTGTTAGTAGTGATCACTTTTATCATGAGCTGGGTATTCTTGGGTAAAGAGTTTACGGCTAAGACTCTTATCAGTAGTATTGTTTATCCTATATTTATCACAGCTTTAGCTAAGATCGATTATACGATCGAGGCTGATCCGATCTTGATGGCTGCTATAGGCGGAGCTATAGGTGGAGCAGGATTAAGTATTGTCTTAAAAGAGAATGCTTCTACTGGTGGAATGGATGTGCCAGCGATCATCATTCATAATCTTACTAAGGTACCATTAGCAAAAGTCATGTTCGCTATGGATTGTGTAGTTGTCTTAATGGGGCTTGTTTCATATAGTCCAGCAGAAGTAATGTTAGGTATTTTGTATATTTATACATGTAATGCTGTCATTGATAGGATGATCGTACCCAAGGCTAATACCGCTGTCAGTCTGTTCATCATTTCTGATCATCAACAAGAGATCTGTGATTATATCCATAATGCTTTGGAAAGAGGTACAACGATCATTGCTGCTAAGGGTGGTTACACTAAAGAGAATAAGGATGTCATCATGACAGTCATCTCTAAAGCTCAATATGGCCAGTTAGAGAAAGAAATCGATAAGATTGATAAATATGCTTTTGTCATCATTTCTGATGCTAAAGAGATAAAAGGAGAAGGTTTTACCTACGAATATCGTGTTTAGTCGTTATCTTGCTTGAAATAGATATTTGTAGTAAGATTTATTGTATATGAATGGAGGAAGAAAATGATCCATTTAGAGAATGTTTCAAAGATATATAAGAACGGTACTAATGCTTTAAGTAATGTTTCTTTAGATATAAATGATGGAGAATTTGTTTACTTTATAGGCGAGACCGGTTCTGGTAAGAGTACTCTTATCAAATTATTAGATGGGGAAGAAGTACCAACAAAAGGTAAAGTCATTGTCAATGGTACTAATGTCGGAAGATTGCGCTTTTCTAAAGTGCCTTTATATCGCCGTAAGATCGGTGTAGTTTTCCAAGATTATCAGTTATTAAAGAATAAAACGGTATTTGATAATATCGCTTTTGCCTTGGAAGTCATCAATAAGCCAAGGAAAGAAGTTGTAAGTAGAGTTAGAAAAGTTTTAGAGATTATTGATCTTTCTAATGAGTTTAAGAATTATCCTACTCAATTATCTGGTGGTCAACAACAGAGAGTAGTCATCGGTAGAGCGATCGCTAATAATCCTGGCCTATTGATCTGTGATGAGCCAACGGGTAACCTTGATCCTCGTCATTCAAAGGAGATCATTGAATTATTAGAGAAGATCAATGCTAGTGGTACGACTGTCATTGTGGTAACTCATGATGAATATTTAGTCAATTCATATAAGAGAAGGACTGTATTACTAGATAATGGCCGTATCATCAGTGATAACCTTGAAGGAGGTTATAGTCATGTTTAGAAGAATAGGTAGGACTTTTAAGGAAGCTTTTTGGGGCTTGACCCATCATTTAGCTATGGCTATTTCTACTGCTAATGCGATAACTATCACTCTTGTATTGGTTTCTGTTTTAACTGTACTTATTGCTAATGTCAGTCAGATCACTTATGATGTGGAAGATGATATTCAATTATATGTCAAGATTGAAAAGAGTGTTGAAGATAGCGAGATCGAAGCAATGCAGAGTAAAGTCAGCCGTATTGCTGGAGTAGAAAATGTTGAATATTCTGATGCTGATGCTGAATTAGATAGATTTATCGCTGCTTATGGTGAATCTGGTGAGATGTATGAAGTTTATCGTGATGATAATCCTTTATCTAGAGTATTTATTGTCAAGATCGCAGATGGTTATTCTTTAGCTGATGTTTCTAAACAGATCAGTACTGTTGAAGGTATTGAGTCAGTTGATTTTGGTGGAGCTACAGTTGAAGATTTTGTTAAGTTATTAAATGGTACAAGAAAAGTGGGCTTAGTATTTGCTTTAGCTTTAACATTACTTGCAATATTCTTGATTTACAACACTATTAAGATCACTATCAATTCTCGTAAAGAGGAGATAGGTATCATGCGTTTAGTTGGAGCAACTAATGGTTATATCAGAGCACCATTGGTATTAGAGGGTATCTTTATAGGGATACTTGGAGCTTTGATTCCAATCTTATTAACGATATTTGGTTATCAATACATCTATACAACGATGGATGGTCAATTAGTATCAGGTATATTAAAACTTTTACCAGTATTTCCTTTTACTTTATATGTAAGTGGCTTTATCTTAGCTATGGGTATGCTTGTAGGATTGGTTGGTTCTTACTTGTCAGCTAGTAGGTACTTGAGGTGGAAACGATGAAAGTATTCAGAAAGTTGTTCGTTGGTATTTTAGTCGTATTAACTGTTGTATTGTTCAGCTTAAATCCGAACAAAGTTTTAGTGAGCGTTCAAGCTGATGATGAAGACTTTGAAAATAACTATGATTATTATTGTGAGTTATGTACAACTAAGACTAACTTAACTGATGCTGAGAAAGAAATTTGCTTGAAATTTAAGGAATATGAAGAGCAAAGACAAGAAGAGCTGAAAAAACTATTAGAAGAAGCTCAGAATAATCTTAACGAGATGAAACAGAATATCTTAAAAGAGGGTCAAAAGATTGAATCTTATAACAATCAGATCAGTAGTTTAAATAAACAGATAGATGCGATCAATGCTTCAATCACTAAGATTGAAGAGAATATTGAACAGTTAAATCTGCAGATCAGCCAAAGACAAGAAAAGATCGATGAGTTAAACGAGCAGATCAAATTACGTATGGTAGCTAATCAGACTAATGTAGTCACTAATAGTTATATTAAGTTTATCATGGGAGCTAATTCCTTCATTGATTTGTTAAGAAGGATCAGTGCAGTTAGTGAGATAACCGATTATGATCTAAGTAAAATCGAACAGATGAATGAAGAAAAAGAACTCTTACAGCAGGATGTTGATGAACTACAGACTCAGAAAGATAATCTTGCTGATCAACAAGCACAATTAGAGGTACAAAAGAGTGGCTTGCAATCATTAAAGGCGATAACAGAAGAGCTTATTGCGGAATATCAAAAGCAAGAAGCGGCATTTATGGAACAGATGGATGGCATTCAAAAGGATTATACGGAATTAGATAATCGTATTGATGAGATCAATAAAGCTATCAATTCTTTATATGCTTCTAAAGATTTCGGTCAGTTCTTTAAGTATACTTCTTTCTATGTTTCAACAGGTTGTTACTTCTATTCTAGTGGTGGTTTCCATGGAGCAATAGATCTAGCGGTATCTATTGGTACAAATGTCTATGCCATCGCAAATGGAGTAGTCGTGGACACTGGTACAGGTTGTGCTTATAACGGCGGTTATTATGGTAATACTTGTAACTGGGGTAGAGGAAATTATGTATTCTACTTTGTTCTGATCAATGATGAGTATTATTTTATTCAATGTGATCACTTAAAAGATGTTGATGTTGCTATTGGTGATATTGTTTATCAAGGTAGCAGTGTGATCGGTACTACAGGAAATAGTGGTAGTTCTTCGGGACCACATTTACATTTAGCTATCACTTATTTAGGTAATACTTCCACAACAAATCCTACGAAGATCTTAAATGATTTCCGTAAGTACGATAATACTTTTGGCTTGTCTTATGTCATAGGCAATGCTTGTTATCGTAAAGGTAGTGCACCATGCTTCTCTAATCCAATGGAGATCTATGGTTACTATTATCCAAATTATTATTACATCGGGGGATGATAATATAGGGACTTCCAGTCTTGAATGATTGGAAGTCTTTTTGAAAAAGGAGGTCTATCAGGATCAAGCAGACTTTTACTAAAGAAATGATTGATGTAATTTCTGAAATGAAAGGTAAAAATATGGTTTCGTATCAATTCCCATAAATTAATATGAAATCTAGGACTTATGGTAATTTTCGTATAAATTTGGAAGATTATGCTATAGAGTTTAGTAATGAGAATAAATTGGTAGACTTTTTTGATACAAACGAAGAGGTTGCAGGATTTGAGTGTGGTAAAGTGGACCTAAAATCAGAGTATTCATTTGCAGTGCCAGTTGATACTGTCCCAATTGAAGAAAAAGTTAGGTCAATAGAGATCATTACAGATGAGATAGAAGTTGATGAGCATGATTATAAGATCGTTTTTGATAATGCTATTATATTTCATTTAGAATATCAAACTCTTATGTTTTCAAGAAGTATATGGTTTTCTGAATTGATACATATATCAGATAATGATGATTATGATAGTATCTATCCGATAGAAAAAGTGATTGAAGATTGGAATAGTGATGGGGATTATAAAGTGAGTGTTAAAAGGACAAAAAGATGCGTCTAATCTATAGATGTGAATAGAGTAATGATCATGATCTAAATCTTTCACCTATTAGTCGTGTAGCCTTTGTTTATTGTTAGAGGACATCTTTGGATGTTCTTTTTAAAAGAAGAGAAAAATGGTATACAATATTAGTCGGTAAGTGTTACTTGCTTTCTTTGAAAGGTGGATTATTTATGGATATCATCATTGCTAATATTGTTACTGTCATTGCTTCTTTGTCATTACTATATGCTTCTAGTAGGAAAGAGCGTAATCAGACATTGATATTTCAGATCGTTTTCTTGTTATTGATCAATATTTCTAATATGATCTTAAAGACTTATACTGCTATTGTTGTCAATATGATTGGTATCATTAGAAATATCTTAGTAATGATTGATAAAAATAAAATGTCATATAATGTTGTGCTATTAGTATTGTCTTTAGTTATTGGTATCATTGTAAATACTAATGGATTATTAGGTTATTTACCAATAATCGCTAATGCTGAAGAGACTATCGTTATCTTAGATCAACGCTCTAAGGTGGAGCATATAAAGATTGCTGGAGCTATTTCTTGTTTCTTATGGACAATCTTTATGTTAGTTTGTAAGAATTATACTGGTGCTTTCTTTAATCTTGTGACAGCTATAACTTATATCAGTTATCTGTTTAAGAAAAATAAGATATAATAAACATATGGGAATATATTTAGTTGAGTTTTATGATCGTGATTATCTTGATAACATCATATCTTTGTTACATAGACATTATGATGGGATTTACTTTGTCTTACGTAAGGATGCTGAAGGCATTAGAAAAGATAATCTAAAGGAATTTGTTAAGTCTTATTTTAATGTGCCTGTAAACTTCATTAAGATCGATGATACTGATCTAGGAAATATTGTAAGTGATCTAAGTCTTATCTTAAATGATGAAGATGAATTTGATTTTGATGTTACTGGGGGATGTGAACTTTTAGCTGTGGCTTTGGGAGTTATAATCTCACAAAATAGATATAAGATTAATGTACATAAGTATTCAGTCATTGGTGATCGTTTGTTGTTTAATTACAATAAGAATACTACTGGATATGATAATGAAGATGAGAGGGCTCTTATCAAGGAAGTCATTGGCTTAAATGGTGGTAAGCTCATCAGTGAAGATGAATATCATTATGATGATAAGAACTTTCGTAATGAAGTATTGAGATTATGGGATGCTATTAAGAATTTATCTAATGAGTGGAATAGGTTTTGTTCTTTATCTAGTGATAAGATTGCTGAGAAGACTTATATTAGGAGAATGGAAAAGAAAAGTGATTATTCTTATTGTATGAGGATAATGCGTTCTTTACATAAATATAATATTGTAGAAAAGTATGAGTTCTACAATATGAATGATAAGCAATATCTACGTTATACTTTAAGTAATAAAGCGTTAACGAATGAACTATATTTTAAGGCTGGCTCATCTTTAGAAACTTATGGAGCTGTGGCTGTTTATGAATGTGGCATCTTTAAAGATGTGCATAATTCTGTACAGATCGATCTTAATGGCATCATCACAGGTAGACCTGCTGATCCAAGAAATGAGATCGATATCATGATGTTGTATAGACATGTACCGGTTTTTGTCAGTTGCAAAAATACCCAGATCACGAAAGAATATTTGTATGAGATCAAGATAATGGCTCAACAATATGGTGGTAAGTATGGCGTAGCGATGATCTTATCTAGCCGTCAAGCTTTAGAACCAGTAGTACAAAGAGCTCAAGAAATGGGTGTTATCTTGATCGATGATGTAGCTCAATATTCTTTAAGTGAACTTAAAGAGAAATTGTTGACTTATTTCCCACAATACGAAAATGAAAGAAATTAGAAGATTATTACCTTTACTTAGCTTTATCAGTGCTCTGATAGCTTATTTTATCGATAAGCGTATTTGTTATGGGATATTGCTTGGCAGTATATGTAATTGGCTTTATTTACTACTATTATCAAAGACGTTTAATGGTTTATTTGAAGGGAAAATAGGATTATTATCACCATTTTTGTCATCAGTGATCAGATATGGCTTGATGGTCTTGCCATTTTTGATAAGTGTTTTGTATCCTGATACTTTTCATTTTATAGGAGCTTTGATTGGTTTTCTTTTGTTTAAAGTTGCTTTAGTTCTTGTATCTCTTTAAGTTGTAAGTTGACCAAAAATGATATACAATAACCTACGTTAAAGAAAGGGGGATCTGTTTATGAAGTTACAGACGACGGTTATAAGTATCGCTGTAGTCACGGCTTTTATATCTTTGTTATTAGTATTTATTAATCGTAAGTTACGTCAGTACGACCCATTGTCCGAACCTAAGGGTGTTGTCTTGGTAGTTTTAATGGCTGTTGAGACTTTGGACAATATGGTCAAAAATAGTACTAATGCAAGGATAGCTAAGTTTTTGACTCCGTATATGCTGATGACGATAACTTATATTTTCTTGTCAAATATCGCTGGATTATTTTCTTTGGAATGTCCAACATCCAATCTGAGTGTAACGTTGAGCTTGGCTTTGATAACCTGTATCTTGATAGAAGTTTTCTCTTATCAAGAAAAAGGTGTGAAGGATTACATACATAGTTATTTTGAACCATTCTTCCCATTTTTCATTGTCAACATTATTGGAAAATTCTCAACACTTATCTCACTGTCGATGCGTTTGTTCGGAAATATCCTAGCAGGTGGTATTTTGATGAGTGTCATCTATCAGTTAATGGCTTATATTTCGTCAATTGTTCCGGTTATTGGACAGTTCAACTTTGTCGCAGTGCTTGTTGCTCCAGCTTTGCATTTCTATTTTGATTTATTTTCGGGAGCTATGCAGGCATATGTATTTACGGTTTTGACCGTATCGTTTATTGGTAAGGAATTACCACAGAAAGAAAATTAGGAGGTTATTTAAGATGGAAAGAGCAATTATTGCTTTGGCAGCTGCAATTTGTGTAGTAGCAGGCTGTATTACAGGTAAATATGAAGGAAAGATAGCGATGACAGCAGTAGAGTCAATTGGAAAGAACCCAGATGCTGCTAGTAAGATCCAAAGTATGGCTATCATTGGTGCTGCTATTTCGGAGACTTGTGCTATCTATTGCTTGCTTGTTGCAATCCTTTTGATTTTCGTTTACTAATTAGATATCGTTTATGAGTATCGAGATAACAGATGTTGTTGAACAATTGATACCTAATGTACTTACAGTATTAGCTCAGTTATCAGCAACAACTATCTTGTTTGTTTTGATGTATAAGCTGTTGTGGAAACCAGTACAACAGATTTTAGATACTCGTAGTAAATATGAGCAATCACGTTTGATCGAAGCAGACAAGTTAAAAGATGAAAATGAAAAGCTAAATCAACAAGCTCATCAATATATAGATGATGCTAAGAAACAAGCACAAGAGACCCTCTTGAAAGCACAACAAGAGGCTAGTCAGATTAAGAATGATCTTATTGAACAAGGCAAACAGCGTTCTGAACAGATCGTTGAAGAAGCTACGAACAATATGAACTTACAGAAAGAAAAGATGTTAGAAGATATGCATCGTCAGATGGTTGACGTTGCTTTAAGTGCGACTGAAAAGATGTTAAAGACTAAGGTTGATAGTCAGACTGATATCGAGCAGATCGATAGCTTTGTGAAGGAAGTTGAAGCAAAATGAGTATTGATACAAGAAGAAATGCCATTGAGCTATATCAAAGTGCTGAAAAGCAAGGCAATCTAGATGGTTACTTTACAGTCTTAAACAGTTTAAACGAAAGATTAAATAGTGATAAAGAATTATTTGCTTTCGTTGATAGTAGAGAGTATGACAAGACTGATAAGACTAAAAAGATCTTACAAGCATTCAACAATTCTATTGATGAAAATATCTTGAATACCTTCATGCTTTTGTGTGGGGCATTAGATAGAAGTCATATTGAAACAACTTTATTGCATGATTTTCTAACATATTATTATCATTTACGCAACAAGAGTTTTGGCTGCGTATATTCGGCAAGACAATTGCCTCAATTGCAGATTGAAAAGATCCAAAAAGCCATCTCTACTCAATTAGATAGAGAAGTCGTTTTAGAAAACAAGATTGATGAATCACTTATCGCAGGTGTTAAGGTTGTCATCAACAATGTTGTTTGGGATGGCTCATATAAGGCTAAATTAAAGATCTTACGTGCAGATTTATTAAATGAAGAGTCAAATATCGATACTATTGGTCAACAGATTGGTAGTTCGGTAAAACAACAAGTTGAAAAGTTCGAACAACAAAGAGTATCAATACAAACTAGTGCTACTAGTGGTTATGTTTCAGTTGTTGCTGATGGTATCGTTACTATTAAAGGAGTTCAAAATGCCTTAGCTGGTGAATTATTACAGATAGGTTCAGCAAGTGCTATGGTCATGAACTTACATGAGAATAGTATTGGTGCGGTATTACTTGATGATGCTATAGATGTTGTTGAAGGTTCACAAGTATTATCTACGGGTAAAGTTGTAGAAGTACCTGTTGGTGATGGTCTATTAGGAAGAGTAGTTGATGCTCTAGGTAGACCTATTGATGATAAGGGAGAGATAGTTGCTGAAGACTATATGCCTATTGAAAAAGAAGCACCTGGAGTCATTGATAGACAATCAGTCAATGAACCTTTAGAGACAGGTCTAAAAGTCATTGATTCGATGATACCTATTGGTAAAGGACAACGTGAGCTTATCATTGGCGATAGACAGACTGGTAAGACTGCTATCGCTGTTGATACGATCATCAATCAAAAAGGTAAAAATGTTAAATGTATCTATGTTGCTATCGGTCAAAAGAATTCGACAGTAGCTCAGATTGTTGAAAAATTAAAACAGCATGATGCTTTGAGTTACACGACTATTGTAGTGAGCAGTGCTGGGGATTCGGTTGCTCAACAATATATTGCTCCATATGCTGGTTGTAGTATTGGTGAGTATTGGATGAATAAGGGTGAAGATGTTTTGATCGTTTATGATGATCTAAGTAAGCATGCTGTTGCTTATAGAACATTGTCACTGTTATTAAGAAGACCACCAGGAAGAGAAGCTTATCCAGGTGATGTATTCTATTTGCATTCTAGATTACTTGAAAGAAGTGCAAAATTATCAGATAAGTTAGGTGGAGGATCTTTGACGGCTCTACCGATCGTTGAGACTTTAGCTGGTGATATTTCAGCTTATATCCCAACAAATGTCATTTCTATCACTGATGGTCAGATATTCTTACAATCAGAGTTATTCTATAGTGGTGTAAGACCAGCTGTTGATTCAGGCTTATCTGTAAGCCGTGTTGGTAGTGCTGCTCAATTTAAAGCTATGAAGCAAGTTTCTAAGGCTTTGAAGTTAGAATTAGCTCAATATCAAGAAGTATTAGACTTTGCTCAATTTGGCTCAGATCTTGATACTGCAACTAAAAATCTTATCGATCACGGTCAACACTTGATGGAATTATTAAAACAGCCACAATATGCTCCTCTTTCAATGGAAGAAGAGGTTGTGATGCTATTTGCTAACCAAAAGGGTTACTTAGATAAAGTGCCTGTAAAGAAGATTGCACAATATGAGAAAGAGTTATTGTTACATCTTCATTCGTCTCATCCTGATATCTTAAAGCAGATCGCTAGTGAGAAACAATTGAGTGATATTGTTAGTGAAAAGTTAGATAAGATTGAGAGTGAGTTTACAGAAAGTTTTGTAGGTTAAGCTTATGGCAGGACAGATCAGTAGTATCAAAAGACAATTGCGTTCAGTCACTTCCACTAAGAAGTTGACCAATGCGATGCAACTTGTCGCAACTGCTAAGTTGCAGAAGTTAAAAAGAAGGATGGAACAGAATGATATTTATGCGCAAAAGTTCAAGGATGTTCTATCTATGGTCTGTGCAAGCGAAGACTTTGATGGTAAGGATAATATTTATTTTAGTGGCAATAGTGCTACTAGTAAACTATATATCGTAGTTACTTCTGATAGTGGTTTATGTGGTAGTTATAATCCTGAACTATTGAAATATGCTCGTAGTGTGATCAGTAAAGATGATAAGATCATTTCTATTGGAATACATGGAGCTAAGCAATTGAAATTAGAAGGTTATGATGTCATTAAGGAATTTGATAAATTTGATAATCTTTCTTCTACGGAAGTAAATGAGTTCTTATCATTTGTCTTAGATCTGTACTTAAAAAATGAGGTTTCTTGTTTACAGATCATTTATACAAGATATATCAATACCTTGACTTATAAACCTACTTTAGAAAAATTATTACCTATGGCATTAGAAGAAGTGCAAGATAAAAAGCCTATACTACTAGAGCCGAGTAATGAAAAGATAATAGAGAGACTTGTACCAATGTATGTTACCTCTCAGATCTATTCATTGTTATTACAGGCTAAATGTAGTGAACAAGCTGCAAGAAGAGCAGCTATGGATAATGCTAATAGGAATGCTGATGAATTGATCAGTGATCTTCGCTTGAATTATAATCAAGCAAGACAGGCGGCTATCACTCAAGAGATGAATGAGATAACCGCAGGAACGATCCGAGATGTACAAGGAGGTGCCGATTAATGATTGAAAATATAGGTGAAGTAGTCCAAGTTATCGGACCGGTCATCGATATCCGTTTTAGTGAAGCTTTACCAAAGCTGTATAATGAGATCAGTATTGAAGTTGATCAAGATAAGACAGTTACTTGTGAGGTTGAACAACATATCGGTGATGATAAAGTTAGATGTATCGCTTTAAATCAGACTAATGGTTTAATGCGTGGTTTAAAAGCAGTAGATTGTCAGAGAGCTATCTCAGTACCAGTTGGTAAGGAGATCTTAGGTAGAATGTTCAATCTTTTGGGTGAGCCTATTGATGGTTTAGGAAATATCAATAGTAACATTGAAAGAGATGTCATCCATAAGAAAGCTCCTAGTTTTGCTCAACAAGAAACATCAGTTGAGATATTAGAGACTGGTATCAAAGTTATCGACTTATTATGTCCTTACATTAAGGGTGGTAAGATCGGCTTGTTTGGTGGCGCTGGTGTTGGTAAGACAGTTTTGATGCAAGAGATGATCCATTCTATTGCTACTGAGCATAATGGTTTGTCTGTTATCGCTGGTGTAGGAGAGAGAACTCGTGAAGGTAATGATCTTTATTATGAGATGAAAGAGTCTGGCGTATTAGCTAAAACAGTATTAGTTTATGGTCAGATGAATGAATCACCTGGAGCAAGAATGAGAGTTGCTTTAAGTGCTCTTACAATGGCTGAACATTTTAGAGATAAAGATAAACAAGATGTCTTATTGTTCATTGATAATATTTATCGTTTCTCACAAGCAGGTTCAGAGGTATCAGCATTACTTGGAAGAATGCCTTCAGCTGTTGGTTATCAACCAACACTTGCAACTGAGATGGGTGAATTACAAGAAAGGATCACTTCTACTAAGGATGGTTCTATCACTTCAATCCAAGCAATCTATGTTCCTGCTGATGACTTGACAGACCCAGCTCCAGCAACTACATTTGCTCACTTGGATGCTAAGACGGTACTTGATAGAAAGATCGCCTCTTTAGGATTATATCCAGCTGTTGATCCACTTGAGTCTTCTTCAAGAGCTCTTGATCCTAATATCGTAGGGCAGAGACATTATGAGGTTGCTCAAGAAGTCTTAAAGATCTTACAGAAGTATAAAGAGTTACAGGATATCATTGCTATCTTAGGTATGGATGAGTTATCTGATGAAGATAAGATCACAGTCAATAGAGCTAGAAGGATCAGAAACTTCTTGTCTCAACCATTTGCGGTTGCAGAGAAGTTTAGTGGCTATCCTGGTAAGTTTGTTAAGATTGAAGATAGTTTACGTTCATTTGAAGCAATATTAGCTGGTAAGTATGATTCTTATCCAGAGGCAGCCTTTACTTTTGCTGGTACGATCGAGGATGTTGAGGAAAAGGCGAAAGGAATGATGTAATGGTATTCGATGTAGATTTCGTTACATTTAGAGGAGTTTATCGTTCTATAAAGACAGAAAAACTCAATGTTCCTACTGAAGATGGTAGAAGAGGCATCTTATCAAATCATATGCCGATCGTCTTACCATTAAGTGTAGGAGTTGTAAATACTTGCTTAGATAAGAAAGAGAGCTATTTTGCGATCAGTGATGGTATCTTGACTTTTGAAAATAACAAGGCTACTATCCTTTCGGATTCTATCCTCAATGTTGAAGAGATAGATAACGCTAGAGCAGAAAAGCAGTTAACTAGAGCTCAAGAACGACTTGAGAAAGCAACTGATCAGAATGAGATCATGTTAGCTAAAGCCTCAATGGCCAAAGCTTTGAATAAATTAGATGCTAAAAGTAAGTATGGAAGGAGATAGAAATATCTCCTTCTTTTTTTTGTAT
>CAVCVO010000076.1:0-59260 GCA_963606005.1 Anaerovoracaceae bacterium
AAAAGCATTGAAATAATGTAGCTCTATTGTTAAAATGATTAAAAAGAACTAAATAGGGGGTCTAATATGTTCAAAAGAAAGGTATATTATGAACTACTAAAATGGAAAAAGCAATGGAATGGCAGATACGCTTGCTTACTTGAAGGAGCAAGACGTGTTGGCAAAACAACTATCGCAGAAGAATTTGCAAAAAATGAATATGACAGCTATATCTTGATTGATTTTTCTATCGCTAGTAAAAAAATAAAAGATTTATTTGATGATATTTCTAATCTTGATAGATTCTTTTTACGACTACAAACAGAAACTGATGTCCAACTACTAAAAAGAAGATCTCTTATCATATTTGATGAAATCCAATTATTTCCAAAAGCTCGGCAAGCTATCAAACATTTAGTCAAAGATGGTAGATATGACTACATTGAAACTGGTTCTCTTATCTCAATTCAAAAAAACGTTAAAGATATTTTAATACCTTCAGAAGAATTAAAAATAAAAGTCTATCCTATGGATTATGAAGAATTCATGTGGGCAACAGGTAAAAATCCTGAAGTGCTAGAAATGGCCTATAAAAGCAATATGGAATTAGGTAATGCTATCAATCGCAATGCTATGCGAGATTTTCGTATCTATATGGCTGTTGGTGGCATGCCTCAAGCTGTTGAAGAATACATCAATTCAAATAATCTTGAGTCAGTAGATTTCGTAAAGAGAAAGATAATCGATCTTTACTATGACGATCTTAAAAAGATCGATCCAACAGGTAGAATCAGCAATATCTATAAAGATGTTCCAGGACAATTATCTAAAAAGAAAAAACATTTTGTGATCTCAGCAGCAACTGGTAAAAGAAAAACGAATAAAGATGATGAACACTTGTTTGAATTAATTGACTCTGGCCTAGTACTTCCTTGTTACAATGTAACTAATCCTAATATTTCTCTGTCTTCAACAAAAGATATTGATGAATATAAACTATATCTTTCTGATATTGGTTTATTTACGACCATGCTATTTAATGATGTGGAAAATGGTAGGCCAGATATCTACCGTAAACTATTAAGTGACAATCTTCCTGCTGATCTAGGCTATCTTTATGAAAATAGCGTTGCCCAACTTATTAAGACAAGTGGCAAAGAACTTTACTATCACACTTGGAAAAAAGAAAATAGCACACATAGTTATGAGATAGACTTCTTACTCACATCTAAAAACAAAATAATCCCAATCGAAGTAAAATCATCTGCGATCAATAGTCATGAGTCCATTGACGCATTTGAAAAGAAGTATTCCCGAATTATAGGAAATAGATATCTATTATCCCAAAAAGATGTTGGTAAAATAGGCTCTTTAATATTAAAGCCAATCTACATGACACAATTCTTACTAAAAGACATTTAAAAAGCAGATCACTCTGCTTTTTTAAAACTGTTCATTATATAAACGAGCATACTGACCATTTAAGTCCATCAGCTCTTTATGGGTTCCTTTTTCTAATACTTTACCAGCAGAGATGACAGCTATTTCATCAGCATTTTTGATCGTAGATAATCTATGAGCCACAACGATCGTTGTTCTACCTTTACATAATTCATCTAATGACTTCTGTATCAACATCTCAGTAGTATTATCTAAAGCACTAGTAGCCTCATCAAGGATCAAGATTGCTGGATCTTTTAAGAATACTCTTGCAATACATAACCTCTGTTTTTGACCACCAGATAGCTTAACGCCTCTTTCACCAATGTTAGTTTGATATCCTTCAGGTAAAGACATGATGTAATCATGAATATTAGCTTTCTTAGCAGCTTCGATCATCTGCTCTTCTGTTGCTTTTAGATTGCCATAAAGAATATTATTAGCGATCGTATCATCAAACAGATAAACATCCTGTTGAACAATACCAATGTTCTCTCTTAAAGACTTAGCTGTAACTGAATTGATGTCTTTGCCATCAATAAGTATCTGTCCTTCATTTAAATGATAAAATCTTGGGATCAAATGACAAATAGTTGTCTTTCCTCCACCTGAAGGGCCAACTAAGGCGAAAGTCTCTCCTGCTTTGATCTTTAAAGAAACATCTTTTAGAACATCACTATCTTGTTCATAGCCATAACTAACATTCTTAAACTCAATATCACCTTTAACATCTTTTAATTCACTAGCATCCTTTTCATCGGTCTCTTCAGGTAAGTCCATGATCTGACAATATCTTTCAAAACCTGTGATACCACTCTGTAACTGTTCGGTAAATGCGATAAGTTTATTGATCGGGCTCATAAATAAGCTAACAGATAAGATGAATGCGGAATAATCGGCAAAATCGATCCTTCCATTGTATAAATAGATGCCACCAGCAATAAGTACGATGACATTAAAGATATCTGTGATGAAAGTAGTAGAAGAATTAAAGCGAGCCATTGTATGATATTGTTCTTTATTAGCTTGAATAAATTGCTTATTTCCTACCTCAAACTTCTCTTGCTCTTTTTCAGCATTAGTGAAAGCTTTAGTAACTCTGATACCAGAGATACTAGTCTGTAAATGACCATTGATCACGCTGAT
Organism: Anaerovoracaceae bacterium; assembly: GCA_963606005.1. Taxonomy (GTDB): domain Bacteria; phylum Bacillota_I; class Bacilli_A; order Erysipelotrichales; family Erysipelotrichaceae; genus UBA1783. Next base: position 2,566 of record CAVCVO010000076.1, read on the forward strand.
TGCTTTACGACATCTTCTTCTATTTTCCAAGTGGATCTTTCTAATCTTATTAGCGACTAATACTAAGATAGGTACCATCGCAAAGATGATAAGACTTAATGGAATATTGATCGTCATTAGATAAACTAAAGAAATCAATAAAGTGATGATTGAAATGATGATATTTTCTGGTCCATGATGAGCAAGTTCAGCGATCTCAAATAAGTCATCTGTCATACGAGTCATGATCTTACCTGTTTGATTATTGTCAAAGAAAGTAAAAGGCATATTCTGTAAATGAGCAAACAAATTACTTCTCATCTTAGCTTGAATATAAACACCCATGACATGTCCATAATATTGAATAAAGAAATTTAAACCATAACGTACACAATATAAAGCTAATAAGACAATACCAGAGATGATGATCATCCTATATTGTTTATTAGGAATAAAATTATTCAACATCTTCCTTGTTAAGATCGGATAAATGACTGAGATAAGACTTACTAAAAAAGAAGCCAACATATCTAAAGCAAATACTAACTTATGATCTTTATAATAAGCAATAAATCTTTTTAACATACTATATCCTTCCTAATGTAAATTGATACAATCCAATGCTGACAGCATTAGTCAAGTTAAGAGAATCGATCGTATCATGATGTTTGATAAATACTGATTGACCATACTTATGGAAATCACTAGGTAAACCTGTAGCCTCATTGCCAAAAACTAATGAGAACTTTTCTGGTATAACAATATCCTGTAAAAGCTTTGCTCCATCTAACATAAACGGAAAAATATCTCTTTTACTGACTTCACTAAGATATTGATCAAAAGAATCATAATAACGGAAATTAAGTTCAAAGAAAGCTCGCATACTTGCTCTGATACATTTAGGATCATAAATATCAACAGCTGGCTTAATGATCGCAATATTATCAATGCCAAAGCCTAAAGAAGTACGGATGATCGTACCAAGATTACCCATATTACTAGGATTGACTAATACTAAGTGACTTGCATTAAGATCAAAATCTGTTTTATATTTATTAAAAACACCAATGATATAACAGTTGTCTTTATCAGATAGGATATTAAAGATCTTATCACTACAGATCATCTCGATCTTATTTAATTCACATAATTGTTTTATCTGAAGAAATATTGCATTTTCTTTTTGTTTCGAATGGAAATAAACCCTAATGACTTCCTTAGGATGCCTTTTTAACAATTCTAGAGTTAATTCAGTTCCAAGTGAATAAGAGATATCTCCCTCTTTTTTATATTTCTGCATATATACCCACTCCTTAAAAAAGCCCCTAATGGGCTTTTGATTATTAATTAATACGATGATTGAAGAAATCTGGCATATCGATGTTATCATCGACTTTTTCCACTGTTGTTTGTTTATTGTTATCATAAGTCGATTGAGCAAAGTTATTACCATTTTCTGACTCAAAACCTGTAGCGATAACTGTAACAATGATTGAATCTTTCAAAGAATCATTAGTAGCCATACCAAAGATGATATCCATATCTTCTCCAGCAGTTTCTCTAATCTGTTTGATAGCTTCTTCAGCTAAAGAAATAGTCAAAGAGTCAGCACCACTGATATTGACGATTGCATTCTTAGCACCTTGAATGCCACCTTCAAGTAATGGACAATTGATTGCTCTAGCAGCTGCTTCCTTACCAAGATCATTCTTATTACCAACTTCATCAGGACTAACTTGACCAACACCGATCAAAGCTGTACCTTGACCAGATAATGTAGCTCTAATATCTGCGAAGTCTAGATTGATATAAGCCTTATAAGAAACTAGATCTGTGATAGTCTGTACTGCTTGACGCAAGACATTATCAGCTTCTTGGAAAGCTTGTTTGATTGGAACTGAACCTAACATAGCATTAACTTTTTCATTTGGAATGATGATGACTGAATCAACATATTTTTTAAGTTCATCAAGGCCATTTAAAGCTTGCATCATTCTTCTCTTGCCTTCGAAATTGAATGGTTTAGTAACAACAGCGATAGTCAAAGCCCCAGCTTCTTTAGCACATTGAGCCACGATCGGAGCAGCACCTGTACCAGTACCTCCACCAAGACCAGTAGTGACAAAGATCATATCAGCATCTTGAACTGCTGCCTTGATATCTTCAATAGTCTCTAAAGCGGCAGCTTTACCTACTTCAGGGATTCCACCAGCACCTAAGCCATGAGTAGTATTAAAACCAAGCAACAGCTTATTTTCAACACTTGATGATGTTAAAACCTGTTGATCAGTATTAACAGCATAGAAATCTACACCGATCATATTAGCTTCAACCATGCGATTTACCGCATTGCATCCGCCTCCACCGACACCAAATACTTTTATCCTAGTTACAGGAACATAGTCACTATTCATAATTCTTACCTCAATCTTTTTCTACAAATATCTTATCGGTAAAGCTTTTTAGCTTACCGGTCAAATTCTTTTCTTCACCAAGATCACTTTCTCTAACGATCAAGTTTTGCTTATATACATCAGTATTGATGCATTCATCTTTCTTAAAACCTAAAGACATATTGTCCTTATAGATAGATAAAATGCCCAACAAAGTAGTCCAACGTGGTTCACGACAACCTAACGTGTCTGGACAATAACATTTTACTGTATGACCAAACTTTTGGGAAAGTATTTCTTGTAAATTCTGCAAATTAGCACCCTGACCAGTGATGAAAGTTGTAACATTTCCCCCAGCAATGATCTGACTACAATATGAATAGATGTCATCGATCATCTTGCTACATTGTGGATAGATGCTTTCTTGAATATCTTTATAAGTGATCGTTTTGACTTGATCATTATCTGTCCAACGATTAATGATGCGCTCTTCTGCTGTTTCTTGACCAACAACACCATATCTAAATAGTAACCTATCAGCATCACGATAAGATAAGCCATATCTACTTACTAATGGTTTGATCAATTGATCGTAACCATTATTATCATTAAATCCTGAAATGATCCTGCCGTTATATAATAATGTGTAGACTGTATGAGAACCTTCCAAATGGATATTGATGACATAACTATTGAAACTTTGTTCAAATAGTGCTGCCTCATAACAGCTCGCATACTCATCTTGATATATATTCAGTACTTTTAGTCCAGCTTTCTCAACGATCCTAACAAGATCATAAACTGCACTCTTATCACCACACAACAAGTCAACTTCAGCAGTCAACAAGCCACTCTTTTCATTTAATGGGATCTTAGGATAAGTTATACCATTAATACGATAGCTACCACACAAAGCATTGATGATCTCAAGATCATTTCCCACTTTGACACTATAAGCATTCTGTAAAATCTCTTTAACATCTTCATTTCTTACTTTATTTTCTGCAAGTAAGATCTCAAAAGTTCTTTTTTCTTTTTTAAAACGATAAGCAGGTACACATAATAAGACCGATTCAAGTGGCGTTTTTAATTCATTTTGAATCAAAGAACACTCTTTTTTAATAGCTTCTATAATGACTTTTTCATTATAGATACCACCACCCTCATAGCCATGAACGGCTAAAGTATGTCGATATAATATATACAAGACATTATTAAAAAACTGTCCTACAACGATTCTCAATTGACGATCTTCTATCTGTAAAGCTGCTAATACTGGTTTAGTTTCTGACATATTACTCCTATTCTTAATTATTTTATCACACTATCTGCTTAATTGAATAATAAAGTCAAACTATTAACCCTTTTTAATTTATTATTTTTTCCTTTTTTTACCTAATATCACAAAAAAGATGGCTTGTTCATCACAAAACAAACCATCTATTAAGTTTAAACAATGATATCAATCTTGCTGTTACCACCTATTTTAGTAACAACTATCTGATTATCAATATTTTCTTTTAGTTGTTCCACATGTGAAATAACTCCAACCAACTTGTTACCAGTAGCAAGACCATTTAGTACTTCAACAGCTTTTCTTAATACACCTTGATCTAATGTTCCAAAACCTTCATCTATAAACATGCTTTCCATTCTAATGCCACCCGCACTAGCTTGGATCTCTTCGGATAAGCCTAAAGCAAGAGACAAAGATGCTTCAAAGCTTTCTCCACCTGACAAGGAAGTGGCATTACCAATACTGCCATTGTAATGATCAACCACACATAATTCCAACCCGTCTTTTCCATTTCCACCCTTGCTCTCTTTTTTACGGATCAATTCATATTGTCCACCACTCATTTTAAGAAAATGAACATTAGCTCTTCGGATTATCCTATCAAAATAATGCATTTGAACATAAGTTTCTAATGAAATCTTATCTTTACCTTTTACTTTGCCAAAAGCAGTTTCTTTTAGAGGTTTCACAACAGAAATTTTGTCTTCGATTAGTTTTATTTCCTTTAAAATATTCCTAACATCTTTCTGCATATCTTGGTGATTTTTCAAATTTCTATTAACTGTTTCATACTCATTTTGCAAATCTTCTTTTTGCTTTTGAACTATAGAAATCATTTCAACTAGTTTTTCTCGATCTGATTCATTGTAATTTTTTAATTCTGCTGCCAAAAGCTCTTTCTGTGCTTTGATCGAACTAGCCTTCTTTTCTAGATCATTAAGAAAATTCTTACATTTTTCGAGATCATTTTTGTATTTACTTATTTCAGATTTTAGGTTATTTAGTTTAGAAAGAGCTTCTTTCTTATCGTTAAACTCTAGATTCAATTTGATATCAGCTAACTGTTTTTCATAATTTGAAGCATTATTTTTTGCTACTGATAACTGTTTTTGAATTTCGCCAAGCGATTCTTTGACATCGTTAATCTTTTTGTTGGATTGCTCTACTTTTGTTGTAAGATCTTTCTTCCTGTTTTGATCGTTTTGAAGTTTATTGAGCTCAGATTTAAAACATTCTAATAATTCATTTGACTGTTTAAAGATCTCGTTGATTTGGCTATTTTCATCAAGTCCATTTTCAGTTAAGTTAGATTGATACTGTGATCTTTGTTGTTCTAATAATTTATTGCTATTACTAGCAAGCTCTGAGGATTTTTTCATCTTCTCATCAGCTTTTTCAGCAAGTTCTTTAGCATCTTTAACTTTTTTCTCTGTTAAACCGACTAACTTTACCTTAGCTGGACTTGGATGATTTAAAGAGCCACACACTGGACAAGGTTTATTTTCAACTAACTTTTCAGCTAAAATGCCAGCTTGTTCATCAAGAAAGCATTGATTAATAGTCTCATACTCTTGTTTACGAGCCGACCATTCTTCTTTATCTTTTCGATAATTTTCTTGCTTAATTAACAAGTCTTTTTCACTTTTTTTGATCAATTCACTTAATTTTACCAATTCATCTAACTTATTAACTTTATTGTTTTGAATGCCAATTTCTTCAGTTTTCTTAATAATTTTCTGTTCGACATTATCTAGTGCCTTCAACTCTTCTTGATATTTACTAAGTGACTTTTCGCCCTTCTCTAAAGTTTCTTTACTCTCACTTTCTTCTTTAGAAAGTCTCATAATATTATCATCATTTGCCTTTTTTTGTTTAATAATCTCATCTAACTTATCATATTGAGAAAGGTTATTTTCAAGTAATGTAATTTTTTTCTCCTTTTCATCATAATCACCTGATAGCTTTGTTAATTCATTCTTTTTCTCTTCAGCCTTTTCAATTTGACTTCTTGCATTATCAAGATCAACACCTAACTTATCATACTGTTTTTTCTTATCTTTTAAGTTGTTCAGCCTATCTAATTCTTTATCTTTTTCAGACAATGTTTTTGTCATTTCAGCTATTTGGTCTTTTGCTTTAGATATACCAACATTTTCTTTTTCAATCTTTTCTTCAAGGATATCTAGCACATTTTCACGATTGATATTTTTATCATTTAAACTAGCTATTTGATGTTCTAATAATTTATCTTGCACTTCTTTTTTCTTCTCAAAATCATCATATTTTTTCCCAATTTTTTCAGCAAACTTTACATAAAGATCAGTTTTGAATATTGAACGTAAGATGGATTGTCTGGCATCAGTTTTTTCAGAGATCAATTTTTGAAAATCACCTTGTGCTATCATAACAATCTGTCTAAACTGCTTTTGATTTAAACCAATTATCTCCAATATCTTTTCCTCTGCTTCAGTTTTCGACAAGATCTGTCCATTAGGTAAATACATTTTCACTGAAGCATTTGATTCAGTATATTCACTTGCATTTCTTTTCCTTGGTTTTAATTGTTTAGGTTGTCTTATTATTTTGTAGCTATTTTCTTTATCAACAAATTCTAATTGAACTTCCGTAAGTATATCTTTATCAGCATGTCTTGAACGCAAATCTTCTTTCTCTCTATTTTCACCTGATGCTTCGCCATACAACGCAAAACAAATTCCATCAAATATAGAAGTTTTGCCAGCACCAGTTTCACCAGCAACTAAAAATAAACCCTGTCCGTCAAATTTAGTAAAATCCACTTCTGCTGTAGTAGCAAATGGGCCAAAGGCAGTCATTGTTAATTTCGTAGGTTTCATTAATCTTCTCCTTTCAAAATCTCTTCAAAAATGTTTGAACAGATTTCTTTTTGCTTATCACTCATTTCAGTATTATTGACCAATTTATAAAATTCTTCCATGATATCTATTGGCGTAAATTTTTCAAATTCATCATTGATCGTTATTTCTTGATCAGTACTCGTTCTCTTATTATCATACCTAATTTTCATCATATTCTTATAAACATTTCTTAACTTATCTTCTACGCCAAAGATATCTTCTTCATCAGTCAAAGTGATCTCATAATAATCTTCAAGATTCAATTTATCATAATTAGACTTATTCATTAATTCATCATAACTACCTTTGATCCTAACCATTTCATGTAATGGTTTTAGATCAGAACAAGTAATGCTCATCTCTCCCTTACCCTTTACATCTATAAAAGTGATAGACTTCTGTTGATCGGATTCAGAAAAAGAATACTTTAAAGGTGTACCACAATAACGTACCTTCTTTCCTTCTCCCATATACTGTGGCTTATGGATATGACCTAAAGCTACATAATCAAAGTCATCAAAAAGATCTAATGAAATATTATCTAGCCCCCCAACAGAAAAGGTCTCGGATTCTGATGTAGCTGCCCCTGTCACAAATTGATGAGCTACCAAAATGTTTCTTTCTTCTTTATTTAAACTAATATTGTCAAGTACAACCTTAACAGCATCATTATAAGTCTTGATTTCACTATCAGGATAAAAAGGCTTAACTGTTATAGGTTTTATAAAAGGCATCAAATAAAAGTTAATATTGCCATATTCATCACTTAATACTACTTTCTTAACTGTTCCATCAAAAACAGGAGAAATATAGATACCACTATCGTCAAGTAACCTATTACCAAAAGATAATCTCTCATTACTATCGTGATTACCACTAATGATAAGAGTCTTGATATCATTCTGTCTTAATTTGTAAAGAAAATCATCAAACAAAGTGATAGGTTCACTTGCTGGTACAGAATTATCGTAAACATCCCCAGCAATGATCAAAACTTCTGTCTTTTCTTCCACAAGTTTTTCTAATATTTGATCAAGGATGTATTTTTGATCTTCGATCAAGTTGTATCCATTTAAGTGGATACCTAAATGTAGATCAGATAAATGTGCTACTTTCATTTTTATCTCCCTTCAATTTTTCTTCTTTTGTATCGCTAAATAATGATAACACACTACCCCCTTATTTCTTAAGAAAAAAACAGGGGAAATCAAATATCGTACCATTTTTAGGACAAGAGATCCTTTGCAACTTTTTCTCCTTGTAAAAGTAAAACTCGCATATTCTTCACTCTATTTATCTTGATTTTATTGAAAAAATTTTCTTGCTTTTTAACTAGCTCAGTGATATCATAATAAAGCGTATGATTGAAAGGGGGTCACGGAATGTCAAGAGTATGTGCCGTTACAGGCAAAGGACCTTTATCAGGAAACAATCGTTCTGATTCTTTGAGAGCAACACGTCGTAGATGGAATGTTAATTTACAGAAAGTAAAAGTTATGGTTGATGGTAAACCGCAGACCGTCATGATGTCAGCGCGTGCTTTAAAAACTTTAAAGAAACAAGGTTAAAAAAGTTAGTTTGGTTCTAACTTTTTATTTTACAAAAAAATGAATGAAATTTTAGATTTCTCAGAAGCATTGCGGTTGCTAAAGGAAAAAGAGATCCTCTACACTAAAACTAAAGGCAAAATAACTTACTACTATCTTAATGATGATAAGATAACCATCAAAGCTATCTCTTATCATTCAACTATTCCTTATAAAGACTTCATCGATCTTTACAAAAATGAAGAGTTTTATCTTTATTTACCAAAAGATGAAAATGTCAATCTTGAAAAGGATGAGGAATACTATAGTTGGAAGAGTAAAAATGCCAATTAACAAAAGCTAATAACTTTTGTTTTTTTTATTGTGATAGAATAAACTTATCCAAAGGAGAACAAATATGATCTTATATTTTAGTGGAACAGGAAACAGTAAATATATCGCAACTCGTTTAGCTAAGGGATTAAATGAAGAAGTCATCAATATCAACGAGAAGATTAAAAACAATGATACCTCTACAATAACAACTGATGATCATTTGATCTTTGTAACACCAACATACGCTTGGCGTTTACCAAGAATAGTCAATGATTGGATACTACAGACAGAATTTATTAACGCTAAAAAAGCATGGTTCATCTTAGATTGTGGTGATGGCATTGGTAATGCTAGTAAATACAACAAAAGACTATCAAACAAAAAACAATTAGAATACAAAGGAACATTACAAGTCATCATGCCAGAAAACTACATTGCCTTATTTAACGCGCCAAATGATGAAGAAGCAATAAAGATCATTAATAAAGCTGAACCACTAATTGATAAAGCTATTAAAACTATCTTTAATGATGAAAACTTTACTAAAATTACTACTATAAAAGATGATATTTTAAGTGACATCGTTAACCCTTTGTTCTATACAACTATCATCAAAGCTAAACCATTTTACGTTACGGAAAAATGTATCGGTTGTGGCAAATGTGCTAGTTTGTGTCCTTTAAACAACATCACTTTAAAAGATGATAAACCTATTTGGTCTAACAATTGCACTCATTGCATGAGTTGCATCTGTTATTGTCCTAAACAAGCCATCGAATATGGCAATAATGCTAAAGGAAAGATTCGCTATAACTTTGAAAGATTAGACTACGATTGTAAAGAGTTAGTAAAATGAACAATTATCCAAAACAATTGTGCTATACTTGTTGACGGTGATAAATATGAATGAAAAACTTAAAAAGTTAACTTTAACAGCTCTATTAGCCGCAGCATGTTATGTAAGCTTCACTTTCCTACAAGTAAAGATACCAACACCTGCTGGCTATACTTCTTTCCACTTAGGAAATGTCTTCTGTGTCTTAGCTGGACTACTTATCGATCCCATCTGTGGTGGCATTGCTGGAGCAATTGGTATGGGTATTGGTGACTTGTTGGATCCAGCCTACATCCTAACAGCTCCCAAGACTATCATCTTAAAGTTCATGATGGGCTTTATTGCGGGAACTGTTGGTCAAAAACTATTCCACTTAAAAGAAAAAGAAGGCAAACAATTATTTGCCTATACACTTATCGCAATATCAGTAGCTATGTTATGTAATATCATTGGTGAACCACTATTCTCTTACCTTTACTACAAATTACTACTTAATAATGCAGATAAGGCAGCTAGTTATCTAACAGTAGCTAAATGGATCACAACAACAGTAAATGCAATACTAACGATAGTCATTGCTACACCGTTATACGTTTACCTAAAGAAAAGATTAGCTGTAATATTCAAATGACATGATCACAAAGATCATGTTTTTTTATATAAAAAAGACGCTTTTTTCAAACGTCTTAATTTCTTAAATGATCTCAAAATGTTTTAGCGCATTATAGATGCCATCTTTATCGATATCAGTAGTGATATAATCCGCAACTTGTTTTAATTCATCTTGGGCATTACCCATAGCTACACCTATGCCACAGTTTTCTATCATCTCAATATCATTAGTACCATCACCAAATGACATACATTCATCTAGTGTTAAGCCTAACTCTTCAACTAATCTAATGATGCTCTTACCTTTATTAGCTTGATTTGACCAACATTCACTGCCTTCTTTTTTATTAGAATAATATTGAATATCATCAAATTGTTCAAATACTTTCACAGCTTCAAAATTTTCCGAGAAGACAAAGCAATCAAGTGGCATTTCATTATGAGTTAAGTGATAATCCCTCTTAGCAGAATCATCATAAACATTTTTGATCGATATGGCTTTGTTACAATACTTATCAGTAAAATCCTTAAAACGATTATAAACTCTAAAACTATTAACAAACTTAAACGCAAATGGATAATCCTTTTCGACAAAGGCTTCGATTATCTTTTCAGTCGTTTCCTTCTTCATCGGATAAGAAGCAATCGCATTTCCCTCAGTATCATTGATACAAGCACCATTAGAAGTGATATAATAATCAGCTTTGACTCTATCTTTGATGTCTTCATGCATCAGAGAATAAGCTCTACCAGTAGAGATGATGATCTTTAAGCCTTTTTCTCTTGCCTTGCAGATTGCTTCATAAGCAGAAGCTTCTACTTCAAATTTACCTCTTTTAATGAGCGTATCATCTATATCAAAAAATAATGCCTTTATCATACTTTTAATATCTCCTTGATAAACTGAGCTACCCCTGCCTCTTTACAACTACCAACTACATAATCAGACACTTCTTTAGCTTCATCTGAACCATTAGCAACACAACCACTGATCGCAATCGATGATAACATATCAACATCATTGCCGTTATCACCAGTACCGGCAACATTCTCTAAAGTAATACCCATATCTTCAATGACAGCTTTTAGTCCCGTAAGTTTACTGATCCTTTTTAAAGCTACATCAACAGTATGAGGTTGTGGAATCGCAAAAGCAAACTCTTGCCCATATCTTTCATCTAATATCCTTAATAGCTCTTTTTCCTTGCCATTATCGATAGAAAATGAAACTTTATAGATTGGTTCATCTACATATTTAAAGATGTCATGACTAACGATATAATCCATGCCAACATCATAGAAATCGTAATCTAAAATCTTACAATAATTAGTACCAATGTTATATTTATCTTGAGCAATATTAAAACCAACATCTAATTCTTTAGATAGTTGATATAAGCTTTTTACTTGCTCATCTTCGAAGCGCTCATCTAATAATACTTTATCATCCTTACAGCGTTTAACTAAAGCTCCACCATAAGCAATGATATAACCATCATTAGCTTTTAAATCTAACTCACTAGCTAATTCAAGACAACCCGAATATACTCTTGAAGAAGCCAGAGCTATCTTTACCCCTTTATCGATCAACCTCTTTAAAGCAGCGATATTTTCCTCGGGTATCTTTTTTAACTCACTGCTATATAATGTGTGATCGATATCACTGACAAACAGATTTATCATAGAACATACCAAGCGAAGTTTTCCTTACGTGGCTTTGCCTCTGGCTTATCATCACTATAGCCTAAGATACAGTTACCAATACCTTCGTATTCTCCTTCAATACCTAAGTCCTTTAAGATCTGTTTGCCTTCTTCTGTTTCAAATGTTTCCTTAGCACGATGGATCCAACAAGAAGAGATACCTAAAGACTGAGCAGCTAACATGATATTGCTCATGACAAGAGTACCATCATATACCCTGCGTGCATTGTTCTTATCAGCTAATACTACCAGGACAGTTTTGGCACCATAGAAATTATCCCTTTCATAAGGTTGACCAACTGAAGTAGCGTTCAAACGACGTAATTTCTCCAATAATTCTGGTTGTTGAACAACTAAAACAATAGAAGGCTGACAATTCATTGCACTTGGAGCATAACTTGCTGCCTTTACGATTGTTTCTAAATCTTCCTTACTTACCATTTTGTCATTGTACTTACGTACAGAACGTCTCTGTAAAATATCTTCGATAGTTTTGTTCATATTTTTACCCACCTCTCACATAAATAGTATAATCGAAATAGAAATTTCCTGCCACAAAAAATACTTGTTAAATAATCAATGAAACTTTTCAAGAACGACCAATTTTATGATATATTATCTGCGGTGATCAAAATGAGAAAGATTAAAGCAGTTATATTTGATATGGATGGAATCATCACTGATTCTGAAAAATGGGCAAAACAGATCATGTTTGATATATTGAAAGACCATGGTCTTCCTTATAGTGATGAGATCTACAATCCATTACTTGGCATCAACATGAACCAAGCCATAGAATATCTAAACACCATCACAAACAGCACTAAGATCTCTAAAGAAATGTTAGATCAATTTTCAGTCAATATCTTAAAAGCCTTATCTTTAGGCAAAGTACCTTTCAAAAAAGGTGCAATAGAGCTTATCGATAGTTTAAATGAAGCTAATTTTCCAATTGCCTTAGCTACTAGTGGTTCAAAAGAAAAAGTCAGAGTCTCTTTTAATGGTAATAATAGAGAAGTACCTTTTACTCATATCATCACTGGTGATATGGTTACTTGTTCAAAACCTAATCCTGAGATCTTCTTATTAGCCGCGAAAGAAATGAATATCGATATCAAAAATTGTCTAATACTTGAAGACTCCTATAATGGTTTAAAAGCAGCATTAAATGCCGAGGCTATAGCTTGTATGGTACCTGACTTATTAGCCCCTACTGAAGAATTAAAAAAACAGGTCATCATCAAGAAAGACCTGTTCGAAGTAAAAGAAATGCTTAAAGAGAACGCAATCCTTTAGGTAAATGGTTTTTGATCTGTTTACCATCAGATTTACCAAAACCGATAGGGACATTTTTATAACGTAATTGCACGTAACCTTTAGAAATGTTATCAACAAACAGTGATCGACCACTTAAATAAATATCTAATTGCTCATCAGTTAACTCACAGACATTTTTGAGATCTGTATAAGTAATGAAGAAATGATGATCAGGTTCGATCCTGTTTTTTATTATCTCCCCTAGTAAGATACCACTACGATAACAATTCGCATTTAATTTCAATAAAGGTTTATTAGAACAATAAACTTTATTATTGATGATCGTATAAGCAAGTTTACTATAACAATTTTGTTCAATAAACTCATCGACTAATTTATCTTTAGAAAAACTAAAAGTCTTTAGTTTTCTTTTTGCTTGTTCACCTTTTTTGATGAACTTAGCCACAAAATGACCTTCCCCACCATTAAACGGGAAACATCTTCTTGTTAAACCTTGTGGGTCATAACCTTTTTGTCCACAACTTAAACCAGTATCCACTAGTTGCATATCGCCAAACTCATTAATGAACTTTTCAACCACTTGCTCATCTTCATATAAGTTATAAGTACAAGTAGAATAAACAAGTATACCATCTTGTTTTAAAGCCTTATAAGCCTCAGATAAGATCTCTAATTGCCTTTTTTGACAAGCTAGCTCACTATTCAAGTTATAATCTTTAACAGTTTCAGGATATTTTTTAAACATACTAGCACCAGAACAGGGAGCATCTACTAAAACCTTATCACAAACTCCTTCTAATTGTTCGCAGATCGTTTTAGCATCATTATTAGTCAATAAATAATTATCATAGCCCCATCTTTCTAGATTACTTAATAAAGTATTAGCTCTTTTCTTATCATATTCATTACTGACTAAAAAGCCCTCTTTAGATAAACGATTTAATATCTGGGTACTTTTACCACCAGGAGCAGCACACAAGTCTAAAACAAAGTCATCATCTTTGACATCTAAAGCATTGACCGCCATAGTAGCTGATGGTTCTTGAATATAATACAAGCCAGCAATATGAAAAGGATGTTTGCCCAATTTTTCTTCACTACTGATCAGATAAGTATTTTCATCAAAAGCGCTCTTCTCATTTAAAGAAATATACTTACTAATAAAATCATGATCACTCTTTAAGGTATTGATCCTTAAAGCTTTATACATTGGCTTATCTAAACAATCAACAAACTTATCATAATCTGAACTAGACAAGAGAGTTTTCATCTCTTGTATAAAATAAGGATTATCCAACATTTTTGATCCTATCCTTTAAAGCCAAATATAACGGAATGCCGATAGGATACATGACAACAAATTCTCCTAAAGCAACCGACCAACCATAAGTAAGCCAAAAATCTAATATAGCATCACTGTTATAAATTAATGCTAACTCAAGACCAATGACTAAGCCATTAACTATAACTGGCATAAACATACTGAGTAATGGTAGTTTAAACCACTTTATATCCGCAAAACGATGAGCTAATACTCCAGCAATAAAAGTTGCACAACTACCAAAGATAATATCAATGATACCAATTGGATTAGTACCACTCAAAACACCTACTAGATTAGCTAAGATACAACCAAAAGTAAGGCCATAAACATAATCAAAATCAACTAGAGCTAGTAACATCAAAGCTTCACTTACTCTAAATTGTAAGATACCAAAAGAAAAAGAAGGAAGCACCATTGTCAAAACGGCATATAGTGCAGCTACAAACATCTGTCTAATATACTTTTTTAACATACTATTTTAACACCAAGAAATAAACTAATACTAAGATACCCAATACTATACGATAGTAGCCAAATACCTTGAAACTATGTTTCTTAATATAATTCATCAAGAACTTGATCGAAATGACTGAAACAACAAAAGCTACTAAAGTGCCAACACCCATGATGATCCACTCAAATAAGCTAAAACTAAATCCAACTTTTAATAGTTTTAATAATGTAGCTCCTGCCATGATAGGAACAGCCATAAAGAATGAGAATTCAGATACCGCTTCTTTTGAAACACCAAGTATCCTACCACCCATGACAGTAGAACCACTTCTACTAGTACCAGGGATCAAAGCCAACATTTGGAATAAACCAATATTAGCGGCAGTTATATAATCGATATCTTCAACAGTTTTCATCGTGACTTTGATATGACTATTTTCAATGATGATAAATAAGATACCATAAATGATCAAAGCTAAAGCGATGACAACTGGTGTATGCATATATTGATCAATGATATCATCAACTAGTACACCAGCGATGATAGCAGGGATACAGCCAACAAAGATCTTTGACCATAAGATCCAAATATCTATTCTTTGTTTCTTTGTACAATTTTTAAAATCAAAAGGCCATAATCTTTTGAAATATAGCACTACTACTGCCAAGATTGAACCTAATTGAATGACAACTAAAAAAGCATTAACAAAATCTTCTGAAAATTGAAGTTGTAAAAACTCATTGATCAATAACATATGACCAGTAGAAGATATAGGTAAATATTCTGTTATACCTTGAACAATACCAAGGATGATAGATTTAACTAATTCCCAAACATATGACATAAACGCACCTCACGCTCAAATATTATACCAAAGAAATAAGTAAATGATATTAATTTACTTACTATCTTGCATCTTCTTTTTGATCTTTCTTAAAAGGTCACAGATTGCCCAAGCAATGCACATTCCTACAGTAATACCTAAAGCTGTATAAAAAGCTTCTAAACCATATTGAACAGCCATCACTAAATCTCTAACAACGATTTTATCAATACAATAATACAAAGCTCCTCCAGGAATCAAAGGAATAGAGCCGATCAAGAAGAATACTGTTGAAGGAGCTTTTAAGATCCTACACATTATCTCGGCATATAGATCACAAACAAAACCAGCGATCAAGGCACTAAGAAAGATACCAAGATCAAAATGATCCAAACATACCAAATAAACAACAATGGAAAGCATCGCTGAAGGAATTGCTAATAAAGTATGTTTCTTGCTTCCATGAAACATGATACCAAAGCCTAAACTTCCTAAAGCAGCACCAATGATCTTGTAAGTTAAAGCATCACTCATAGTTTACCTCCAAATAAGAACATCGAAGCTACAAAGCCCACTACTACCGCACAAGCCAATAAAGCAGCTTCAACAAATCTTAATATTCCAGATAAAGTATCCCCTAATAAGACATCACGTAAAGAATTGGTGAACATTATCCCTGGTATCAAGATCATGATATCAGCAATCATGATGATGTCTTGATGAGCACCACTAACTAACTTTGTTATCATTGAAATGATCGAACCAGTTATAAATGAGCCAACAAACTTATAAGCGATCGCATTCATGCATAGTGGCTCCACATATATCTGTAACAAACAAACAATGATGCCCACAAGTGCAGATAAAATGATATCTACTACATTGCCACCAAAGAACAAAGCAAATGCTCCACCAATGAGGATACTACCTATAAATAATTCTTTCTTATCTTCTTTTCTGGAAATGATAGTCAACAGTTCCTTTTCAAAATCAGTTAACGAGATCTTATCTTTGCAGATCTTTCTACTTAAAGAATTAAGCCATTCCAATTTTCTCAAGTCAGTAGCTCCTCTTTTGATCCTTTTAGTTTGGGTCTCAATATGACCATCACTATAAGTGATAGTCAAAAAGATACAAGAAGTAATGACAAAAGCATTTACTTCCCTAGCTCCATAAGCATAACCGACTCGACTGAGCATATCCTCAACTCGCCAGATTTCTGCACCCGATTTAATATAATTTTCACCCATCAATAACAATAATTTGATGAGTTTACTACTATCATCCTGTCTTAGTTCATCCATATTACTTTTCTAACTTTTCTAATCTTTCATAAACATCGATTAATTCTTCGGCTAATATCTTCATTTCTTCTGCTGACATCAAAATACTTTCAGTATGAGAAATCAACAATTTAAATGGAATGCTTTCACCATTTGCTTCTTTTTGAAGTAGATCAAAATGTATATCATGACCTTGCTTGCTATACTGCTCTGCCTCATCAAAATGCTTTCTAGCCTGTTCAAATTGCCCTTTCTTAGCCAAGTAGACTGCTTCGATATACATACTTCTAGCTGTACCACTAGCTGCTATAATCGAACAACAAATTGTTTCAATATCCATTACTTTAACCCCTTTAACGCTTTACGATAATAATATACTCCAAGATCCTTGCCAAATTTATTAGCACAATCCCTAATATTACCTTCTAACAAAAAACCATTTCTCTCATGAAATTTAACAGAATTACTATTCTCACTAGTGACAAGAGAAATGATCGTTGTTATTTCATATTCCGAAGCGATATCTTCAATATTATCTAACAAAAATTGTCCTATATGATCATGTAATCTATCTTTGTCAACATAAATAGATAAATCAGCAGTATGTCTATAAGCACTACGCGAATTAAACTCATCCAAATAAGCATAACCAACAACCTTACCATCATCATCTTTAGCAACAATATAAGGATAACGACTCATGATAGCTTCACACCTTTTAGTAAAAGTTTCTAACGATAAAGCCTCTTCTTCTAAAGTAAAACAACTGTTCAATATATAATAGTTATAAATCCTCAAAACTTGCTCAATATCTTCACTTTTTAATCTTTCAATATACACGCAAAACACCTCGTATCTATTTTCTACTAAATGCCAAGATATTTCAATCAAAGAAATTAAACTACTTTATCCTCTTATACCGTTTTGATCTTCTTTGACCCTGTTCTTTCACTATGCCTTTATCAACTAAGATCTTAACAAGATCTCTTGTCCTTGTCCTTTTTAAACCCGTTAAATTACAGATTTCCTCTATTTTATAATCATAGCCAATCTGCATATTTGCTTGTAGTTCTTGCAGTTGGCCTTCTTCATTTATTGTCGCTTTTTTATTGTCGCTTTTTATTGTCAGTGACTTATTGTCGCTTTTTTCTGTCGCTTCTGCATTTATTGAAAGTCTATACCGTTTCGATCTTCTTTGACCTTGCTCTGTCACTATGCCTTTACTAACCAAGTTCTTAACAAGATCTCTTGTCCTTGTCCTTTTTAAACCTGTTAAATTACAGATTTCTTCTATTTTATAATCATAGCCAACCTGCATATTTGCTTGTAACTCTTGCAGTTGGCCTTCTTCATTTATTGTCACTTTTTTATTGTCGTTCTTTATTGTCGGTGGTTTATTGTCGCTTTTTTCTGTCACTTTTTTCTCAAATGACAGTTTTAATATAGTCCTTGGTGCCTCACCAAAACGTTCATCAATCATTGGAGCAAGCCACCCTTGCTTTAATCTTGCTTAACATGTTGCTTAAATGTAGTAAAAAAGATTGACAATACTCGCCAATCCTTTAAATTAAAGATTTTAACAAGAAATCTACAGCAATTCTTTTTTCGTTCTTTTTAGTATTGACTGCAATGTTAATTGGTCTTTTTTGTGAGTCTTGCCTCTCTTTTGTACATATAGATCAACTAATTTAATAATATCTTGTGCATTCATATCATCAAAATATTTTTCAACATAAGCTGATTGTTTCTTGTATTTACTATCAAATCTCCCATAGAACACACTTGGCTTTTCTTCAGTTTTCATCTTAATGTAATCTTCATACAAGCCTTCATTAAGGATAAAAAGAATTTCAAACTCGGGAAGTGTGCATATTTTGAATTTATCCCTTACTTTTTCTGGCAAAATAGAACGTGGAATTTTTAAACTATCACTTAACTTATCTCCAATTCTAAAAATATCTACAGTATCACCAAATTGCAAAGTTTGAATATATCCCACAAGCTCTCCATCAATCTGTCTTTTGTGAAATACTTCTTCCATAAGTAATTCATCTTTCGAAAAAATAAATATTCCCTTTTTAATTAGCACCTCTACAAAAGCTAGTTCGTCTGGTCCCTCAGTCATTATCAGTTTGTAGTTCATTTATCAATGATCTCCTTACCTCTAATAATTGTTTATAATTTAAGGCTGTTGAAAAAACATTGTTATCAAATTGTTTGCTTTTCAACAATTCCGTCCTTACATTATAATCAGAATACAAGTTTTTAATATTGATAATACCGTTCTCTTTATGAGTAATAAAGATTCCATCTCTCCTATTTAAATAATCAAGGATTTCAATATAGTGCGTGCTGAAAAATAACTTTGCTCCTTTAGTATTAATCTTCGAATCATTAAATAAAAACAATAAATTAAAAACTAAATTTTTCTGAAAGCTGTCTTCAATCTCATCTACAATGATGACTTTGCCATTTTTGATTGCGTTGATGCATCTAATATACAACTCTATACCCCTAAATGTTCCAGATGATAAGATAGACATTAAAGTCACATTTGAGATAACCTCTTCCGCTTCATTAAATCTTTTGAATCTTACAAAATCTGAATTATCATAAGTGATATACTCAATACTATCATCAAGAAGCCCAATAATAGATGACACTAATTTTTTATTGCAACTATTTAAACTCGTAAAAAATGTGTTCCTTAAAACCGTTTCGTGAAAATTTGAAATATTATTATTACTAAAATCGTCCACGAAAACTTGATTGTTTGTTATTTTCTTAATTGCAGAAGTATCACCCAATGAAAGTTCAAATAAATAGTTCAAACTTTCTCCTTCTTTTTCAATCAAATTTAAATTTTTAATGCCTCTTGTCTTATTATATGGCATTCTTAACAAATTCTTTTCTTGTATTGGTGAATATTTGTTCTCAGAAGTCATCTTAGTGGGATCAATCTTGCTAAAAGATACTTTGTAATCATATAAACAACCTTCTAAGTAGAAAATTACGTTTAAATCAATTTTATCTTTTTTAAACTCCATAGGGACATATTCCCATCTACCCGTTTGCAGAAATATAAATGTTTTTAATATCAAAGATAAAACTGTTGATTTACCCGAAGAATTACCACCAACAAAAGCATTAGTCCTAAATAAATATAATCCTTTATCTACCTCTTCAATCTCCTTCATTTTGTCTTCTTGATAAACTCGTGTTCTTGTCATTAGATCAAGAGAAAAATCATCTTGAAGCAATTTAAATCCACTAACTTTTATTTTTAACAACTCTAACATATGATAAGCCACCACCTTACATTACGTATACATTATATAGTTTTCAGGTTTCAAAGTCAAATGTTCAAACAATAAAATTGTTTGAACATTTAAATATGGAACATCATTCCATGTTTACTTCAATGCAACTTCAATGAAATTGTGACCTAATTTCAATGACATTTTTTCAAAAGAAAACCTGGTCAGCAACCAGGAATACTCTTTAAAAATGGTGCCGATTAGCAGATTCGAACTGCTGACCTCTTCCCTACCAAGAAAGCGCTACTACCTACTGAGCTAAAACGGCACATCAGCAATGGTAATTATACCTATAATCGTAATTAATTTCCACTGTTTTGTAACGTAACTATAGTTTTCAACTATTCATTCTGTGTTAAAATAAAACCAGAGATAGGAATGCAAATATGAGCAAACACGAAAATCTTACATTATTATACTTAAAAGGATGGTGATACTCATGACCATATCCTATCATTATCGGGTTGTAGCTTTTCTAAGTGCAAAGTAAAAGATATAACTGTTGCCTCTATCGTTTGTAATCATATGATAGTTTCTCTTTAGGAAGAGCAAACGATAAATATATATTACAAGCTTTTTTCCTAATGAGAAAACAACTTACAGTATCACCATTACATTTATGATGGTCCTTCATTGACAACAGACAACCAATCTTTTAATGAATTTACTGTTCATTTCCATAGTCATACAAATAAATATATAGGAGGGCAAAATGACAACATTGATTAATTTCATCACTAAATTTCGTTATTATCTACTAATAGTAAATCTAATAGCTCTTATCCTTTATGGCATTGATAAGTTTAAGGCTAAACATTCTTTATGGCGTATACCAGAAAAAATATTATTCTTTATCTCTTTTATTGGTGGTAGTGTAGGTGCCTTATTAGGCATGTACTTGTTTCATCATAAAACAAAACACTTATCTTTTGTCATACTCAATCCTTTATTTTTAATACTGCAGATCTTTTTAGTTATCTATTTTTATCGATAATTTCTTTTACCTGAAGCATATTCATTCATGTTAACATCAATCAATATCCTATCAGGTTTGACAAGCGATTTTTCGTAATGGACTTGCCATTGTACTTCACTAGACATTGCTTTATCTTTAATGCCATCTATAACATCACCATCTTTTATAGGATTGTCATATTCTAAGATATAAGAAAGAACATTATAAGCATGCGAAACTACTGATTGTGAATCTAAAGAGTGAAAATGATATTGTACATCTGGCAAAGATAATACATTCATACCAACACTATCGACTAACTTATCTTCGCTACCTTCAATATTAAAGGATCTAACATTAACCGCATAATTGATAAATCTAATATCTTCATCAATATCGCAATTTAAGATATCTTCCCGACTGAACATTTTCATCGAATTACCAAATACTAGTGCTTTGCAACTAGTAAAAGTTTCAGCTAATGCTTCACTATATCTTACCAACAAATCAGCTCTTTCTTTTAAGTCCAACAAAGCTGATAACATATCAGTAGCTACATATTCATATTGACATCCATCTAATATCTGTTTGCCATTTGCACAGTTCCATAATTGACTTTCTTGTAATTGACTCATTAATGGTTTTTTTATTTTTGAACAGCCTACGATCAATAATTGTGGTGAAAATGACTTTTTGCTTTTTTTAGCATCAGTAAAATAATCGCAACAAGTAAAGCCAACACTATCTTTATCATAATGAAAACAATCAATCTTTCCTAAATGTTTTTCAAATATTCTTATCATCTCTTCTTTTTTAGGAAGTTCACATTTTTCTTTCATTAATAAATGCACCGCAAATAGATTACCATCATTATTCTTTTTCTTTCCAAACAATCCCATATTTTAATACCTCTATATCACTATAACATCAAGGCATAAAAAAAGCGATCAATTGATCGACATATATCTTAAATCCGTTTAACGGACACTTAACAAATGGAGCAAGTGAGGGGAATTGAACCCCCGTGTCGACCTTGGCAAGGTCGCGTTCTACCATTGAACTACACCTGCGTGATAATGGCGGTCCAGACGAGGATCGAACTCGCGATCTCCTCCGTGACAGGGAGGCATGTTAAACCACTACACCACTGGACCAATACACAACTAACTTTTGAAATAACTTAATGGCGGAGAAGGAGGGATTTGAACCCTCGCGCCAGTTTCCCGACCTATACCCTTAGCAGGGGCACCTCTTCGACCTCTTGAGTACTTCTCCAAAGTCTTATTTATCAGTGCTCATTTATATTACCATACCTCAATCCCCATTGCAAGAATTATTTTTAAAACTTTTTAAAAAATTTTTTAAGTTTTTTTGCGAACGCTTACATTCATTCGAGAAAAAGGGAGTATAATATAAGTAATGATACGTATAACATTTGACACCGATAAGGTAAAGAGCATCGAAGATCAGCAACTTTTGCTTAGGCTGACCCATTGTAGTGGATCACAGTTTTTCTATACCATCATCTTAAAAGATATCGGTCATCGTATTGGCTATTGTGATATTAGAGCAAGTCATGAAGATGAACTACTCTTCTATGGTAATATAGGTTATCGTATTGATAAGAAATATCGTGGCCACAGTTATGCTTATAAAGCTTCACTATTATTATTAGAAGTAGCTAAAAAGCTAAATATGGATTATCTTTTTATAACTTGCTCCCCAGAAAATATCGCTTCAGATAAAACAATCCAAAAGCTAAAAGCCACTTACATCAACACTTTATCTGTACCAATTTGGCATCCTCTTTTCGAAAGTGAGAAGGTCAAAAAGATCTATCGCATCGATTTATAATTTACAAATATCTCTTAACAACTTAAAATAAATTAGATAAAAAGGAGAATTCTTATGGATGAAAACGTTGGATTAGTATTAGAAGGTGGAGGATTTAGAGGCTGTTATACTGCAGGAGCTCTAAACTGGCTCTATGACAATGGCATAAATATCAAATATAGTGTAGCTATCTCAGCTGCCTCTTGTTACGCTTTTTTATATGCTACAGGTAGAATTGAACAGATGAAAGAGATATCTACAAAAGGTATCAAAGAAAAATCAGTTATTGGTATTGTTCCATTATTTAAAGAAGGAACATTATTAGGTTCAAAATTCCTCTTCAATAAATATTTTGCTCCTTATTTTAAGGATGCTTGGAAAGATCTAAAAAATAGTGACAGCGATGTTGAGATCGGTCTATATAATATGAGTAAGCAAGAACTACAATACTTTGGTAAGGATCAATACGATGAAAAGGGCGATATAGTTAGAGCAAGTTGTGTTCTGCCTTTAACAGGCAAGATGACTGAATTAAATGGGGATAAATTCTTAGATGGAGGCATTAGGACAATGATCTCTATTGAAAGAAGCAGAGAAAAAGGCCATCAAAAAAATATCGTCATCGTTACAAAAGATAAAAACTATGTACGTAAACCAAACGGTTTCTTCTTAACTAACTTATTAAGACTTGTTTATCACAAATATAAGACAATGCTCACTACTTTAGATGGTAGAGTTGATACTTACTATCATGAAATGCAACTAGTCTATGATGGAGAAAAAGATGGTAATACGATCTTGATCAGACCATCAAAAGATTGTGGCGTCGGAAGATTTTCTGGTAGTCTTGAACAAATGGAAGAAATGTATCAATTAGGCTATCAAGATATGGAAGATAAAAGACAAGAGATCTTAGATTTCTTACAAAAATAGGGGGACTTATGAAATTAGGTATAGTAGGAACAGGACTTATCGTTGAAACACTATTTCAATTTATCTCAGAGATAAAAGAAATAGAGGTCAAAGCTATCTGTTCAACAATAAATAGTAAAAACAAAATGATCAATATGGCAGAAACTAATCATATCGAAAATAGATATACCGATTATGATCTGTTTTTAAAGGATACTAGCTTTGATACTGTCTACGTTGCTATCCCTAATAACTTACACTACTCATATAGTAAAAAAGCCTTGCTTGCTGGTAAAAATGTCATTTGCGAAAAGCCTTTCACAACTAATCATAAGCAAGCTTTAGCTTTAGCTGACTTAGCACTAGAAAAGCACTTATTCTTGATCGAAGCGATCAGTAATATCTATACCGCTAACTATCAAAAGATCAAAGAATTATTACCAACTTTAGGGGATATCAAGATCGTTTCACTAAACTATACGCAATACTCTAGTAGATACGACTTATTTAAGCAAGGCATCATCAAACCAGCCTTTAATGTCAACTGTTCTGGTGGAGCATTAATGGATCTAAATGTCTATAACATTCATTTTGTCACTGGCCTATTTGGTCAACCCCAAAATGTCTACTACTACCCTAATATAGAAAGAGATATTGATACAAGTGGCATCTTGATAATGGATTATGATGATTTCAAGGTAACTTCTATCGCCGCTAAAGATTGTGGAGCTCCACTATTAAATGCCATAGAAGGTAATAAAGGTTGTATCTATTTTGAAACAGCCATCAATAAACTAAGTGAATTTTCTTATCAACTAAATAAGCAAGAAGCACAACACTTTGCGTTCAACAGTAATGATCACCGCATGAAAGCCGAATTCATTAAATTCGCTGATATGATCGATAATGATCTATACGATGAGTGTAAGAAACAATTAGATCATAGCTTAGCAGTCATGAGCATATTAACTCAAGCAAGAGTTTCAGCTGATCTAAGATTTCCCGATGATGCTAATATCTAAACAAAAAAGCCCAGGGTTAATGGCTAACAATCGCCACAACCTATTGGGCTTTTCTTTATCATTTCATCTAGATAAGAACGATAGATTTCTTTAAGTTCTTCTTTTTGTGTTTCCTCTAATGGTTCATAAGCATTTAGATGACTCTCTACTGTGCCACGATGATAGCCAATGATCTGCCCATCTTTAATAAAATACATGATAGAAGCCGATAGTTTTAATGATCCATCTTCAAAAGTATCAATAGTGCTAAGATCACATTCACTAAAAGAAATGATCTTAACTATTTCACTATATAACTTGCCATCTTCACTATTTGGATCACTACTATAAGCATCTCTTAACGCTTTAATGTCATAGTAATACATGCTGATGCCACTATACTCTTCTATTGTCTCTAATAAGATTGGAACAGCCAAACGGCAATAAGGACAAGTAGGCCAACCAAAATAAACAACATGCGTGCCATTAGTCAATACCTCAGTGATCTTATCTTTAGTCATGTATTTGACTTTACAATCAGAAGAGATCTCTACTGTAGAATAAGAAAATCCCTCATCATCTTTTTGACCATTTAAGCTCTCATATTCCTGCTTGAACTTTAAAGGATCACTAACGTCCTCTTTCTTACTACAACCTGTTAATATAATGGCAAGTGATAGTAACAATATCGCTATTTTTTTATTCATCTTTTGCCTGAGCTAATAGACTATCAACCGCATAGTCAAATCCCTTTGGATTATTGAAACAATAAGAACCAGCAACTAAAACATCACAATGATGCTCAATAGCTGACTTAGCTGTTTGGCCATTGATGCCCCCATCGATCTCAATAAGATAATTTAGCTTATGTTCATTTCGATACTCATCTAACTTGTCACACTTTTCTAACATATCACACATGAACTTTTGACCACCAAAACCAGGCTCTACAGACATGACAAGCACCATATCTAATTGATCTAATAATGGATAGATAGCCTCTACTTCCGTCTTTGGTTTAACACTGATAGCTGCTTTAATACCTTTCTCTTTGATCTTATTAATGACTTGTTTTGCTTGCTGTAAAGAATCAACTGCTTCATAATGGAAAGTCAACATATCAACCTTGCAACCATCAAAATAATCTACCACTTCTAAAGGGTTATCTACCATGATATGAACATCAATAAACTTATCAGTGATCGTATTTACTTGTTTTAATATCTGTGGTCCAAAAGAGATATTAGGTACAAAATTCCCATCCATAACATCATAGTGTAACCATTCTGCCTTAGAAGCATTGAATGTTTCTACATCTTTCTTTAAATTTAGAAAATCTGCCGATAATAACGACGGAGCTATAATAATCATAATTCCCATTCCTTTCTTTGATCGCACAAAGCTAAGACATCAACATAATTCTGATAACGATATGATGATATCTTGCCTTCAGCAACCGCTTGTTTTATTTTGCAACCTGGCTCATTGACGTGTTTACAATCATTGAACTTACAAGGTTGATCTACTTTAAAATCTTTGATCCTTTCTGCTAACTTTCTTCCACTAATATAAGAGAAATCCAAGGAAGAAAAGCCTGGCGTATCTGCTAGCCACCCATTAGCTACTTCATATAACTCAGTATGTCTAGTAGTATGTTTACCTCTATTTAAAGCTTTAGAGATCTCTTGAGTATGCAAAGCAAACTTCTCATCTAACTTATTTAATAAAGTACTCTTACCAACCCCTGATTGACCAGCTAAAACCGTCACTTTTCCTTTTAAAGCTGCCTTTAAATCTGTAAGATCAAGATCATGACCGATCAAGATGACTTGATAACCACTCTTACGATAATCCTCAATATACTTATATACTTCATCATCTTTTTCAACAAGATCCATCTTACTGACAACAATGAGTGGTTCAATATGATAATAACTGATCAAAAAGATCAATCTATCTACTAACACATTAGAAAAATCAGGTAATTTAGCACTCATAACGATCATTGCTTGATCAACATTAGCGATAGCAGGCCTATACAGCATGTTTTCTCGCTCTAGCACTTTCGTGATGCAATATTTGTCGTTTAGTAATTCAAATTCAACATTATCCCCAACTAAAGGTTTATCAGCTAACCGTAATCTACCCATAGCTACTGCTAAAAGAGCATTCTGACCATCATATACTGTATATTGATTTGATAATATCTTTATAATCTTTCCTTGCATATTAGTAATAATAAATAGTTATCGTGCTATTCTCAGTCTGCACGTAATAAGTATTCCACTCTGGTGAAGTTTTAACAACTGTATTAGGTGGATATATATAATTTCCATTCTCATCAAGATTCTCTTCAATATTCAATTGTTGGAATACTACCTTAGCTCCTAACTCTTCCAAAGTAGTCTTAGCTTGCTCAATATTTGTACCCTTGATACTTTCTGGTATCAAGAAAGACTTATAAGTAGCTACATTAAAGAAGATCGTCTTTTGATCTGTTGGTTCTAATACCGTACCTTCTTCTATATTCTGTGAAAGGATAGTACCAGCTGATTTTGAGCCATCTTCAACATTAGTCACTGTTACGATAAAACCATCAGCTTCTAATTTTGCTTTTACTGTATCGATATTTTGACCAACATAATTTTCTATCGTATATCTTTTACCTAATGATACGATCAAAGTCACCTGACTGCCTTTTTCTACCTCTGTGCCTACTAATGGGCTGATACTGATGACTATTCCTTTTTCCACATCGTTAGTAGCTTCATAACTGATAGAAGCAATATCTAACCCTAATGTTGCCAATTCATCTTTAACTTCCTGTAATTCATGACCTTTAACTTCAGGGATACTTACAAGATCTTCTTTTTGACTGTTGCCTGATAAACTGATAAGTAAAGTCAAGATAGTGATAGCTAATACTACCGCACCAACGATCGCTAATATGCCCAATGGATCGATGCTCTTCTTTTTCTTTTTCTTTACCTTTATCTCTTTTTGCTTTTGAGCCTGTGCTTGTTGAAGATCAAGCTTAGCCTCATAATTTCTTGTAAGATCTAAACAAGTAGAAATGTCGTTGTACATTTCTAAAGCACTCTTATATCTGAGATCCTTATCTCTCGCTGTCGCCTTTATGACGATATTTTCTATAGATTGAGGGATCAGACTATTGTATTCCCTAACGGAAGGTACATCATTATGTAGATGTTTTAAAACGATCTCCATGACCGAATCACCGTGATATGGCACATCTCCCGTAAGTAATTCATAGAAAACTATTCCTAAAGAATAAATATCACTTTGAGCTGATGCAGTTTGTCCTTGAGCAAGTTCTGGAGCGATATAATGCACAGAACCCATGACCGTTTCTTTTTGGGTCAAGCCCAAAGAATCACCAGTATATGCAATACCAAAATCTGATAGTTTAACTGTCCCATCATCTTTGACTAAGACATTCTGGCTTTTGATATCCCTATGGATTATGCCCATCTTATGAGCATGACTGACAGCCGATACCAATTGTTTCATGATATTGACAGCCTCATCGATTGGAATCGATCCTCTTTGAGTGATCAATTGTTTTAAAGTCTTGCCAGGGACATATTCCATGACAATATAATTCTTATTGCCTTGTACACCTACATCATAAACTTCCACAATATTCGGATGAGAAGTATTGGCTAAAGCCATTGCTTCTTTTTGAAATCTAGCAAGATTAACTGGATCACTAGCCAAATCACCCCTAAGTACTTTGACCGCTACATCTCTTTTTAAGATCTTATCATAAGCAAGATAAACATCAGCCATGCCACCTTCACCAATAAGTCGAATCACTTGATAGCGATCTGCAATAATTTCATTGACCATAATCATCACCTCTGAGATAAGACAACTGTTACATTGTCATAACCACCAGCATCATTAGCCAGATCAACTAACTTCTGACACTTTTCTTCTAATGTTGACTCTTGTAATAAGATTGTTCTTATCACATCTTCTTCAACATAACCATGAAGCCCATCACTACATAAAAGGATCATTTTATAATCTTCTCCATTTAATTGATAGATATCAGCCTCAATATCTTCAATTATCCCGATCGCTCTCGAGATGACATTTTTGCCCACAAATTTACTAGCAATCTGATAATCGATGCCCTTATTCTGTACTAATTCATTCAAAACTGTATGATCATTAGTAACTTGTACTAAACGATCATTCTTATCTAAGATATAACAACGTGAATCACCAACATTGATCACATAAGTCTTATCATCAGTGATAAGACAAGAAACTAAAGTTGTTCCCATACCCGAATAACTTTCCTCTTCTTGTGATCTTTCCAACACTGCCCTATTGACTATTTCAACAGCATGAGAAAGCCAAGAGATGATATCTTGACCATCATAATTGTTCTTGTAATAGTTTTCCATGACTTCACAAGTTAGACTAGCCGCAACATCACCAGCCTTATTACCACCAATACCATCACAGACCACAGCTAAAAGCGAATTATCTTTTTCAGCTATCTTAAAACGATCTTGATTTTCTTTTCTTCTCAAACCTTTATCTGTTGCTCCAAAACTATTCATCTTGTCTACTTCTTTCTTTTGCTTTCTCATACTTGCTTCTCAATTGACCACAAGCTGCATCAATATCATCACCATGCTTCTGTCTTAAAGTACAGCGCACATTTTTACTCATCAATTTACTATATAAAGCCATCGCACTCTTATAATCCGTAGAAACATAACCATTCTCATCAACATTATTATAAGGGATAAGATTGATATAAACATCAAATGGTCTAGTTAATTCAATTAATTGCTTAACACATTCATCAGTGTCATTAACATCCTTTAATAAGATATATTCAAAAGACAAACGACGATTGTTCTTACTACAATAATACCTTAAAGCTTCCATTAGCTTAGCAAGTGGATAAGCTCTATTTACAGGCATGATCTGACTTCTTAATTCATCATTTGGAGCATGAAGTGAGATAGCCAGGTTATATTGTAATTGCTCATCCGCAAACTTCTTAATACCATCTACTAGTCCACAAGTAGAGACCGTGATATGTCTTGCCCCTATACCAAAACCTAGATCATTATTGGCAATACTTAAGAAATTCATGACATTATCATAATTGTCAAATGGTTCACCAGTACCCATGACAACGATATGAGAGACTCTAATGTTAGATTCATCCACATCTTTTTGTACTGTTAATAATTGTTGGACCATCTCGCCAGAAGTCAAGTCCCTTTGCTTTTTCAAAAGACCACTAGCGCAGAACTTGCACCCCATATTACAACCCACTTGACTTGTGACACAGATACAATCACCATAATCATAATGCATCAAGACAGACTCGATCGCTGCCCCATCTCCTAAAGCAAATAGGTATTTACGTGTACCATCCTTGCTTACTTGTTTTCTTAATACTTCAAGTAAACCGATAGAATAGTTATCCTTTAAAAACTGTCTTAGTTTTAAAGAAAGATCAGTCATCTCATCAAAAGAAGTAACTCTCTGTCGATAAAGCCAGCTATACATTTGCCTAGCATTATATTTTTTAAAACCGTTACTTAGTAACATTTCTTCAAGTTGTTGATAATTTAGATCGTATATCAATGTCATAATTTCCTCTTCCTTTTAATTTTAACACATATCATTATTTAAGACACTTTAATTTAGCCACAAAGAACCCATCAGAGTCATGCTCATCAGGAAAGATCGTCTTACTCTCTACTAATGTAAAATCAGCGTGTTCTTTTAAGAAAGTTTCTATCTGTTTTTCATTTTCTTTCTTATTTAAAGTACAAGTCGAATATAATAATGTCCCATTAATTTTTACCATCCTACTAGCAGTTTCTAGTAGAGCTTTTTGTAATGAAACAAGTTGATCTAGATCATTAGGAGTTGTCGTGATCTTGATCTCTGGTTTATGTCTTAAAGTACCTAGACCACTACAAGGAGCATCAACTAGCACATGATCAAATGACTTATTTTCTAAATGTTTATCTATTTCTCTTCCATCAAAACAAACTGTAGTGATATTAGTCAAACCATACTTACTAGCATTCTCCTCTATTAGCTTACAACGTTTAGGATAAACATCATTAGCTACTATTCTACCAGTATTATGCATTTCGATAGCCATCTGTACACTTTTCGTGCCTGGAGCAGCACACAGATCTAACACAAGGCTATCATCCTTGACTTGCATCGTTTCCACTGCTTCTTGAGCTGATAAAGATTGAATGAAGACTTTGTGCTCTTTGAAATAATCTGTATCAATGATATTTCCCTGGTAATATAAACTATTTGGAACCTTTCCACTAGTAAACTTTTCATCCTTTAAAAGCTCTTCTTTAGTAGTGATAAGAGTATTTACTCTTAAACCTACCTTTGCTTCCTTTAAGGAGCTTTTTAAGATTGTCTCAGCCACTTCCTTACCATATTGTTTTTGCCACAAAGAAATGAGCCAATCAGGGCAAGAATATCTTTCACCATATGTTAGATCAATTAGATCACTCTTATCTACTTTTCGAAGTAAAGCATTGACCAAGCTTTTGTAACTACCTTTTTTTATAGTAGAAGCAATATCTACTATTTCATTAACAACCCCGTAAGAAGCGCTATCCATAAATAACAATTCATAACAAGCCATATCTAACAAGATAGCTATCTTACTATTAGGTAATCTATCTACATTTTTTGACCAAACTTTTCTACACAAGCGATAATTTCTTAATGTGCCATAAACTAGTTGCGTGATAAAAGGAGTATTATCTTTGATATTTCTTAATGCGATATTGGAAAATTGTTTTTCATTTATGATCTTACATAAACAGATATAAGCTTTTTCTCTTTCTTTCATAATGACCTCCTAATCCAAGATGTAAGGATCGACATCGACCTGCACAGCAATCTTATTTCTATTAAAATCTAATTGACTATACCAAATCCACAATTCATCGATCATCTTTTCTTTATCTTTAGACTTCATGATGAAGCGATAACGATATTCGTCTTTTCTCTTAGTTAATTGTGATGGTCCTAATATTCTGATATCGGTATTATTTCTAAAATATTCCACCGATTCACTAGAAAGTTTTTCGCCTAACTCTTGTTCAGTGCTATTAAAATAAATAGCGATAAGATAAGCATATGGAGGATATTTCAAAGCATGACGATAACTCATCTCATTATTAAAGAAAGTTATATAATCTTGTTTTACCGCAAGTCTTATACCATAGTGATTAGTATCATAAGCTTGCACGTATACTTCCCCAGCTGAAGAACTTCTACCACTTCTACCACTTGCTTGAACGATCAAGTCAAAAGTAGTCTCAACAGAACGATAATCATTACGAGCCAAAGGTCCATCCGCGTTAAAGATGCCAACTAATGTGACATTAGGAAAATCCAAGCCTTTAGAGATCATCTGAGTACCGACTAAAATATCATATTCCTGTTTGTCAAATGCCTCTAAGATCTTTTGATGGGATTCTTTAGCTCTCGTGCTATCAGCATCCATTCTGACTATCCTAGCATTAGGAAAAGTCTTCTGCAATTCTTCTTGTAATCTTTGAGTACCAACACCATAATTCTGCCACATCTTTTGTCCACACTTAGGACAAGTAAGATCAACCTCACAACTATAACCACAACTATGACAAACAAGTCGATCTTCATCCTTATGATAACTCAAAGCAACATCACAATGAGGGCAACTTACTACATGACCACAACTAGAGCATTTTACAATTGGCGTATAACCTCTTCTGTTCAACAATAAGATACACTGTTGTTTCAACTCTAATCTCTTTCCAATAGCTTCTTTCAAACTAGAAGAGATGATATAGTTACCCTTTCTGATCTCTTTCTGCATATCCACCAAATGACTTACTGGCAAAGAGTTATTTACTCTTTTTTCTAAAGTCACTAATTGATAAACATTTTTGATAGCTCGTGCATAACTCTCCAAAGTAGGAGTAGCAGAAGCTAACAATACTTTGCAATCATGATATTCTGCCCTTCTTATTGCTACATCTTTTGTATTGTAACGTGGTGTCTTATCTTGCTTATAAGAATTATCATGTTCTTCATCAATGACGATAAGTCCTAGATCACTAAAAGGCATAAATATCGCACTTCTAGTACCAACAACGATCTTTACTTTATTCTCTTTGACTAAACAATATTGTTCATACTTCTCTTGGGCTGACAAAGCCGAATTATAAACGGCTATATTATTAAATCTATCCTTAAATCTTTTCACCATCAAAGGAGTAAGTGATATCTCTGGTACTAATATCAAAACTTGTTTATTTTCTAAACAGACCTTTTTTGTTAATTGTAAGAAGATCTCAGTCTTACCACTACCAGTCAAGCCATGAAGTAAGATGACTCTTTTATCCGTTTCTTCTATCTTTTCTAAAGCTTGTTTCTGCTCATCAGTCAACTTATAATCAGGATCATTATAAACAAAATCAACAGTCTCAGCTTTCTTTTCAGTTTGATATATTTCTATCTTATTTTCTTTCTTATATTTATTGTAACGATATTGTCCAACTTTTTCTTTAAATTCTTTTAGTAATAGATCATCATCTATCTCACTTTTTAACTGTTCATCTAAGATCCTTACCCTATTTTGACTTACAGCTTTTTTAAAATTACTTTTGGGTTTTAAAGAAGGTGGTAACATCGCATTAAGACAGCTGATCAAAGGTGATACGGTCATCCTACTTAACCAAGTTGCTAACTGCCTTAATTCCTCGTTGATCAAAGGTTCTTTATCAATGACTTCTATTACTCCTTTAAGCTCAAAGCCTTGTTTTCTCTCATATGCTTCTAAATCTATGATCTCAATTACTTCATCAACAAAACCAATGACCTTTTGACCATGAAAAGGAACTGTTACTCTTACACCACTAACGATATCTTCTGAGCCATCATAAAAATAATCAAAAGTATTATTTAGTTGCATCGTTTGATGTTCGATATAAACCTTGACTATCTTCATGTGCCTTTACCTTTCTAAAAACTCTTACAAGCAAAAAAGCAGAAAATTAATCCTGCTTACTTCTTTCATTCATTTCCATATGTCTTCTGATGATCGTGGAAATAAGCTCAGCAGCTAAATCTACATCATCATTACAAATGACATATTTATATTGTCCCAACATCTTCATCTCACTTGTAGCCTTAGCTAAACGTTGTTGAACGATCTCTTCAGGTTCACTCTTACGTCCCCTGATCCTTCTTTCTAGTTCATCCATTGAAGGTGGGATGATGAATATTGATAATGCTTCAGGGCATTTTTCTTGAACTTGTTTTGCCCCTTGCACATCGATCTCAAGTAAGACATTCTTACCTTCATTTCTTAACTTTTCTACATAACTTAAAGGAGTCCCATAGTAATTACCAACAAATTCAGCATATTCTAATAGTTCACCATTCTCAACAGCCTTTTCAAACTCTTCTTTTGTAACAAAGAAATAATCAACTCCCTCTGTTTCAGTAGCTCTCTTACTTCTAGAAGTCATTGAGATCGAATAAGCAAGATTCAAACTTGGATCATCTTGAAACTTTGCTCTGACTGTTCCCTTACCTACACCTGATGGTCCCGATAAAATGATCAATAATCCTTTACTCATAAACCGCACTCCCTTTCGTTTTATTTATTATACTAATTAACGTCCCTTTTTTCAATGTGATATAATTATCTAGTGGAGGAAATAAAAGATGGCATTTGATGGAATATTCTTACACCAAACGGTTAAACAACTACAAAAAGCCGTAAGCGAAAGGATCGTCAAGATCTATCAGATTTCAGATACAGAAGTGCTTTTCATGTTGAAAGGTCATTTTAGTTTACAGTTAATGGTCAGTGCTCATTCATCTTACAATAGAATCCATTTCACTGATAAAAAATATCCCACAAGAGCTGTTCCTTCAAACTTCATCATGTTACTTAGAAAATATCTTGAAGGAGGGATTATCATTTCCCTTGAGCAAGCAGGACTTGATCGCTATCTGATCATCAAAGTAGTCAACCGTAACGATATCGGTGATAAGATAACTCTTGATCTATATGTCGAATTAATGGGTAAATATGCGAATATCATCTTAGTACAAGATGGTAAGATCATCGATGCCTTAAAACATATCCCACCATTTGAAAATACAATTAGGACTATTCAGCCAGGAGCAAAGTTCACTGTTACTGCTCCACAAAAAGGCAAGATCGATCCTTTTGAAATAAATGATATATCTGAATTTGATAATCTTTCTGCCAGTCTTACAGGTTTTTCACCGTTATTGGCCGATGAAGTATTATATAGACTAAAAGATCAATCCTTTAAAGAGATCATGAAGGAAATAAGTGACTCTGATTCTTTATACCTAACAGAAATAAATGATCAACAATATTTCCATTGCATTGCTTTGACTCATTTGAAAGCTCCTTATCAAAAATATGAGATTTCTCAAGGCTTAGATCACCTTTACTTCACTAAAGAAGAAAAAGAAAGAATAAGGCAGATCACTGGTGACTTATTCAAGTTCACTAGAAAAGAAGTCAATAAATTCACTAAGAAAATCGATAATTTGACTAACTCTTTAAGCGAAGCCCAAGATTGTGAGAAATATAAAGAATATGGCCAACTACTTTATGCTAATCTTGAAAAAGTAGTCAAAGGCCAAAAAGAAGTGACACTCACAGATTTTGATGGTCAACAAGTAAAAGTACCATTAGATAGTAAATTAGATGGCAAAGGTAACGCGAAAAAACATTTTACTAAATATCACAAATTATCAGTAGGTAAAAAATACATTCAAGAACAACTTGATATCGCCACAGAAAACTTAAACTACTTCACTTTGATCCAACAACAATTAGAGATGAGTGATTTTAACAGTGCTAAAGAGATCAGACAAGAATTAGAATCAGCTGGTTATTTAAAAGCCGACACTCGCAAAGGCAGAGCTAAAAAGCCAACTGAACCTAACTATACTAAGATAAGTTACAATGATCACACCATCTTATTAGGAAAGAATAACATTCAAAATGATTTCATCACTTTTAAAAAATCAACTCGAACAGACTATTGGTTCCATATCAAAGATGCTTCAGGAGCTCATGTTACTATCAATGCTGATTCGCCAACTGAAGACGAGATAAGAACTTGTGCAATGTTAGCAGCTTACTATAGTAAATTCCGTAATTCTTCTAGTATCCCTGTTAACTACACCCAAGTCAAATTCTTAAAGAAAATACCTAACTCAAAGTTAGGTAAAGTCATCATGAAAGAATATAAAACAATATATATCGATATTGATGAAGAAAAGATCAAAAAACTACTAAACATTGATTAAAAGGAGCAAACACTGCTCCTTTTCTTTATTATTGTCTTATTTTGATAAATTCATCAATATCATCAACAATATATTCAGCTCCTGTTGTATGCAATGCTTCAAAGCAAGAATAGATATAATCCCATATGTCATAACTACTAAATAGTTCTGCAACTTGTTTACCATTCATTTTTTTAGCATCTTTATACATTTCTACACAATAGATCAAAAAATCGCCACGATCACTCATGCTGCCTCCTCTGGAAAAGTAATAAAGCCTGTCTTTAATTCTTCATCAAACATATTGAAAAGAGTCAAAGCACTAAGATGCCACAATTTTGTATTTTCCTCTTCCAATACAGAATATACTTTTGACTCATAGAACTTTTTTGTCGCTGTGATCTCATCCCATTTATAGTTTTCAACGATTAAGCTTACAACTTGAGGAACGATCAAGATGAGTAAAGCCTCAAATTTTTTCTGATCCATATATCTTCTCCTCACCTACAACAGATATAAAGTGTAAATAATCAAGTGCTTTCTCCGAAGTAAATACCAATTGATCATACAACTTTTTAATCTTTAAAGCTTCTATTGTCTGATCTTTAGATAAAACTTGTGAAATATAAAGAGTAAATGTCGTATATACATTATCGTTAGCGACAGGACCATAAATCAAGTCATATATCTTCCCTTTATACTTTCCTGCTCGATTATCTGAGACAAAATCCAACCATTCTCCACTTGGCCCATCAAAGCGTAAAAGGGAACATTCTGAGAAAGCTTTCTGTTCATCAATTTCATAGATATTAACAGTTGGTAGACCTTCTTTACGTCTTTGAGTAACTTTTTGAGCAAACCCTATGGCTTGTTCTTTATTAGTCGTAGTATAAAAGCCATAGCCAAAATCAAGAAATCTGTTTTGAGCAACTAGCATAGGCTTTGAAACTACAAGATTACTACCATGATGTAAGATCATACAGCTACCTCCTTTGACGATGAACAACTACTAATATTATACACGACATTGTCGATTATTTTATTTTACAATTTGTTTCTAAATATTGTTAGTGATCAAAAGGAGCAAACATATGCTCCTTTATTCTTAGATCTTTATTGCTTTTGCAGCTTCTTCTCTTTGTTTACAAATATCTTTCCACTTTTCAGAATTATTATACATATCACTTAACTCTTGTAATACCGTAGGTATATCGATCTTTTGTGGACAGATCGCTGCACATTGCCCACAACCAATACAAGCTGAAGGTAATTTATCCTCACTTAAATGTTCAAGATACATGATCGGTGTAAATGATTTACTGTATGAAAGATCATTATAACAATTGATGAGTTGAGGTATATCAAGTCCCATTGGACACCCTTCACAACAATAACGACAACCAGTGCAAGGTTGACCTTTCTTTAATTGTTCAGCAACTTTAAATAAAGCATCAAATTGATCTTGACTTAGCTTATTTTCACTAGAGAAGATCTCAATATTCTCTTGCATTTGCTCAACTTCACTCATACCAGATAAGATC
Organism: Anaerovoracaceae bacterium; assembly: GCA_963606005.1. Lineage (GTDB taxonomy): Bacteria > Bacillota_I > Bacilli_A > Erysipelotrichales > Erysipelotrichaceae > UBA1783. Next base: position 40,214 of record CAVCVO010000076.1, read on the forward strand.
ATCATTACATTATCAAGATTCTTTAAGAATTCAAAAGCAGCAGTTTGGTTGTTCTTAAAACCTACTTGTTTTAACAAGTCAGATTGTTCATCAGATAAAGTCACAAGCTTACCACCTCTTAATGGTTCCATTACCCAAACAGGAATGTTATTTTCTTTCAACATTTCATATTTATCTTTAGCTTTTTGTAAAGACCAATCAAGATAGTTTAATTGGATCTGACAAAAATCAATCTCATCCTTATACTTTTCCACAAAATACTTCAATGTATCGTAATTAGCATGACTTGAAAAACCTAGATATTTTATCCTACCTAACTTCTTTTGTTCAATGAAATAAGGGATGATATTCCACTTCTCATCTTCATAAACACCAATAGATTGCTCACAAACATTATGTAACAAATAAAAATCAAAGTATTCTACTTGGCATTTTTTTAATTGTTTTTCAAAAATATCAGCTGGATCATACTTTTGAGCAATCTGATGTCCGGGATATTTATCGGCAAGATAAAACTTATCCCTTGGATATTTCTTAAGTGCTTGACCAACTACGATCTCTGACTTACCTTGGCAATAAGGATAAGCAGTATCAAAATAGTTAACGCCCTTTTCAATCGCCATATCGACCATCTTCTGTGTTTTTTCGCTATCGATCTCACCATTTTCTAATAATGGTAAACGCATCGTGCCAAAACCTAGTCTTGACAAACTTTCTTCTTTAAATTTTTTATATAACATAGCTTTTCCTCCAACTAAATTATATTACATTTATACTCTTTTGAATTTTTGTTTTTATTCTTTCAAAGATCAAATGTAAGAAAAAACAAACGATGATGACTGAAGAAAGCACAAAGAAGTTGATGAGTATCTTTAATCGCAAAAAAGATATTGAATTCATCATCTTTATTCCTACTAATTCCTGAAACAAGTACATTTCTAAAGAACATTCTCCTAATAACTCTAGTAACTTTTCCCCTTTTCCTTTTCTTTCAAAGTGGGAAGCGATCAACATACTACTAGAAAAAGCTAATATACTATTGGAAAGTAATAATTTGAGATTACTATCCTTACAACAATAAGCTATTACTAACCCTAAGATAAATAATCCTGCAAGCAAGATATCATTGATCTGTTTTTCTTGCTCATAAATGCTCAAATAACCTAAATACACACCAAAGCAAAAGATAGGAATACGATAGATCAATCCATAGAAATCATTTCTTATGACATCTTTCCCCAAAGTAAATCCTACAGTCCAAATAACAATGAAAACTAACGTAAATAATCTCTTATCTTTAATTTTATTAAAAAATTTATAGTAAAAAGGAAATAATAAATATACTAAACTTATTGCAATCATATACCACTTAAATGAATAGATCGACTTAAAAAAGAAATTAATACCTGTGATATTTTTAAACAAAGTCAACAAAGACCATTTACTATCAATTGCCATCCAAATACCACACACTAACCAAGGTAATAATAATCTTGTACGTCTCTTTTTATAAAAATGCTTAATATCATCATCTTTATGCATAGAATGATACATACTTATGGCGGACATCATAAAGAATATATCAACTCCATAATAACTTACATTCTTGATAAACGATTCAACTTTTCCTAACACGATCACATTAGAGAAGATATTGATCCAAAGATGAAAGAACATTATCAAGAAAGTAGCATAACCCATTATAAGAAAGCGGTATTTGCTTAATACCGCTAATCTACTACTCGAAGTCAAAATTACTCTTTTCTAGTACTTGTCCGTTACTATATTTATTTTTAAAGTTTTCAACCATCTTATCAGTCGTATCTTCAAAAGACATGATAAGGATGATCAGATCATCTGTATAACATACAGCTGTCTTTTCAGCCTCGGTACAGATCCATTTACAACTATCAGCATTTTCAAAGATCTCTTGTGCTAAAGAAGCAGTATCACTGCCATCATTAACGCTAATTAAAACCACACTATGAGCGATTGCATTGATAAGAGCCTCTGAAGCAATCCCTTTATAGTCTTCCTGATATGAGATAAAAGCATAACTTTCAAAATTATCTTTGTCTAATTCAATCTCTTCAGTATCAGGATTATCAGCATCAGCTGAAATATCATTTAGGATACTCTTTAGATCTTCATCCCCACTTTGAGAACTACAGCCAAATAGCATACATACGATAAGTAAAGCAATAAATATTCTTTTCACTTTAATTTCCTTCTTTCTTAGCAATCTTGATAAGTCTCACTACTGTACTAGCTAATAAAGCATTGATCAACATTTCCCAAACGAAATTAAGACCTACCATAGTCACTATCATATAAGACATGACATTAGAATCCCCTGCCCATTGTTGAACTAGAGGTATAAAAAATAAATTACAGCCAATTAGGAATACTCCAGTATTTACGATCGGAGCACTTAATGAAGCAAGTATTGCTGCTAAGGTTTGATTTTTATTTTCTAACTTCTTATAAATGACTCCCGCAACATAACCGCAAGCTGTTCCTTTTAATAAAACGACTAATATCGTAGCTGCTGGACTATAAGCTAAAAATGCTCCAGCATCACCACTAAGTAATACTACTAGTCCAAAGACAAATCCTAAGATTGCACCAGATAATGGTCCATATAATGCTGCTCCAATAACGATCGGCACTAATACTAATGTGATCGAAAATGGCCCGAACTTGATGAATGAGCCTAAATACTGTAGAACGATAACGATCGCACAGAATAAGCCCATAGAAGCTAATTGTTTTGTGTTTGAATTTCTCATTTTTTCTCCTTGCTACCACTCATAAAGATGCAGTGCTGCTTAGTTTTAGCTAAGCCTAATCATTATACCCATTGACAAAATTTATTTCAATCAATTTGACAAATACATAGAAAAAAAAGACCCGAAGGTCTTTTAATTTCAACTGGTAGCCCGTACGGGATTTGAACCCGTGAATGCATGCGTGAAAGGCATGTGAGTTAAACCACTTCTCCAACGGACCGTTTCATAACGCTCATTTATTCTATCAAAAACTAAAGGTGATAGTCAACACTTTTTTTAACTAATTTGCCCGTTTTAGACAAGTTTTTTTACTTTTTCAAAAGAAGACCGAGTTTTTACTCAGTCTTCTTACCTTCATTACTATCAAACATCTCAAATTGTTCCATAGCTTTAATAAATATATCACTACGATATACGCCTTTTTCTTTAAGAGTGTTTAACATTGTATCGAAAGCTAACTTATAATCATTAGCTTCTTGAGAAATATGAGCTAAGATGATCTCTTTAGTATTCCCGTTGATACACCTACTCATCAATAAAGCACTATCTTCATTAGAAAGATGACCATTATCTGATAATATCCTTTTTTTGATCATCGTTGGTCTATTAGTCTGCATCAATAATTGTGGATCATGATTACTCTCAATGACATAATAATCAGCATGTTTGATAAGCTCCATGTTCCTTTCAGAAACATAACCTGTATCAGTGATATAGACTAAAGTCTCACTACCATCAAAGATGATATAACCAACTGTTACATCGCAATCATGGCTTAAAGGTATTGGCAAGATCGTAAGATCTTTGATCTTAAATATCTCTAAAGGTCTAATAAGTTTACTTTTGATATCCGAAAAAGTGATAGGTGAATAAATCGGCAAGTCTTTAAACATCTTTATCTGACTGATATGATCTTTATGACTATGAGTTATGAGCAGACCATCAGCACTATGATAATCAAAATCCATCTTATCAAAACACTTGCTCAAATAATTTTTTGTCGAACCACAATCTAAGATAATCCTAGTGTCCTTGCTGTCGATAACTGTACAATTACCTTTTGAGCCACTAGCTAAAACCGTAAAATGCATTAGTATCTTCCTGCCTGTTCACATGGTAAGACTGTACAAGGATCCACCATTACTCCATCGATCCAAACACCAACATCAACGTGTGCTCCCGTACTGATACCTGTATTACCAATCTGGCCAATGACTTGACCTCTTGTAATCGTGTCACCTACATCGTAGTATCCAGGTACATTCATATGTAGATAACGCATGATGATACCTTTACCACAATCTACATAGTAATAGTTACCCATTGAAGAACTATAACCTTTTTCTATAATAGTTGCATCACAACATGCCAAAATTGGTCCATAAGGATTATAAAGATCATTGAAGTCGCAACCATGGTGACCAGCATAACCATAATAATCACAATAAATATAAGCATTATTACATGGTAATGAGAAGAATATTCCTCTACTATCGATAGCTGCATTGTTAAAACGATAGCTACCAACAGTCGGTTCAACTACTACTGTAGAAAATTCTTGACGATAACCAGAAATGACACCATTGACATAAACATCAGTATACATTACATCGTTATAGCCTGTAGCTGGAGCTACATCCTCTACAACCTGACCTACTTCAACCTTTTCATCAAAAGTATAAGTAGAATCTCCAGGATAAGTAACTTCTTTAACATAACGTTGTTGTTCGACGATAACATTGATCGGTGAATTAAAATAAGTGATATTAAGCTGTTGACCAGCAACTAATGGTTGATCAACATCATAAAGATCCTCATTGATCGCTATAAGCTGAGTTGCTGTTAAACCATTTTGACTGGCAGCACCCAAAACTGTATCATATGCTTGAACTGTATAGTATTCTAATTCATAATCTCTACCATAACACAAATAAGTAAATATACTATCTACATCAGAATAAACTTCATCAACATTTGCTCCCGTTTCTTGAGCTTTGATCGTCTCTTCAATATAGACATTGACATCTTGAGTACCATAAGTAGTTAGATCAACAATTGTTTCATGATTAGTCAATTTGACATAAGTATCTTCATCTGTAAAACATAAAACGAATTTCTTTAAAGCATCTTTAAAATCATCTAAGGATTTAACATAGATCGTATCACTTAGATCTTCGCCTTTATAGATATCGATCTGTACTGCCTTAACAACAAACATATCATTATCAACTAGATAACGAATGATCTGACTATCCTTATTCTCATAAACCCAACAACTATTCTCCGTTATCGTGTAGATATCTGAATCAAGTGAGATACTATATCCTTCAAAAGCAGTTCCAACTAATTTTTCTTTTTCTGATTCAATAGTTCTTTCTAATAAACTATCATCTTGTAAAACACCAACCAAAGTACCACGGTAATAGATCTTGGTGATCTTCTGTGGTTTTAGGGAAACGGATGTTATCTTTTGAGCAACATATGCTTCTTCTTCATTGATCTCTACTGAATCGATAGTCAAGCTCTTACCAACATTACTTGGGAAAAAGTAACTGAGTGCAATAGCTAGAAACACCGATACAACGATCAATATCGTTTTATTTCTTTTATTCATTTTCTTCTCCCATTTTCTTCGTATAGAAAGCATTGTATCTTGAATCAAATGCTAAATCGATGTTAGCTAATGATCCATTACGATGCTTAGCGATGATGACTTTAATAGTCTGTTCATCCTTTCTACTTCCATCTTCGTTAAAGTTATCTTTACTATCACGGTGCAAGAACATAACTACGTCGGCATCTTGCTCGATAGCACCAGATTCCCTTAAATCTGATAGCTGTGGTAATTTACCTTTTTCTCCCTTTTCAACTGAACGAGATAATTGTGAAAGAGCAATTACTGGCACTTTTAATTCTCTCGCTAATTGTTTTAATGCCCTAGATATCTCTGATACTTCTTGTTGACGATTATCGCCACGACTTACTGATGGTGTAACTAACTGCAAGTAGTCAATGATGATCATATCAAGGCCTGTCTCTTGTTGTTGTTTACGACATTTGGCAAATATCTCATTGATCTTGATCGCTGAAGAATCATCCATAAATAACTGAGCATTTTTTAATTTAGTAACCCCTTCATCAATCTGAGCCCAATCTTTATTACTGATATATTTACCAGTTCTAAGTTTCTCACTTTCAACATTAGCAGTAGCTGATAACATTCTCATTGCTAAGTGGATCACTGGCATTTCAAGTGAAAATACTGCAACTTTTTTAGAATATTTAACTGCCGCATTAGCAGCTAAGTTTAAAGCGAAAGCTGTCTTACCAACAGATGGTCTAGCAGCTACAATGATTAGATCTCCTGGTTGAAAACCATTTGTTATCTTATCAATATAAGTAAATCCTGAAGGAACCCCTGTCATCTGTTGATGTTCTTGTAAATAATTGATCCTATTGATCAATTCATTAAAAGCATCCTGGCTCTTAGTAAGTTCGGTAGTCTTTCTTTCACGACTGATCTGAGTGATCAAACTTTCAGCCTCATTTAAAACATCATAAGGAGCATATTGACCTTCATAACACTTTACTCTTATCTGTTCACAAACTTCGATCATCTTACGCAATAGGGCCTTTTCTTTTAATGTAGAAAGATAATATTCACTATTACTACCACTTATCGCTACATCCGTTAAATGTAAGATATATTCCGTACCACCAACTGAATCTAACTGCTGAAGATCACTTAATCTAGTGATGACACTATTGACTTCAATTGGCTTATTTTCATTCTGTAAAGCTAAGATAGTGGAATAGATCCTCTTATTTTGTTCATCAAAAAAGTCACTTACTTGTAAACCTTCATCAAAAGCAAGCTGAACTGTTTGGGGATACAAAAACATTGAGCCTAATAAGGCCTGTTCTGCTTCAATGCTAGCTGGTACATTTGCTGGCATGGAAATACTCCTATAAACTTACGACATTTACCTTAACTTGAGCTATTACATCCTTAAAGAGTTCAACCTTCAAAGAATATGAACCAAGTTTAGTTATATTGTCGTTATCAATGAATTTTCTCTTATCTAATTCGATCTTATGATTCTTCGCTAATTCTTCACAGATCTTCATAGTTGAAACACTACCAAAAAGTTTACCATCCTTACCTGCTTTTAAAGAGAAAGTAAGAGTGATCTTTTCAATCTGTTCTTTTAACTTAAGAGCTTCAGCCTTCTTTTCAGCTTGCTCTTGTTGGTATTGCTGTTTTTGTTGACCTAAAACTTCTAAAGCTTTATCACTAGCTAATACAGCCAATTTGTTCTTGATAAGATAGTTACGACCATAACCATCAGCTACCTCTTTTACTTCGTCCTTTTTTCCGACATTTTTAACGTCCTTCAGTAATATTACTTTCATTGATAATTCCTCCTTGCGATTGATAATCATTGATCGCTTTTAATAATTGTTCATTAACTTCACTAACTGTAGTGCCACTCTTCTGCAAGCCTGCAGCATTGAAGTGACCACCACCACCTAATTTTTCCAGGATCAATTGTACATTAACTTTACCATTACTTCTCGCCGAAACAGCAACGTTATTTGTATCAATATGACCGATGACAAAGGAAGCCTCTATCTCTTTAATAGTACAGAAATAATTTGCTCCCTGTGCTAAAGCTGTACGTGAGAAGAATCCTACACTCTTTGGTACAGCACTGACTACTATATTTCCCGGCAAGATTGTCATATATTTAGTGATATTCACTTTATTGATAAATCCTGCCAAGTCTTCTTTTAACCAATCATTTGCTAGAGTAGTATCAGCCTTTTGTTTCTTTAAATAAGCACATACCTCAAATGAACGAGCATTGCAACGATTCTTTAAGTTATCTGTATCGACTAAAAGACCTGCATACATGATCGTTGCTTCTAATTCTGTTAGTTCAATCTCTTTATTTTGATACTGTATAAGTTCACTGACAAGCTCTACTGCCGAAGAAGCAGCTGGCTCATTATAGATCATCATAGCCGCAATATTAGTTTCGCTCTTCTTACGATGATGATCGATGATAGCGATCCTTTCAGCTTGTTTTACTAATTGTGGACAACTAGTAAGATCAGCACTATGGTGATCGACTACAATGACTAAAGTATCCTCATCAAGTAATGACAATGCTTCTTGTTCATTGATAAAGATATGATCTTGGATAAGTTCCATGATCGAAGCTTCATAAATACCATCAGTAACTGGCTCAATAGCGATATCATTAAAGACTATATAACTTCTTTTCTCACAACCACCAGCAATCTTACTAACAGCTAAAGCTGAGCCTAAACAATCTAGATCAGCATCTTTATGTGGTACGATGATGATCTGTGAGCTATCATTGATCAACTGTTGTAAACCATTAGCCATGACTCTTGCTCTAACTTTTGATACTTTTTCACTAGCTTCACTACTAGTACCATAGAATACTACTTCTTTGTCATATTGCTTAACAGCTACCTGATCGCCACCCCTAGATAAGACAAGTTCAAACAAGCTATTTAAACTATCATCAAACTCATCATAGTTAGGATAACCATAGCCAAAGCACATACTACAAGTAATGTCGACATTTAACTTCTTAGCCTCTTCTTTAACATCTTCCAAGATCGTAAATCTACCTTCCACCATCTTATCAAAATGTTGTCTATCATTGACTACTAATAATCTATCACTCTTGATCCTGCGAACTAAACCACCATTTTGCACAACCCAATTGATGACTTTTTGTCTGATGTTTGTATTTATCAAAGCTATCCTCTGTTCATCTTCATTTTGGATAGTTTCATCATAATTATCTAAACTTATAAGTCCCAACACTACTTGAGAATTATAGTGTTCTTTCTTTAATCTTTCTAACTCTGTTACATCTTTAACAAAAATAGCTTGTTCATCTTCGCTTTTGCTATATTGATAGATCTTATCATCTTGTTCTACAAAGATGATGTCCTCACTACCTTTAAATAACTTTTCAAGTCCTGGAATAGCTTTTGTGATCTTTTCACCCATCAAAGAATTTTCTTGTTTGTCTAAGAAATCACTGACCCAAGTGATATAGTATTCATCATCATAAATGATGATTCCTGTCTTACCATATTCTAAAGCTAACTTAGCATCATTGCCTAAGATCCTACTGATATCAAGATCCCTCTGTTTCTTTTCAATGTCATAAAAGAAGAAGAAATAAACGATCTCAACAAGAAATATACCCAAATAAATGTACACTAAAAAACCATACTCTATCTTGAGTAAAAATTGAAAGATGAATACGATCGTTAATTGTAAAATAAAGATCAACGCCGCATACAATTTAAGCCTGACGGTTTTGTTGTTCAACATTTTTCCTTAACTCCTCAATAATCCTTTTTCTAAATCCCGAAAAGATATCAAATATTCCAAGTCCAACAACAACTGTTGAAAACAAGATACAAACGATACCGATCAATAAAGAACTGACAAAATTTGGTTTCTTATTACCTCTTCTCAAAGCAATAAGGGTAGCGATACAGATATAACCAAAGAAGTAACAAATAGCTAAAGCAATAAGTTCTAGTGGTTGGATGATATTATCATAATCATCTATACCCATAAACTTAGCCCCAATAGTCGCAAATAATATCGCAAATACTACAAACTTTAACCAATTAGGGCAATAGATCTCACTTATTGGTTTCATAGGTGGTAAAGTAGCAATCTTCAAACGTTTTAAGGCAATATAAGCTAATAGATGTACTAAAATACCTTCAAGGACACTGATTAAGATACTGCTTATGATGATGATAGTCATAAGCATATTATCGCCGAACATATTTAAGATAGCACTAGCAACCTCAGGATTAGATTTACCGATCTGTTGTGAATACATTTGAATCACTTCTTGCATGATCTTTAACTCTTCTGTTAGATCATAACCAAAGAAACTAGCGAACACAAATGTTGATAAGAACATCACAACAAGTGATACCGCAATGACTGATCCGATCAAGAATAAACCACTTTTACCATTCATTAATCCTTGTCCATAGATCACACCAGCGATCACTGAAGCAAATACATAGAAAGTACTAGTAGAAATAGGTCCAGCTAATACGATAGTCAATAATAACATTGCTAGGCAAGTCAATAAAGTATCACGCAAGTCAAACTTACAACGATAAACAATAACGATGATTGGAATGATCCAAAAGAAATAAATATCAATAAAATTAGCTGTTAAACGATTTATATAAACCAATACTCCAACTAGTGCAGCAAATAAAGCACCATATGTAATACTGCTTACTCCTTTGCGTCGCATAAAAAACACCTCCGGTCAAGATAAAATAATCCAGTCCACATTTATTATAAACATAAACTATCTTTTTGTAAAATGCGTGAAATCTGCTCATATTTTGTCAAATTAAAAACTCCCAACTGGGAGTTTTCTTTGATCAATTAATCTACTACGTATGGTAATAAAGCCATTTGACGAGCACGTTTGATTGCTACAGCCAACATACGTTGATACTTAGCACTAGTGCCTGTTACACGACGTGGAATGATCTTACCATTAGGTGAGATGAATTTCTTTAATAATTCAACATCAGTGTAATCGATGTATTCGATCTTATTCTTTGTAAAATAACAAACCTTTTTTCTGCTAGGTCTTTGTTTTTTATTGAATGCCATTTTGTTCCTTTCTAGAACGGAAGATCATCTGCTGATATTTTTAATGTCGGTGTTTGATCTGCCATATCATCATAATTATCGTCAGGATAATAAGGTGTACTTGCGTTATTGACAGCAGAGTTCTGACGACTTTCACTTGTACTTCTGCTCTCTAAGAATGTAACTGTATCAACAACTACTTCTGTAACATACACTTTTCTACCTGGAATATTAGGATCATCATAATTTCTTGTTTGGATACGTCCTTCTACTCCAATCTGAGAACCTTTGTGCAAATAGCTACACATTAACTCAGCACTCTTCTCCCAAGCAACACAACTGATAAAATCAGCTTCTTGAGTATTTGTATTAGAAGAATTTGAACTTTTTCTTCTATTCACGGCAAGCGTGAATGAGCAGACAGATCTGCCTGACTGAGTTTTACGCATCTGCGGTTCTTGAGTCAATCGACCCACTAAAATTACTCGATTAATCATTTGGTTCACCAACTAATCTCTCTTGACGATCATATGACGAACAACATTAGCATTGATACGGCATATACGATCAAATTCACTAACAACTGCGCTGTCAGCAACAACAGTCATTACAACATAGTATCCTTTAGTCATGTCTTCGATCTTGTAAGCAAACTCTTTCATTCCCCATTCGTCCACTTTTTCAATAGTGCCGTTACCATCAGTAACGATCGCATTAAGTGTCTCCATGGTTTCCTTACGAGCAGCCTCTTCCAAAGATGAATTCAGGATATACATGATCTCATACTTTTTCATGGTCTACCTCCTTTTGGTCTATCGGTCCTAAACGGACAAGGAATAAATCTAATAGATTTACCCATACGGTAATTATTCTATCAAATTTAGTTCGTTATGTAAAGTCAAGAATTATTTCCTTTCACTATTATATTAGTCAACAAATATAACAATTTCCTAAATTAATTCTTGAATTTTGCCATAAAGTTTTCAATATCATCAACTTCCTTAATGATATCTTTGCTTAAGCATTCGCAACCATTCTCTGTGATCAATAAATCATCTTCAATTCTTACGCCAATGCCTTCATCTTCTAAATATAATCCAGGTTCATTAGAAATGACACATCCTAGTTTCAATGGCAATTCCCTAATAGAGATATCATGAGTTTCCAAACCGATCATATGAGAAACACCATGCCAATAGTAATCAGTTACTTTCTTACCATTTTCTAATAAACCGATCTTCTTTAATTCAACTTCGTAGAATTCAACAACTTTCTTATTTAAATCGATAGTTGTTAGACCAGGTTTTGCGATCTCTTGAACCATCTTATTAGCTCTTAAAACAATGTCATAAATCTGTTTCTGTCTTTCAGTAAATTTACCATTAACTGGGAATGTTCTACTGATATCAGCATTGTAATATTTATAAGCTGCACCAAGATCACATAATACCATCTCATCACTCTTAGCATAATCCGTATTTTCAGTATAGTGTAATACTGTTGCATTCTTACCTGTAGCACAGATCGTAGCGAAAGCATGATCGCATTGATGACACTTCAAGACAAAATCAAAATAAGCCTCTAGTTCATTCTCATAAATATTCTCACGCGAATTGTTCATCATCGTTTGAATACCTTCATTTGTAACTTCAATAGCTTTACGCATCATAGCTATCTCTTCATCATCTTTGACCATTCTTAAAGCACAGATCTCATTAAAGATATTTAATACTGTAAGATCTGGCATCTTCTTTCTTAGATCATTAAATAATTCACTTACAACATTAACTTGGTTAAGTTCTTGCTTAGTGATATCACCACATAAGATGAACTGTTGGATAAGTCCATATCTACTGATGATATTAAAGATATCTTCTTCTAATGATTCAACATAACGAACATCATAGATACCACTTATCTTGCTAGCTTCTGCAGGTAAGATCTTACCTCCTACCCATTTAGCCATTCTTTCATCAAATGGCTCAATGAATAACATCTGTTGATATTCGCCTTCATCTTTTTTAACTAAGACTAGATATAAGTTTTCTCTATCTATTCCTGTAAAATAATAGAAGCTACGATCAACTTTGAAAGGATACTTCTCATCACCAATTGAGTATGGTGCTGCTCCAGAGTATAAAACAGCAATAGAATACTCTGGCAATGACTCTAATAACTTTTCTCTTCTTAAACTGTAATCCATATTTACTCAAACCTCTTAATATCTTCTAGTGTTGTGACCTTGCTATTGTGTCCTGTACTACTAACACATTTAATCTTCACATCACTATACTTCTCCATAACTGATGCCTCATCGGTTGGCACAAAACCATCTTTTCTTGACTTATAATAAGCCTCTAATAATTGATCGGTATTAAATCCTTGAGGGGTCAAAGCTCTTTTTAATGTGGAACGATCAACAGTTGTAACTACATAATCATCTTCAACCTTTTTAACTGTATCAACCACATTTCCGACAAGAATTGCTCCTTCTTCACTTTCTAAAGCAGTCTTTAGTTTTTCTAGGTCCTCTTTAATGAGATAGCATCTAGCTCCATCATGGACTAATACCTTATCAGAGGTAACTGCTAGTAACCCATGGAAGACACTATCACTTCTAGTTGCTCCCCCAAAGCAATACGATTCTTTACCACTTGCTCTATTATTAGCGAGATATTGGATCGTCTCTTCATTAGTGACAATGACAATCTGCTTACAATCCTTATCCTCCCTAAATAATCTCAGTGCTCTATCAATGACTAAGTTACCATCACCCAAAGGATATAATAATTTATTTATTTTGCCACCAAATCTTTGTGACTTGCCAGCAGCAACAACAACTGCACTGTAATCCATAAAACACCTCAATTTCCTTATTATTCTATCACAATATCATTAACTATAAGCAAATTTTACTTGAATGTTCTATAATCTATTTATGGAAAAAGAAGTAAAAGAAATAGTAAATGACATTCTCAAACAATGCAGCCCGACAGTTCAATTAAGAAAACAACTAGCCGACTTATCTTTTGATAATGGAAAACTTTTAGTCATCTCTATTGGGAAGGCAGCTTGGCAATTAGCATCCATCACTTCAAAATACCTAAACAAGAAGATTGATAAAGGGATCGTCCTAACTAAATATGGTCATGCAAAGTCAAGTATCGTTAACTTTGAAATATATGAAGCTGCTCATCCGATAACTGATGAAAACTCTCTAAAAGCCACTGAAAAGATCATCGAATTAGTAAAAACTACTAAAGAAAATGATGATATCATCTTTTTGATCAGTGGTGGTGGGAGTGCTTTATTAGAACTACCCTTGATACCTTTAGAACAATTTCAAAAAATCAATGAAATACTATTACACAATGCAGTCAATATCTATGATATCAATCTAATAAGAAAGAAATTATCCCAAGTCAAAGGTGGCAAATTAGCTAAAATGTGTAAAGGCCACATTCATAACTTCATCCTAAGTGATGTCATCGGTAATGACTTATCTATTGTTGCTTCTGGCCCAACAGTCCAAAGTAAAGATGACACAAAGAGAGCCTTAGAATTAAATGATCTTTATGATCTAAATATCGATGTTGATTTGTTGAAACAACCACTACCAAAATTAGGTAACATCTCTTCTCAAGTCATTGGTTCCAATAGCTTATTAGCTGAAATAGCTAAAGAAAAGCTAATAGAACTTGGTTATGATCCAACAATAGTCACAACAACCTTTACTAGTGATGTAAACTTACTAAAAGAAAAGATCTTAGCATTTACTAAAGAAAAATATACTACCAACAAAGCCTTTATCTTCTCAGGTGAGCCTATCTTAACTGTCACAGGTAATGGTAAAGGAGGTAGATGTCAACATCTCATTGCTTCTTCTTTAAATGAAATGGCTAAAACAAAAAATAGTACCCTCATTGCTTTTGGTTCTGATGGTACTGACGGTCCAACTGATGCTGCTGGTGGCTATTGCACTAGCAAAATGGCACGATCTGCCTTAGCTCTAAATATCGATAGCTATATCAATAATTTCGATAGTTACAACCTATTAAAGCAATTAGATATGTTGATATTTACTGGCCCTACCGGTACTAATATCAACGATCTCTATATACTGTTAATAAAAACAGACCATTAAGTCTGTTTTTTAACTATTTAACTATCTTTAACCAAGCTAAGATTGCTACTATCGCACAACAACCAATATAGATTCTTAAGATCTTGACGATCAATGATGCTAAAGAACCAATAAGGGGTATGATTGAAATGATACTAACAAGAAATCCTACTGCCCATAAGAATACAGCATAGACAACAAGTAATATCAATAATTGTAATATGCCCTTTTTAGCTGTTTCAGATCCAACAAAATAATTAGTTAACTTCATTTTTCTTCCTCCATAAACTTTAATTCTCGATAACCAGTATTTTCATCAAATTCTCGAGAAAATAAATATCCATCAACACTCTCAACGACTAACTCACAAGTCGTATTGATTAAACAATTATAACACAAATGACCTCCAATAGTTTTACCATTTCGATCACTTACTGCGATATGTAAATGCACTCCATCTTTGGATAATGTACCATTTAAAGAAACTATCTCATAATCACCATCAGTTTTTAAATAATCCTTTCCACCAGCAAGTCTGATCTCTAAATGTGAGATACATCCTACAGCTGACAAAACAACCGCAGCTTTAAGATCATTTTCTTTCACAATATTTTCAATCTCTTTTTTTAGATCTTGTCCTTTATGTAATCTTTTAACAATAAACATACTTATCACCAACGCAATCTTACTCTAACAAAATAAAGGTGTCAACCGACACCAATATTTTTCAAAAATTTTAATTCAAGAAGGGGGAAACGAGGTAATTCTCTTTGAAATTACAATATTATTTAACACTACTTTTATGAAATTTGTATGAAATTATTTAACAAAAATGAAAATTTTTAAGAAAATTATTTCATATTTTTATAACCGCTTTAATATGCTAATATAAAGAAAAGAATATAAGGAGATCACAATATGCAGAAAGAGATAAAAGAAAGAAAAAACTTACTAGATGAACATAATAACATCATTGAACCAGGTTATTGCCTTCAACTATTACCTATCTATAATAAAAAGACAGATTTATTCACACGTTTTAAAACAAAGGAATGGGATTATTATTACATTGGTAATGATCATTATGGTCTAGCTTTAACGATCGCTGATAACGGCTACATGGGACTTGATTCAATATCATTTTTAAACTTTGATGAAAAATGGCAAATCACTAAATCTCCTATGCAATTTATGACTTTAGGTAGTAAAGCCCATCCATCTTCTTCCACTACTGGTGACTTGTCTTCGAAAGGTAAAGGCTATGAACTTACTTTCTTAAATGATAATGGTTCAAGAAGACTTAAAGGTCACATGAATGATTTCCAAGGAAATAATAAGATATCTTGGGATATTTCATTAAGTGAAACTGGTAAGGACAGTTTAGTCATTGCTACTCCGTTTAAAAAGAAAGGTCACTTCTACTTTAATCAAAAGATCAATTGCCTACAAGCAAAAGGCCAAGTTACTATTGGTGATAAAAAGTATGACTTTAATAATTGTCATGGCGTATTAGATTGGGGAAGAGGTATCTGGACTTATAACAACACTTGGTATTGGAGTTCACTGAGCTGTGAAGTAGATGGTACTGCTTTTGGGTTCAACTTAGGCTATGGCTTTGGTGATACTTCAGCAGCAAGTGAAAATATCTTATTTTATAATGGTAAAGCTCATAAACTAGATCAAGTAGATTTTGGTTTACCAACAAAAGGAAACAGAGATGACTATTATGCTGATTGGCATTTTACTGATAACGAAAATAGATTAGATCTTACTTTCAAACCAATATTAGATAGGGCAAGTAAGACTAGTGCTCTTATCATCGAAAGTGACCAACATCAAGTCTTTGGAAAATTTTACGGTCATTGTCGATTAGATGATAAAACTATCATCCAATTAAATGGGCAATTAGGCTTCGCAGAAAAAGTCAAAAACAGATGGTAAAATATTTTAATGTTCTTATTTATATGTGATATACTAGTTGCAATATTTATCAAGGTAAAGGTAACTCTATGGCAAAGTTTAAGGAATTTTATTTAGACAAAGAAAAAGATATCGTTATCAAACTTTATATGAAACGCAATGTGCTTTCTTATCGTCTAGAGACGCCCAATCATAAGCATGGCAATTTAATAACCAATCTAGCAAAAGTATTAGAACAACCGATCTCTTACGATGAAAATCATATGAAAGTCATAAAAGGCACGATTCCTTGTTTCATCAAAGGCGATGGAAAGATCGTTTATGTTTTCCGTTTAGCAGGAACAAAGATCGCTAATATCTATCCTGATGGTAAAACAGAGATAAACGCAACAGTACCAGCAATCTCTAAGACTTTAATGTCGCAAACAAAAGATTATAAATATGATATCCGTCATACTCTTATCAAATCTTATATTCTTGATGACGTTAAATTTAAGACAGATCTGCATACTCATGGTAATGCTACTTTAAATCCTGACATCTTGATCGCTCTAGCCATCAAGCATCAGATAAGATATCCTTTATATTACATTCATAAGCTTGATTTGCAGCTATCTAAAGAACAAGAAGCCTTTATAGATAAACAAAAAGAAGAAGTCATCTCTACATTTAAAGAACCTTTAAACTTAGATGATAAGCATGATCGACGTAAAGTAGAAGATAGGACATTCATCAACTTTGCTGATCTTATCTTAAACAACATTGAAAATTCTACTCAGAATATCAATAAGATCAGAAATTCATTAGTAATCTTAAAAGACTCACAAGCAGTATTTACTAACCTAGAGAAATTGTATCTATACCGTTATGTCTTCACTAAAGGTGTTGAAGCAAACTATCGCATTCCTTTAAAAAATCTAGAAAAGATCGAAGATTATGATATCTATAATTATTTAAGCAAGATGATCAAAGATATGAACAATCATAACTACCAAGATCTTACTTTATTTCAAGATACCTTGTTATGGATCGGTAGAACTTATCAAAAGCAACAAGTAAATTATATAGAGATTTCTGATACTACTTTAGTTAAGAACGATCCTTCTATGGTCAAAATGTTAAAAGAAATGCATTATATTTTACCATTAGTCGAGCAAGAAACAGGAGTAGCCATCCGTTATCTAGCTGCTTTACGTAGGATACCACTAACGATAGTCAAAGATGACATTACTTCTATTGATTATCTAAGTGAAAATATCGAAGTATTGAAGATCACTTGTAAAGACCCATATGTCGTAGGCTGTGACTTTGTCGGGGAAGAGATCAATGATATCTCAGAATTGAAAGATGTCATAAAAGAGATCGTTCAAAAGATTGCTAAAAATGATCCTTATTTCACTATTAGGATCCATGCTGGCGAAAATGATTCCTTAAAATCTAATATGGCTAAAGCCTTATTAGCAGTAAAGGATTCACTATTACCAGGACAAGCTTGTCCAAGAGTTAGGATCGGTCATGGTGTCTATGGAGCAGATCTAAAAACTAAATTAGGCAAACAAACATTAAACTTGATCAAAGAACTTAATGTGATCTTAGAGTTCCAACTTACGAGTAATATCAGATTAAATAACTTAACATCATTAAGTAAACACCCATTAAAAAAATACCTTGAATATGGCATTAAATGCGTTCAAGGTACTGATGGTTGTGGTCTATATGGCACAGATACGATCGATGAACAATTGGCTTTACAGAACTTGATCAATATCACTAATGAAGAGTTTCTAACAATGCGAAAAGTAGAAGATGAAGTTATCAAAAAAGCAACGATCTATTTTAAAAAGAAAACAAAAGCTTTCAAAAAGATCATCAAAGATCAAACGATTGAAGACTATTACACTGAGCAACTCAAACAAGTAGGCCAGGCTAATGATCGTCCAACATTTAAGATCAATAAAGTATCAACTTACCAGATATTAAAGGAAAGAGTACACGAATTGACTTGGGATAAATATCCGATTATCCTAGCAGGTGGTAGTTTCTCAACTGGTGCTTGTCGCATGTATCAGATAGAAAAAGATATCATCGATAATTTATTAGAAAGATTAGATCCTAATAAATTCTTCTTCGTTATTGGTCATAAATTAAACTATTATGAAAAATATTTAGTTGATCATAACACAAGAGGCTTTACGATCTATTCTATCGTTCCTTCTCTATTGACTAAAGCTGATAGTCAAAAGTTACAAAGATCAAAGATCAATTTCTTTAGGATTTCAACAGAATCCCAAGAAATGGGTATCTACAAATCATTCAACTACGAGATATTTGAACAAAGAAGCTCAATAGTCTTAGCTTTTGATGGTAACTCTGCTTTAGGAAATCTTGTTCAAGAAGCCAGAAATGGTAAACATAAAGCTGATATCTATTTAAGTACAAAATGTCGCATATTAAAAGAGAAACTAGTTTCTCTTAAGGGTTATACAATTTCTTGTACTGATGCTAATAAGATCACAGATATGATC
>CAVCVO010000077.1:0-3059 GCA_963606005.1 Anaerovoracaceae bacterium
AAAGTTAGCTTTAGAAACCGATGTGATCTATCGTATTGATGAAGTTAATAAAAAGATCATGCTTGACAGAGAAAATTAAAATTTCTGATTTTTCTTACTATTGAATTAACATTACAAGTATGATAATATTATTAAGCACTTACTTTGGATACGCATGAGATCCAAGGCGGAAGGAGACTGAATTATGAAAGAAAAGATCCACCCAACTGTTTATGAAACAAAAGTCGTATGTGCATCATGTGGAGCAGAATTTACAACACATTCAACTAAGAAAGAGATCAAAGTTGATACTTGTTCTAACTGCCATCCATTCTACACAGGTAGACAACGTTTCCAGGCTGCTGCAGGACGTATCGAACAATTCAACAAGAAGTACGGCTTAAAGTAGT
Source organism: Anaerovoracaceae bacterium (assembly GCA_963606005.1). Classification (GTDB taxonomy): domain Bacteria; phylum Bacillota_I; class Bacilli_A; order Erysipelotrichales; family Erysipelotrichaceae; genus UBA1783. The sequence goes on from CAVCVO010000077.1 coordinate 390, forward strand.
AATTATCATTAGTAAAAGAAAAGTCCTGTGTCATCAGGGCTTTTTTCTTGTATAATAAAATTAATGTTTGGAGGAAAAACAAATGCTTAAAAAACCTATTCCTGTTATCTTAGATGGTGACCCTGGACACGATGATGCCATTGCTTGGGTTGTTGCTCAAGCAAGCAAAGACATCAATATCTTGGCGATCACTGCTGTCAATGGTAACTGCTCTGCTAGTAAAGCAGCTTATAATTCACAACGTATTTCAGCTCTTATCGGCTATGATGGACCAGTTGCTAAAGGTCAAGACAAACCATTATATGTTGAACCATTAAAAGCCCCAACAAATGTTCATGGGGAAAGTGGACTTGATGGACCAGTATTACCTTTACCAAAAAAAGAACTTGATAAACTCACTGCTGTTGAATTAATGGCTAAAGTTCTTAAAGAAAGTAATGAACAAGTAGTAATAGTTGCTACCGGACCACTAACTAATGTTGCAGCTTTACTCATCATTTATCCAGAGTTAAAAGAAAAGATCAGCCATATTTCTTTAATGGGTGGTGGAATCAAATACGGTAACTGGACACCAGCTGCTGAATTCAATATCTTAGTTGATCCAGATGCTGCTGATATCGTTTATCGTAGTGGCATCCATATCTATATGGCTGGACTTGACGTTACTGAAAAAGCTCTTGTGTTACAAGAGGATGTTGAACAGATCAAAAAGATCGGTAATCCCGTATCAGAGATCGTATGGCAATGGCTAGATTTCTTCTACCGTTTCCACAAATCTCTTGGTTATCCTGGAGCACCTATGCATGATCTGTGTGCTGTTATGGTACTTATCCATCCTGAAATATTTACTATCAAAGACATGTATGTTGAAATTGAAACAAGTAGTGAATATTGTAAAGGAACTACTGTTGGTGATATCTACAATATCACAGGTAAACAAGCTAATTGTTCATGTTTGATGGATCTTGATAGAGAAAAGTTCATCAATTATATGATTGACTATATCAGAAGTTACAGTGAGGTGGCTTAAATGAAAAACCTATATTTAAGTTTAGAAGAAAGTAAAGAAAATACCCTTTTAAAAGAAAAAATCTCTCAAGACAGTGAATTTAATATCTTAACAAAGAAAGATCTAAAGAACAACAAATTCACTATCATTGTTAATGGTCCATTAACAGAAACAGCAAACCTTTTATTAACAGATTACAAGTTAGCTGAAAATATCGAAGAGATCTTATTTGTTGGTGGAACGGATAGTTATGGTGATGTAACACCAGTAGCTGAAAAACATATTTACGCTGATGTAAATAGTGCTCAAGTAGTCTTCTTAGCTAATGTTAAAATAGTCATCTTTGGTCTAAACATCACTCGTGATCTAACTAATAAAGCATTATTACCATATGCCTACTTAAAAGATCAATCAATCTTCGTCAGTGATGAATGTGGTGCATATATTGAGACAAAAGGCAAAACAACTTATGGCAAAATGGTCATCGATGTTTATTCTGATAAACAATTTGAAGAACATCATTGTAAGATCATCTTAGATTACGACAAAAGTAAAATTCAACAATACATTTAATCAAGGATAAATCATTATGAGTAAGCTATTTAAAGACGCGGCAGAGATTGCTCGTATCAATACTTTATTGGAAAATCAAGCAGCTAATATGAATGCCAAAGAATTGGCCAAAGAAATATTGAGTGAAGAAAACTACAACAAGTATATGAAGTCATACAAAACAACCTATTGGCTCCAACTTGGAGGTGTTATTGCTTGCCTTATCATCCCATGTGCTATATTTTTGCTCATCTATAAACGTTGGGATGTATGTTTAATTGCCGTAGCATTTGGTATAATCTTGTCATTTATTTGGCTATTAGTCACTCTGATACTGCCTCAAACAAGGATATACATAAAGTTTACTAAATGGTGCAAGAAATCTAAGCCATCATTAGAAGAGCTAGATGAAATATTCAATTAGTATATTCAAATTAGGAAGGACCAATATTAATTGTTAATAAAATTATCCTATCTATTTAAAGGATTTATCGCTCTATCAGCGATCATAGGGATACTATTACAATGTGAAGTAGGTACACCACAATTCTCACTTGCTAGTTTTAGAATGTTTACAACCTTAAGTAATCTAGTTGTAGCTTTATTCTTTATCACTTACCTAGTGATATATTCTTTAAAGAAGAAAATCACCAATAAAGAGAAAAAGATCATTATCTATTTCAAGTTTATGATCAGCATGTCTATCACTCTAACAGGACTTGTAGCTCACTTCATGCTAAAAGATATGTTCACAAATATGGACACGCAAGTAAAGATAGGACTTGCTTTACTGCATTATGTTGTACCTATTTCTACAATTTTAGATTGGATCATCTTTGATGAAAAAGGAAATACTGACAATAAAATGCCACTATTTGCTACCATCTTTCCTATCACTTATGTTGCCATAACAATGATAGCAGCTCAATTTATGACAGGAGAAAACAAATACCCATATCCATTCTTAAATATCGATATGCTAGGTGTTAGTGCAGTATGTATCAACATTTTCCTATTAGCGATTGCCTTTCTAACAATTGGCTATCTTGCTGTATGGTTGGATCATAAACTAGCCCAAGATAATAACAAGCAAGCATAAATGTCAAAAA
>CAVCVO010000078.1:0-18010 GCA_963606005.1 Anaerovoracaceae bacterium
TTTGAACAGAAGAAAGATAAATCTTATAAGATCTATAAGTTTGATAATATTGAAGAAGAAGTCGAATATCTTTTTGATGAGATAGTAAGATTAATACAAGAAGAAAAAGTAGATATCAATAATATCTTAGTAGCAAATCTTGATACAGAATACTTCCCTTATATTAAAAGATATGAGAGGTATTATGGTATTGAATTTCAATTACCAGAAAAGAATAGTATTATTGGTACTGAATTAGTTAAAGACTTTTTAAAAAATGGTTTTACTGACGATGTACAAGCATGGTTTGATAAAGAAGCAATAAAAGATGACAGTTATATTAGTGTATTAAAATCTTTGTTGTCTGTTGTTAATAAGTATGCTAAGTATATTGGAAATTTATCTGAAGTAAAAGAATTGATCAAAGATGATCTTCAGCATACTTATATTAAACAACCTAAGAAAACAAATGTTGTCCAAGTTGTAAATGTACTTGATCCAATTGAAGAAGATCAACATCTTTTCTTGGTAGGCTTTAATGATAATATTCCAATGACTTATAAAGACACGGAATATATTACTGATAATATTAGAAATGAAGTAGGTAGATCTACTACATATGAATTAAATCTCAACAGCAAGGCTAATACACTTGCTTGGCTTTCTAATGTCAATAACTTGCAGATCTCTTATAAGGAAAAGAGTCCGTTTAATGAATATAACGAGTCTTCCCTTTTAGATGAAATGAAAAATAGCGTAAAAGCACCATATCAATTTAAAGAGATTGCAAAAGGTGTGAGATTGAAGAAGTATGGTGATAATTTAGATAAATATCGTAAGTACAGTGATGAAAGTGCTAAAAAAGAAGTATTGAAATATTTTAAAGAGTTTGGCAAAGCTAGTTATTTAAGTTACGATAATCAATTTAATGCTGATCCTAAAAAAGTAGCTAAATCTAATTTAGAATTATCCTACTCTTCTTTAAATGAATATTGCGAATGTCCATTCAAATATTATCTTGATTATGTTTTAAAACTTAAAATAAATGAAGAAATTTTTGCTGCTTCTTTAGGTGATGTAATACATAAAATATTAGAAAATGTATTTGTCAAAGATGACCAAAAGGTAAAAGATGATCAAAAAATAAAAGAAGAATATCGTGTATATGTTAATGATAAAGAATTGTTTAAATATCCTGTAGATGAAAGAGCTCAAATGTTTATTGATGTAGTTGAAGAAAATTTGGTGGCTGATCCAAGTATCATTAGTTTTATTCGTGAGCAAGAAAATGAAAACTTTAAAGATAATGGTTTAAAACATTTAACTGAAAAAGAAATAGTTATCGATGACATCATTCCGAATATGACTTTTACAGGCAAGATAGATAAGATCATGTATGATGAAAATGGTGGACATGTAAGAGCACTTCTTGTAGATTATAAAACAGGAAGTAATGCTGTTACTAAACTTAGTGAAATTGAATATGGATTGTCTATGCAATTACCTATCTATATGTACTTAGTTAATAAAGCAGTAGAAGAAGATAAAATAGCTGAGTTTAAAAATAAGGATGTAAAAGTATATGGCTTTTATATTCAAACCGTGATAAATAAAAAACCAACATTTGATAAAAAGATGGTAAAAAAGAATCATAAAAAAGGTGATTTAAATGTATTTTTATCGAAAAATTGGAGTGAAGTTCAATTAAGACAATGGGACAGCCTTAAGTTGAATGGCTTCACGGTGAGAGATAAAGATGTTATGCTAGCTTTTGATAAGAGTTTTGATAAAACAGTTTATCAAGATATAGAAAGCAAATTTATTCGTTCAATATTTAAATCAGACAAAAAAGGGGTAAGCAGCAATAGTAGAAAAGTAATACCATTTGAAACAGAAACAGAAATAGATAGAGGACAAGAGAAAATAATAAAAGGACTTAATGATTACATCCCAGATGTTGCAACTAAGATTAAAGAAGTAGCACAATCTATTCTTGATGGTCATTATGCAATTGAACCAGTCCGTATTGGTAAAAAAGATAGATCATGTGAGTTTTGCTCGTTTAATAATATCTGTTATAAGAAACCAAAGGATTATTATGCAAAAGAAGTAGCTGATGAAGACAAGGAGGATAATGACAATGAAGTGGACGAATAGTCAGAGTGATGCAATTAATAAAAGAGGCACTAATATAATTGTTTCTGCTGGTGCTGGTTCTGGTAAAACTGCTGTATTAAAAGAAAGAGTTGGTAAGCTAGTTGAAGATAAAGTAGTTGATGATATTGATGATCTTTTGGTATTAACCTTTACTAAAGCAGCTGCAGCTGAAATGAAAGAAAGAATCAAAAAGAGATTAAAAGAAAGTGACGATCTCAAACAAAATGATCCTAACAGGCAAAAAGAATTACTTAATAAAATAGATAATTGTCAGATCACTACATTTGATGCTTTTGCTTTGTATATAGTAAAAAAATACCATAATCTTTTAGGTATGAGCAAGGATGTAGATATCATCGATGAGAATATCTTTGAAATTAAAAAGACTGGATTCATAAAAGAAGTTTTACAAGAATACTATGCTAATAAAGATCCGAGATTAAAATACATAATCAGTAATTTTACTAACTACAAAAATGATCAGATAATCATTGATTGGGTAAATATAATAGATAAGTATTTTGATAAGAGCTATGATAAAGATCAGATATTGGATGATTATAATAAGTTTTATCTTGATAAATTATATTCGCAAAATAATTTTGATAAATTATTCGAAAAATATGAAACTTATGTTTTAAAAAAGAAAGACAAGATAAATGATCTTTATAATCAATTGTCGGAATGCATGGTGGGAAAAGAATTTAATCTTTTGAAAAATGAGGATGTGGATAAATTTCTTGCATCTAGAAATTATGAAGATGTTCGAAACTCCGTAAAATACAACCCTAAGGATAGAGCTAAAGAAACGAAAAATAGGATAATTTATGTTGATGGTTGTAAAAAAAGAGCTGAAACTATTTATGGCAAAATTAAGGATGAAAGAGAAAAATTAGAACTAGCTGCATTCTTTACAAAAGATGAACTAAAGAATCGGTTTGATAGTTCAAGAGATACTGCCGAGTTCCTTTTTGAAATAGTTAAAAAGGTAAATGATAAGATGAAGCAATATAAAGAAGAAAATGATCTTTATACTTATTCAGATATTGCTAGAAAGGCTATTGAAGTTGTAGAAAAGAATTCAGTCATTAGAGATGAGTTAAAGTATAAATATAAAGAGATATTGATCGATGAGTATCAAGATACTAATGATGTTCAAGAATATTTTATAAAATTAATAGAAAATAATAATGTTTATGTAGTTGGTGATATTAAACAAGCTATTTATCGTTTCCGTAATGCTAAACCAGAGATATTTTCAGAAAAATATGAAAATTATAGTAATAAAAAGGGTGGAATCTCTATAGATCTTTTGGAAAACTTCCGTAGTAGAAAAGAAGTTGTTGATACAGTAAATATGATTTTTAATCCAATCATGGATATAAACATTGGTGGAGAAGATTATCTAGCTCATAATATGGTAAATGGTAATCTAAACTATACTGCAGTCATCATGTCAGAAGCTGTTTGTGAAAAACTAAAGGCTAATTATAGCGAAGTGGCTGATGAAACCGGTTGTGATATAGCAAGCATTTTCTGTAATAGGATTAATAACAACCTACTGAATGATCTTACATATGGTGATAAATATAAGAATCTATTATGGTCTTATGAAAATAATGATCAAAAATATTGTGAAGTTATGAATGCCATAACAGATAATATATGTGAATCAGTTAATGGATTAATAAATAGATTTCACGAATTAAATGATAATGGGGAAATATTAGATAAAGATGCATTAGATTGTATCAATAATTCTTGTGCTTTGATCAAAGAAAAACTTGAATCAGTTACTTTTGACGAAAATGCAACAGTAAAAGATTATGACACAGAGATATTTAGTTATGCTTTAAAAGAAAGTGAAGAAGAAAAAAAAGCAAGAGAGAAAGAGCTTAAAGAATCGGGCCAGCAAACAAAAGGAGATGAAAATACTAGTAAGAAAAAGGATACATACTCTTCTGATGAAGCAGAAGCATTTATCATTGCAAAGGACATAAAGGATAAGATTGACACTGGTTATAAAGTAATGGACTCAAAAAAAGTTAACGGTGAAGAAGTGTTCTTTAAAAGACCAGTCAAGTATTCAGATTTTTGTATATTAGTTCAAGATTCAAAACCATTTGAAAGATATAAAGATATCTTTACATTTAAGGAAATACCTATCAATATTGATAAGAGAGAAAATATATCAGATGGTGATATTTTCATGGTATTTGGTAGTTTATTTAGACTAGTTAATGAGGTTAAAAACAATTCAAGTGGCGAAAAAACAGAGGAAGGATTGAAACAATTAAAATTAGACTATATGTCTGTTGCTCGTAGCTTTGCTTATCGATTAAGTGATGATGAGATACATCAAATTATGACAACTAGTGACAAGGATAGTGATAGTTATATAAATAAAACTGATCTAATGAAGAAAGTGTTTGAAATAGCTAAAAACATTGAGAGCAAAACGATCTCAATGATACTTGATGAGATCATTAAAGAGTTCTCTATTTATGACAAATTAATGCTAATTGGCGATGTCAATGAGAACTTGATAAAGATTAATTATATTTATCAATTAGCTGAACAATTTACAAAGATCGGGTTATCATATAAGGACTTCATTGATTATATTGATCATATTTATGATGATGATAGAAAAGTAGATTTTGAAACAAAGAAGAATACCGAGAATGCTGTTAGGATGATGACTATACATAAATCAAAAGGACTTCAGTTTAAAATTTGTTATTATCCACAATTAACGAAGAATTTTAATACTCAAGATCAAAAAGCAAGGATAACTTGTGATGATGAATCTGGTATTTCAATACCTATATTTGATGAAAATTATGGCGTAATGTCTACATTTAATAAAAAGTTATTTGAAGATAATGAAAACAGAAAGAATATTTCTGAAAAGATTAGATTGTTATATGTCGCTTTAACAAGAGCCGAAGAAAAAATAATTCTTGTTTATCCACGTAGCAATGATGTGATTTACGAAGAAAAAGACAACCATGTTATTAAGGATGAGCAAAGACTTGATTGGAAGAATTTTGCTGAGATGCTTGATGCAATTGACGGATTAAACGGTAAGGTTACAAACATGTATAAATTCTATGAATCAGATCCAATAGGCCTAACAAAAGAATATCAAAAATATGTTAAAAATGTATTCAATGAGTTAGGTGTTAAAGATAATCAAATAAATGACATTAAAGTAGATAACTTGCCTAAGATTGAATCTAAACCTATTGATGAGTCTCATTATTCTAAATCTACTAATAAAGTTATTACTGAAGCACAAAGAAATAACATGGATGAAGGTACTAAACTACATTCATATTTAGAAGAAATTGATTTCGTTAATCCTGATTATTCTATTATTGATAAGAAAAATGATGAGAACTTGATCAAAAATTTCATAAATAGCGATATTATGAAAGATGTAAAGAAAGCTAAGATCTATAAAGAACAAGAGTTCATTACAGTAGAAGGTGATCAAGAAAAACATGGTATCATTGACTTGTTATTAGAATATGAAGATAAGTATGTCATCATTGATTACAAGACAAAGAATATTGATGATGAAAAATATGATGAACAAGTAAATGGTTATCGTCATTATGTTAAAAACTTTAGTGGTGGTAAACCAATTGAATGCTATCTTTACAGCATTATGACTTCTGAATATAGAAAAGTAGAAGAACAGTAAAATGTTAAGTGTGTGAGTTGTTACTTGCACACTTTTTATAAGTGTATGATATGGAAAAAACCATCTTTCATTAGTTCTAGTTTATCATCATAAAGAAGATTAAAGATGATCTGTGCTGGCAGTTTAATTAGTTGATTACCACTTCTATCATATATTTGAAAGAGGTATTGTTCTAATTGTTGATGAAATGTTTGCCAACTGTCGAAGAAGCATTGTGCTTCTTGTTTTGACAATCGTAGGTATTTCTTTGTGAGATAGAAAGAGGAGAGGCAACTTATACATTCTATGTTAGCGTTAGCAGAAAGGATAAAACGAGCTTTACGGTCATCCGAGCAAAATATATAGATATTTTGCGTGATCAATTGAAACAGTTGAGACATGGTATATAGCTTTATCTCTCCCAAGTTATTGTCATTGGGAATAGATAAATCACATTGTTCTAAGAAGTTTACAAATTGATCAATATTAACATTATTTTGATCAGCACATACATAATTTACTAAAGACAAATAATGATTATCGAATAAAGATGATGAAAAGACATTACAACTATTATGGAGCATGTTAATGAATAGCAAAAAAGAAGATTGATTGTAGTAATTCATGAATAATGATATTAGATCTTTATCACTGTAAAAAGTGACTTTATTAGAGCTGATAATATGATCGACTATTTCTTTGTTGTGTTTAGACAGTTCAATTATAGTTTGTTGATGACTGATAAAAGAAAATTCTTTGATACTTAAAATGAGATCAATGAATCTTTGACCAACAGTATTTTGAGTTATAAACAGTTTGGAAAAAAAGTCGCAATCTAATATGGCATATTTATTGATCATATTAGTTATTAAATGTATTTATGATATCTTCTACTTTCTTCTTGTCTTCTTCTATTCTCTGCTCAGGTAAATTATCTGTATTTTCATTTATTAGTGTAGGAATATTACCAAGATCAATGATAGCTTGATTAGTTTGTTGGCTATTTAGATCTGTAGGTTCTTGTTGTAATAGTTGTTCTGCTTCTTTTCTAGAGATGATATCAGCTTCGTATAAACGTAAGACAATGGCTTTGTATGGCATAGTAAAGATATTCATTAACTTGATGATAGTATCTGAATAAATATTATTTTGATCTAAGTTATAAATTTCCATCTGTTCTTTGATCTGACTTGTTGGCGCTAACAGTAAGCCAGCAAAAACGTTCGCTTGTTTATCTTCTGTATCAATGGCGTTTTGTTCTATATGTTCAGAAGTTAAAAATGAACCTTTATGTAATAGGGATTTATCTTGGTTGGCGATGTAAGTATAAATATGATAAAGTTCATGTGCAGTAGCAAATACTTGTTTGTTTAATGGTAATGATGAATTGATCACCATAAATATTTGCCCTTTTCTTATACAAGTAAAGCCACAAAGATCCTCATCATGAATGGGTAAGCGAAAGATTTCTAAATGTTTATCATTTCTTTTAACATAGTTTTTCGCAATATCAAAAATATCTGATTTAATGATGTTCTTTCCAACATAGTTAATTGTAAAAAACGATGTGTCTCTACTGATTTCTTTAAATTTTTTGGGATCTGTCACAAAAAGACAGTTTTCAACGATCTTGTTCATTATAGGCTACTCCTTTGCTTTTTTGCATTAGCATGGTTATTAAACACTTGATCATGGAAAAGATATAGATCTATAAGTTCATCAGCGACTTCTATTGATCTTTTTGCTTCGTCTGTTTTTACTTGCCCCATAAATAAGTGGATGACATCGGTGTCAATATTCTCATCATAAGAAACTAATTGCTCCATTGAGACATTACAGATATCGGCGATTTTTTTTAGCTCTATTGCACTGATAGTGCGAGAGCCTAAAAGCATATTACTGACTACTTGTTTTGATAAAACTAATTTTTCAGCAAGTTCACTTTGTTTAATACCAGCTTTTTTAAGAGCAGTAGTTATATTTTTAGCCAATACTTCATTCATATCGATCATAGATTCATCCTCCTATAGTTATTATTGCTTTATCAATAGATAATGTCAATTAATTATTGACAAAAATATCATATATAAGCAATATTAATCAATATAATATTGACTGATGTAAAAATAATCTACTACTCTTCACTATATATTAGTTTTGAATTATATGGATTCCTAAATAATCAACAAAGAAATTGTCCAAAATCAAGTATAATATTGTGGTGACTAAGGAGAGACATTTTATGAGTAAAGAAAATGTATTATATATTAACAGTTGTATTCGTGATGATTCACGTACTGAAAGACTTGCTGATGAATATTTAAAAGTTAAATATCCTAGTGACAAGTATGAGAAAGATATGGTAAAGGTCAGTGAATTATCTTTATTGCCTTTTGGTAAAGATGATATTTCTCAAAGAGATGTAGATATTAAAAATAATGATTTTTCTTCTCACAAATATGATCTAGCTAAAAAGTTTGCTAGTTGTGATGTTATTGTTATTAGTGCTCCTTATTGGGACAATTCTTTTCCTTCTGTGTTGAAAGTATTCTTTGAACATATTTGTGTCAATAAGATAACTTTTGCTTATAGTAAAGAAGGAAGCATTGTTAAAAAGTGTAAAGCTCATAAATTTATATATATCACTACTTGTGGTGGATATCTTAATGAAAATTCAAGTGTTGAATCATATCTTAAAGAAATGTGCACATTGTTTACAATAAAAGATCTTAAGTTTTATGCTGCTGAAGGCTTAGATATTTATGGCAATGATGTTGAGATGATATTAAAAAACAAATTAGAGGAAATGATTAGTGATGGGCAATAAAAAAGAGAATTTCTTCTCTTTACTACTCTCCACTATCAGTTGATGGCAATTCGTAGATTTGCTCATCATCTTTTGTTATGAGATATTTGCCCCTTGCGACAGAACTAACATAGTTCTCATCTGTTAATTTTTCTTTTTCACTTTGAAGTTTTTCTTTTTCTTCTTTTAACTTTTCTAATTCCTGTTGAGAGGATTTTAGATCAGCTAATAGACTAACAGTTGTACTTGCTTCATTATGGATAGATACCCAGAAATAGCAGATACCAACTATCATGAGTAAGCATACTAAACACTTAACAATCTTCTTTTTGATGCTACTTTTTACCCTCTTAGTTGTTTTTCTTGTCATTAAATGCCTCCCTTACTAATGCTTTTATTATAATAATATTTCTATCATTTATGCAAGTTTTATGTTATCCTTAACTAGTAAAGAGGTATAAGATTATGCGCCCATTGATTTTTCAGTCAGATTTTGGCCTCGCTGATGGGGCTGTGTGTGCCATGTATGGAGTTGCTTGTGGTGTTGATCCTAATATCAGGATCTATGACTTAACTCATGAAATACCCCAATATGACATTTGGGAAGCTAGCTATCGTTTGATTCAAACGATCAATTATTGGCCTAGTGGAAGTGTATTTGTATCTATTGTCGATCCAACTGTTGGTAGTGAAAGAAAATCAATAGTTGCTAAGACTAGTAACGATAATTATATAGTTACTCCTGATAATGGAACTTTAACTCACGTTAAAAAACTATTAGGTATCAAGGAAGTAAGAATCATTGATGAAACAATAAATAGGATGCCAGGTTCAAGTGAAAGTTATACTTTCCATGGTAGAGATGTTTATGCTTATACGGGAGCAAGACTTGCTAGTGGTATCATTACCTTTGAACAAGTAGGTCCACTTTATGATGTGAATAAGTTAGTAGAATTACCAGTTATCCAACCAACATTTGAAGATAATGCTGTCTGTGGTGATATTGATGTATTAGATGTTCGTTATGGTTCATTGTGGACTAATATTGATAAAGATACTTTTGCAAAGCTCAATGTTAGTTATGGTGATAAAGTTGAAGTCACTATTTCCACAAACACTAGAACACTTTATAGAAATGTCATGGTCTATGAGAAAAGTTTTGCTTGCGTAAATGTAGGTGAACCATTATTATATATTAATTCCTTGAATTGTGTGGCTATTGCGATCAATCAAGGAAACTTTGCTAAAGCCTATAACATAGGTACTGGCATTAATTGGCATATTTCGTTCAAGAAATATCAATAGGTATTTTTAGATAAAAGAAAAGAGGATAAATTATTTATGAAAAACATTTCAACTATCCAAAAGTTTGCTAAATTTGGAAAAGTTATCGCTACTATTGAGTTTGTACTCTATGTTATTGTTGTTATTTTGTGTGCAATCGGATTAGTATTTGCTTCAGTTGCTTCAGGTGATATCTTACCAGTTATCCAACAAGCAATAGCTGAATATTACAACTATACAGTAACTCGTACTGATTATTATGGCATTCTATTAATGATCTTTATTTCATTATTAGAACTATTAGCAAACGGATTTGTAGTATTATCATTCAAGAACTATTTCAAACATGAATTAAAAGCAGGTACTCCTTATACTCGTGAAGGTGTAGCTGAATTAAAACGTGTAGGTTACTACAAGATCTTTATCCCAGTTGCTGCTAGTTTGATCGCAACAGTCTTAGGTGTTATCTTAGGATTCTATACAGTAGATGGAACTATTTCAACTAATTTTGTTATTCAGATTGCTGAGCCAGTATTTATGGGTATGCTATTTGTCGTATTATCACTTGTTTGTGAGAACACTGTTGATCTATTAGAAATGGATAACAAGCCTCAACAAGCACAAGAATTTGAACAAAATTAATAAAATAGTTTGATCAAATATATTGACATTTGGGAAGACATTCTTTAGAATATGAAAGTAGTAGTTGTTCTTTTCAACTATATTGAAAAGTTTTCAAAACAGCCATTACTGATATTAAAAGTTTGACTGTTGTTGAACAAAGTTAAGTAATGACGTCCATTTTTAGGATGTCATTTTACGTTTTTGGCAATAATACCTAGGGTATTTATATATTGCGAAAGAAAAGGAGATACTTATGAAAAAAGAAACTTTTGGACAAATCTTACTTGGTAAGTGGGACACTAAGACTATCGTTGGTGTCGCAGTAGGCGTAGCTTTATTTGGTGTACTTATGGTTTACGGTTCAATCACTGTATTTACAAACACTAAATTATCTCTTGCTATGATCGTACCTGTACTTGTTGGTGGATTATTTGGACCACTACCTGCAGCTTTAGCAGCTGGACTTGGTAACGTATTAGCTGACTTGATCGGTGGCTGGGGCTTCTGGTTTGACTGGTCAATTGGTAATGCTGTTTTAGGTTTGATCGTTGGATGCTTAAAACTATATGGTGCAGATATCGATAATGGTGTATTTACTCCTAAACAGATGGTTATCTATGTTATTTGTTGTATCGTTGGTAATGCATTAGCATTTGGTGTAATCACTCCAATCATGACTGTATTATTCTATGGTGGAGAACTTACAATCACATTCCTTCAGAGCTTAACAGGTGGTATCTCTAATACAGCTGTATTAGTTATCATAGGTATTCCTCTGTTAAAGGCTATGGCAGCAAGAAATGCTCGTGGCACTAATTTAAGTAAAGAAGATGACTAAAAAGCCGGTTATTGAATTCAAAGACTTTAGTTTTAAATACAAATCACAGAACGAAGCTACTTTGAAGGATATAAACCTGACCATATATGAGGGGGAAAAAGTATTATTACTCGGTCCTAGTGGCTGTGGTAAAAGTACTTTGGCCAACTGTATCAACGGTCTTATCCCTTTCTCATATCCCGGCGAGATCAATGGTTCATGCAAGATTGCCGGAATTGAGACATCAACTTCCGGCATTTTTACGTTGAGCTCTATTGTGGGTACTGTCTTACAAGATAGCGATGCTCAATTTGTCGGATTGTCAGTTGGTGAAGATATAGCCTATGCGTTGGAAAATGACAATATGCCACGAAGTGAAATGTTACCACGCGTAGAAGAATCAGCAACTCTTGTTGGAATGCAAGAATTTTTAAACCATGTACCTTATGACTTGTCAGGTGGACAAAAGCAACGTGTTGCTTTAGCAGGTATCATGCATGGTGATGTAAAGATATTATTATTTGATGAACCATTAGCAGCTTTAGATCCTCAGATGGGAAATCAAGCGATTGATCTTATCGATCAGATTCAAAAGAAAAATGGCCAGACAGTGCTCATCATTGAACACCGTTTAGAAGATGTATTATATCGTCATATTGATAGGATCATCTTAATGGAAGAAGGCAAGATAATCTCTGATTGTTCACCAGATGAATTGTTATGTAGCTCTTTATTAGAGACTCACGGTATCAGAGAACCATTATATCTTTCTGCTTTAAAGATGGCTGGTTGTGACTTTAAGATAGAAGATAAACCTAGTGATATATTCTCAATGAATCTTGATGAATATAAGGATAAGCTCTTAGCTTTCTATGATCAAGAAGAAGAAAAAGAAAAGAAACAATTAGGTGAATGTGTCATTGATGTTCAAAACGTTTCTTATAGTTACTTTAAATACAAAGCTTTAGAGGATGTATCTTTTAAGATCCATAAAGGTGAAAAGATCGCAATTGTTGGAAAGAATGGTGCTGGTAAGAGTACCATGGCTAAGTTATTAACAGGTATCATTAGACCTGATAATGGCAAGATCTATGTTGAAGGTAAAGATTATAAAGACATATCCATCAAGCAATTAGGCGAAAAGATTGGTTATGTCATGCAGAATCCTAATCAGATGATTGTTAAAGATATCATCAAAGAAGAGGTAGCTTTGGGTCTTACTTTAAGAGGAGAAAAAGAAGATGTCATCAAAGAAAAGACTAAAGAAGTCTTAACAATGTGTCAACTCTACCCGATGCGTAATTGGCCAATTTCAGTAGTTAGTTATGGTCAAAAAAAGAGAGTCACTATCGCATCTATACTTGCTGGAAAAGCTGATGTCATCATCTTAGATGAACCTACTGCTGGTCAAGATTATCATTCTTATACTGAGATCATGACATTCTTAGATGAATTAAACCGTAATTATGGTATCACTATCATCTTTATCACTCATGATATGCATTTAGCTATTGAGTATACTGATAGAGCAATCGTATTTGCTAATGGCAAATTGATAAATGATGATGCTGTATTTAAAGTATTATCAAACAATGAAACTATTGAAACAGCTAATCTAAAACAGACTTCTCTATACACATTGGCTGAGAGAATAGGTATGTCACCAGAAAAACTGATCAGTAATTTCATCACAAAAGAAAGGAGTAAACGTCATGGATCCTAGTTCATTGATTAACCTGATTCCAGGAGAAACCTTTCTACATAAACTAACAGGTAGAAGTAAAGTACAGTTATTTGCGATTGTACTTATCTATACGGTCATGTCGTTCGACCTGCCACTATTACTACCATTGTTCATTGTTTCTTTGATCGCTCTTATTTCGTTAAAGCCAAAATGGAAAGCCATCAAGACTATCGTTATCATCGTTGTTTTGATGAATTTGTTTAATATTTTCTTGTATTGGCTCGCAAATCCATTATGTGGTCTTGAATATACCAATGATCAAACTGTACTATTCTCTGTCACTACTCGCCTTGTAGTCACTAGAGGTACAGTGTGGTATTTATCAGTTAGATTATTAAAGATGTTGACTTCATTTTTAACTTCTTTAGTATTTGTCATTTCTATCACTCCTAGTGAGTTAGCTGCAGGATTATATAGTTTACACTTACCTTATAAGTTCTGTAGTATCGTAGAGTTAGCTTTCCGTTATATTCCTGATATTACTCGTGATTATAAGAATATTCAGACATCTATGCAATGTCGTGGTGTAGAACTTGATCCGAAGAAAGCTAAACTTTCAGAAAGAATGAAACAGACGATCATGACTTTGATCCCACTTGTCATCACATCTTTTGATAGGATCAATAGCATTGCTAACGCGATGGATCTAAGAGGCTTTGGTAAGAGTAAGAAAAGAACTTATTATGCTGAACATGAGCCTAGTAAACATGACAAAGTATGTCAGATCATTGTTTGGTTATTACTAGCTTTTGTAATTTTCTATATTGTTAAAAAGAAATTCTTCCCACCAGAAACAAAAATGTGGGTATATTGGAGGTAATTTATGTCTTATCCAACTATCGTAATGATGACGGATTTTGGTGCTGATAACAGTGGCACTTGTGCTATGAAAGGTGTTTGTGACAGTGTTTGTCACCAATTAGTTACTACTGATGTAACACACTCTATTGAGCCATTTAATACTTGGCAAGCTTCATCAGAGTTAATGTATGTAGAGCCATTTTGGCCTGAAGGAACTATCTTTGTTTCTGTAGTCGATCCAACTGTGGGAACTAAAAGAAGAGCTTGTGTAGCTAAATTAAAAGATGGTAAATATGTTGTAACTCCTGATAATGGAACACTTACTCATCTATTCTACGAAGTAGGTGTTGAAGAAATTAGAGAGATAGATGAAACAATCAATAGATTAAAAGGTACAGAAGAGACTTCTATCTTCCATGGCCGTGATCTATTTGCTTATTGTGCTGCTAGACTTGCTGCTGGTGTCATTACTTATGAACAAGTAGGAAAAGCTTATCCAGTAGAAGAGATCGTTTTACATGATGAGTTATATCATCCTGTAGTTAAAGAAAACTATGTTGAAGGTTGTATTGCTTCTGCTATGCGTCACTTTGGTAATTGCTTTACTAATGTTTCAGTTAAGAACTTTAAGAAGGCTGGCTTTGTTGATGGTGATATGGTCAAAGTTAAGATCACTCACAATGATGAAGTTAAGTTTGAACAAGAAGTTAAATATGCTAGATCATTCGGTTATGTAGCGGTAAATGAGCCAGTAATCTTTAATGGTTCAACTTTAGTTATCTGCATTGCTTTAAATCAAGGTAACTTTGCGACTAAATATGATCTATATGGTGGAACAGATTGGAGGATCACTTTCTCAAAATGAAACCAAGTATAGTATGGCAAACTGATTTCTCTTTGACTTGGGGAGCAGTCTGTAGTATGCGTGGCGTTGTTAAACAAGTCGATCCAACATTAGAGTGTTTTGATATCACTCATGATGTTGAAAAATTCAATCCATTAGCTGCATCAAGACAATTAATGTATGTAGAACCATTTTGGCCTAAAGGAACAATCTTTGTTTCAGTTGTTGATCCAACAGTTGGTACTTCTAGAAAAGCTTGTGTAGCTAAACTAAAAGATGGCAATTATGTTGTTACTCCTGATAATGGAACTTTGACTCATCTTTACTACAATGTAGGAGTTGAAGAAGTAAGAGAGATAGATGAAACGATCAATCGTTATCCAACAACAAAGGAAGTATCTGTTTTCCATGGTAGAGACATCTTTGCTTATACAGCAGCTAGAATGGCGAGTGGTATCATCACTTATGAACAGGTAGGTAAAGCTTATCCTGTAGAAGATATCGTAGTTGCTGAGCCAATATTCATTGGTGCTGAAGTAAATAGCACAGATATCAATGGCATCATCACTTCTGTCAGTGATTATTTTGGCTCAATCTTATTTAATGTCTTAACAAAAGACTTT
Organism: Anaerovoracaceae bacterium; assembly: GCA_963606005.1. Lineage (GTDB taxonomy): Bacteria > Bacillota_I > Bacilli_A > Erysipelotrichales > Erysipelotrichaceae > UBA1783. The sequence continues at coordinate 15,368 of CAVCVO010000078.1, forward strand.
GTAAAGGTTGGCTATAAACATGGTGATATGGTCCATGTAAAGATCACTCATGATGATGAAGTTTATTTTGAAGATGATGTTTTATATGAAAGATCATTTGGTTATGTCGATATAAATAAACCAATCTTATATAATTCAAGTAGTAATTATATCTCACTTGGCTTAAACCAAAACAATTTCCGTGATACTTATCATGTTAAAGATGGTAAGGATTGGTTAGTAACAATGAATAAGAAATAGAAAGTCCCTAGTGGACTTTTTACTATATTTAAGGATTGATCATTGAGAATGATCATAGTTGGTGGATCTCTTCTTGTAGGGTCTTTAGACAAGACAAGATATCACTAAATTTTGGAATATAACCATAGAACATATCTAGCATTTGATCATAATCCAAAAGCAACTGATGTTTTGTAGATTCGCTAGGTAATAATTGCACTTCTTTAGTTGTCGCGTGAGGGTAATCAGCACTTTTAGTATAGTAAAACTTTTGATCGAATTGAATTATATCTTCTAATAATTCCATCCTTTCAAAAGCTTTTTCTTTTACCCATGAGCTTGCCATCATATAGATGTCATAATAGTGTCTTGCATATCTTTTAGGTAATTGTTTATCGATTGGAAAGTTTGAAATTTTGTGCAAGATTGAGATTTTTTCCCAAAAAGTTCTTTCAACGTCAGTAGTCAATATTGAAGTTTCATTTTGTATGAATTTATCAGGATATATTGCACAGACAAACGGAGAAATATTTTCATGGTGTGATGGTATCCATCTAGCTAATGGTCCAATCTCTAATCTAATGTAATTTCTCATATATTCATTAGAGAAGGTTAGAGGATAATAGAAATTAATGACCATATTATCCATTTTATCAATATCTAGGTGATATTCGCCATTGATCTTAGTAGCTAATTCTTTGGTTAAGGTTGGTATCAACTTATTGATAAAGAATTCGCTGGCTTTATTATTAAGTTGTTTATTGAACTTATCTTGTTTATTCTTAGATCTTTCTTGCCAAGGATCGTCATCTTCATTAATAAATTGTCGCCAATCTAAGATAAGATCAATATCTTCAGAAAATCTTTCAATGACATGATAAGCTTTTGATAAACTTGTCCCACCTTTAAAAACAAACAAATCGTGAAATTCACTGTCATGAAATAGATGATCTAAGATAAAGCAGACCCAATAATCTTTTTCAATAGCAAACTGTTTCAAAGGAAAAGAAAGAGCAACATTATTGAAAATAATTGCTCTTTCGCTGTTAGTTAATTTTGCGATAGTTTTCATGTTTCTTTACACACCTTTCTGATAGCAGAATAGATCCAATCAGAAGTACCTTTTGATTCTTCTAAAAGTGTTTCATGGTCCTCTAAAGGAATTCTGCCCCTCAATATATTAATAGTGTCGGAATCTATATAATTCCTACCTAAAGTGTGAAAAGTTTCAATCATTATTTTAGTAACTTCTGATAAATTGGTTAGTGAATTGGAGGAACGATGCTGAAAGTATATTTGATTACCTTTTATAGTAAATATTTTTGTTGGTCCATCACTGATAAAAATAATTTTTGCAGGCACTTGTGTGGAAAGACCTAAACCGTTTAAACATGTATTTCCACCATAACTAATTGTCCAATGATTTTTTCTTGCAATTGCTTCAGCTACCTTATATAAGTTGGGATAAGCATATTGATTTAAAAAGTTACTGAACTGTGGCCTATAATACATGCCATTGGTTATCCTTCTGATCTTTTCAGCTTTTACCAATCTAGAAAGACATTTCCTAATAGTTGATAATGATGCAAGGTCATTGAAGTCTTCTGTTAGAAAGATCGTCCCTTCTTCTTTTTCAAAAATCCTTTTTTCTATTTCTTTTTGGATAGAGTTAGCCATTTTACCTCCTTTCTGTCACAATAAATCTATATAAAACGTGACATATTACTCAGAACAAATCTTTTTAATGATTGCATAGATCCAATCATTGATACCTTTAGCTTCTTTAAGAAGTGTCTGTTTATCTTCATTAGTAAGTTTGTTTTTTAAGATAAGAATAACTTTATTATCAACATTATCTTTTGTTAAAGTTCGTAATGCTTCAATAAAGATGATGGTTATATATGATAAGTTAGTGACATATTTTCTTCTTCTTGTAATAAAAGAGATGGTAGTTTCACTATATTGATAAGTTCTGCTTGGCCCATCACTAATGAAGGAATGTTCATCATCATCTTTGTCAGATAAACCTAATAGGAATAAACAGCGTTTACTACTTGGCGCAATAGTCCAGCGGTACTCTCTAGCAATCTCTTTAGCTATCCTTTCAACGGAAGGTAGTTCTTTATTATCAGATTTATAATACATACCATCCATCAGTCTTATTAGTTTATTAGATTCAACTAGTCTTGATAATACCTTTCGTATATTAACAATAGGTGCAATATCCTTAAAATCATTGGTTAAAAAGATAGTATCACTACTTGCTTCATCTATTCTTGCTTCTACCTCTTGTTGTACTTGCTTATTCATTCTCTCTCCTTATTGTCACGATTATTATATAAAAAGCGTGACATAATTACAAATGAAAAAGCCATGCAAGTATTGTATGACTAGTTTCTCTATTTCTTTGTTGCTTTAACAAGT
>CAVCVO010000079.1:0-32746 GCA_963606005.1 Anaerovoracaceae bacterium
TCGTTAAGTTTAGAGCTTTTAATTTGTTTTCTAATAGTTTGTATGAATACATATTATACTAAATGCAAGGGAATAAGTAAAAGTTATGAAATTATCTTTACTTAAATGAGCTATATGCAATGAAAAGTAAAGAAAAAAGTATATGAAAGTAAAGAGAGACTATAAAGTGTAAAATAATAAACTATAAAAGAAAAAATAGTATACAAAGTGTAAGATAATCAACTTTACAATAAACGATAGTTTTGTTATAATCTTTTTGAGGATACGGAACAATGAATGAACTAAATAAAAGATTTAAGCAATACAGAATATACTCGGAAATAACACAAGAAGAATTATCACAAAAGACTGGTGTGTCAATTTATACTATAAAAAAGTTTGAAAATGGTGCTGATATTCGAATTAGTACATTGGATAGATTACTAAGTGCGCTAGGTATGAATAATGCTATTGATGATCTTATTCCTGATGTGACTGATAGACCAAGTTATAGGGCAAATAAGGTTAAAGGGAATGTAAAACAAAGAGTAAGAAAATCTAAAAAAGAAACTACATGGACATGGGGTGAGTGATAAATGATCAATAGAGCTGAAGTATGGTTATGGGGAAGAAGGATTGCTTATATTGATTTAGATGAAAAAGGGTATGTTAATTTTGAATATGATAAAGAATTTCAAAAAAGTAACATACAATTATCTCCGATCATGATGCCATTATCCGATAAAGTCTATAGTTTCCCAGAATTGCTAAATCAGTCATTCAAGGGAGTACCAGGGTTAATTAGTGACTCATTGCCAGATAAGTTTGGTAATGCGGTCATTGATAATTGGCTAGCAAAGCAAGGAAGGCTACCAGAAAGTTTCAATGTTATTGAAAGACTTTGCTATATTGGAAAAAGAGGAATGGGGGCTTTAGAGTATAAGCCATATCTATCAAGTGAGCACAGTGGTGAAATAGAAATAGATAACTTGGTTGAACTTGCTAATGAAGTATTAAACAATCGTAGAAGCATGGAAATACATACGGATGAAAAAGGCTCAATAAACCAACTATTCATGGTGGGAAGTTCAGCAGGCGGAGCAAGAGCAAAAGCTATCATCAGTTGGAATAGAGAAAAAAATATTTTTAAATCTGGTCAAATTGATGCTGGGGAGGGCTACGATTATTACCTATTAAAATTTGATGGCGTTGATCAAAGTGGAGATCACGGTCTTAGTGACCCCAAGGGATATACAAAGATAGAGTATGCTTATTATTTAATGGCGAAAGATGCAGAAATAAATATGATGGACTGTCAGTTAATAGAAGAAAATGGCAGAAATCATTTCATCACTAAAAGATTTGATAGAGTTGCCGGTGAGAAAATACATACTCAAACTTTTGGAGCATTATGTCATATTGACTACAATATACCGATGCAAGCTAGTTATGAACTATTGGCATTAAGATGTCAACAAATAGGTATTATCCAAGATCAAATTGATGAACTTTTTAGAAGGATGGTATTTAATGTGATGGGTTGTAACAACGATGATCATGTAAAAAACTTTACCTTTTTAATGGATAAAAAAGGGAAATGGACGTTATCTCCTGCGTACGACATAACTTTTTCATATAAGCCAAATAGTTTGTGGGTATCTCAACATCAAATGACCATAAATGGGAAGAGCAAAGATATTACTTTGACTGATTTATTATCTGTTGCGAAAGTCATGAGGATCAGTAAGGTAAAAGCTACAAGGATCATTAACGAGGTAAAGAATGCATTACTAAATTGGAGAAGATATGCTAATGATCTATTAATAAATGAAGATTTTATTGAGTATATTGATTCATGCATTAAATCAACAATAGATAACATTTATAATTGATCAGTAAAGTTATTGATCATATGCTAGTATTTTATTTACACTGATCGTGAGATAGTCTTGTGTTCTTTTATTGTGGGTGATATTTCAAATAATTAAAGCTTAGCAAAACGGGGCAAAAGAGTTAAATAAGCATTGAAAAAACGGGGCAAAACTTGTATTATCAATATAGAGGTGATGCTTTGTGTATAGAAGAGACAGCCTGGTGATAGAAGATTGGTTAAACAATTCAAATAAGGCACTACTAGTAACAGGTGCAAGACAAGTTGGTAAGACTTGGATGATACGTGATGAGATCAAAAAAAGCAAATATCGGCTATTTGAGATCAACTTTATTGATCAACCTGATATGGTAAGTTATCTTAATACTGAGATCAGTGCAACTGATTTTTTGATTCGATTAAAGATGATCATGCCGGAGGACTGTAAAATTCACAAAACTATTGTCTTCTTTGATGAGATTCAGAAATGTCCTGAGATTGTGACCAAGATTAAATTCTTGGTGGATGAGGGTAGCTTTAAATATGTTATGAGTGGATCTTTATTGGGCATTGAGCTAAGAGGCATTACATCTGCCCCAGTTGGATATCTAACAATATTAAGAATGTACCCAATGGATTTTGAAGAATTTATGATCGCTAACAATATTTCTAGTGCTACATTAACTATGTTAAAAGAAAAGTATGATAAATGTGAGCCAATTGATGATTATATTCATAAAAAGTTAATATCTTTATTTTTTATATATCTTATCGTGGGTGGTATGCCTGCTGCTGTAAAAACATATATAGATACCAAAGATATAAGAGAAGTAGACAAGATTCAAAGAGATATAACCAATCTATATAAAGAAGATTTTTCTCAATATGAAAATGATGATAAGAAACTTAAGTTGATATCTATTTATGATATTATTCCAGCTGAATTAAATAAGCAAAATAAGAAATTTGTTTTTACCATGGTTGATAAGGAACTCAAATTTGATAGATATGAAAATAGCTTTTTGTGGTTGAAGGATGCAGGGGTTGCTTTGCCAGTTTACAATGTTGATAATCCCACAGTTCCTTTGCTTGCTAGTAAAAGCAGTAATGTGTTCAGATTGTTTTCAAGTGATATTGGTTTGCTCACAAGTAATTATCCCACTGAGACTAAGATGGAATTGATAAAAAATAATGGCGAAGTGAATAATGGTGCACATTTTGAAAATGTCGTTGCTCAACAATTAACTGCTAACGGTTTGATCCCCTACTTTTGTAAGAAAAAGAATGTTGGTGAATTGGATTTTGTTGTGGAAATAGATGGCAAAGTAGTGCCAATAGAGGTTAAATCTGGCAAAGATTATAAATCTCATAAATCATTAAATAACTATATGAATGTTTCTGATTACCATATAGAAAAGGCATATGTATTATCTACTGCCAATATAGAACAAGATGGCAAGATCATCTATTTACCAATATACATGTGTTATCTTTTGAAACGACAACAATTACCCCAAATGATCATAAGCATTGACACATCTGGTCTATAAAAACATCTTTATTTCTGAATAAGGATGTTTTGCTTAGGCTTACTTTAATGCTTGATATGTAGAAAAGGCACCTGTGATATTACGGCATTTAAAACCGTGAGCAGATAAGATACGACAGGCGATATGACTTCTAATACCGACTTTGCAATAAGCGTTGATATATTTATCTTTGTATGGAAGTAGTTCATCTATCCTATCTCTTAACTCATCAACGGGAATATGGATAGAGTTCCCTATTGTGGATTGTTGATATTCTTGATCAGTACGTACATCAAGTAATACGTCATCTTTATTATTCAGAGCTTCTTCTACCGTGACGAGCTGTTCTAAACCATTTTCAATATTTTCTGCGATAAAGCCAAAATAGTTGACAGGCGATTTGGCACTGTTAAATGGTGGTGCATAACAAAGATCTAATTTAGAAAGATCAGTCACTTTCCCATTTAAAGTGATGACAGTAGAAATAACATCGATTAATTTATCAATATTCTCTTTTCCTACGGCTTGTCCACCTAAGATCTTTAATGAATCCCTATCATAATAAAGCTTAGCGTGTATTGGGTAACTATTAGGGTAATAGTTAGCATGAGAAGATGGATGAATGCAGATCGTTTGATAATTGATCTTTTCCTTATCTAATTGCTTCTTGTTTTTGCCAGTAGAGGCAATAGATAAAGAAAATACCTTGATGATATTAGTAGCTAGTGATCCTTCATACTTGCTATTTAGTCCTGCAATATTATCAGCGATGATTCTGCCATGCTTATTAGCTGGGCCAGCTAATGTAGAATGAGTATGTTTGTCATCGAAGAAGTCTAGACAACTTGTAGCATCACCACCAGCATAGATATTATTAATGCTAGTCTTTAGATTAGCATCAACTATGATGTAACCTTGTTCATCCAAATTGATATTAGTATCTTTTAGAAAATCAGTATTAGGCATAACACCAGTATTAGCAATTACCTGATCATAATTGAGAATAGTATCATCACTTAAAGTGATAGAGTAATGACCATCGTTTTTAGTGATTTTTTTTATATTTGTTGAAGTTAATAGGTTAACATTATTTGCTCTCAATTCTTTTTGAATATAATAAATGATATCTTTATCATAGTTAGGCAAAATATGCTCTTCTTGTTCAAAAATGGTTACTTCTTTATTGAACTTAACCAAGTTTTCAGCTAATTCAATATTGATGAATCCACCACCTATCAAAGCAATAGATGTTTTATCTTTGATTGTTTCTTTTAAGCCATCAACATCCTCAACCGTTCGTAATGTTGGAATATCTTTATAAATCTGTTTTGACTTACAGCCTACAGCTAAAACTAAATGATCATACTTAAGTTTCTCTTGGTGATTGATAGTTACTTCATTATTTATTGTATCAACAAAAGTCACTTCACTATTGACTCTTACATCAATGTTAAACCTTCTTTTTAGACTTTCTGGTGTTTGCACTAATAGATCATCTCTATCTTGGATGATATTTCCTAGGTAATAAGGAAGACCACAATTAGCAAATGAAACATATTTTCCTTTTTCTAATAAGATTATCTCCGTGTTTTCCTCTAATCTTCTTAAGCGAGCTGCACAACTTGCTCCAGCAGCAACTCCACCAACGATTATCACTCTTTTCATAAGTAACCTCCTTGAATGATTTTATTGTATAAGCAAAAAAGAGAAAAAGTCTACTTGTTTGACTAAAAAGAAAAGACACTTGCGTGTCTAATGACTATTTGAATAGACCAAATAATCCTTTTTTCTTAGCAACTTCTTTTTCTTGTTGACCTTTGTAGTCATAACCAAGATCAGAGATGACTTTCTTAACTTTTTCAGGATCTAAGCTTTCTTCACTAGTAACAACTGTTTGATTTTTACTATGAGAAGAAGTTACTTTTTTGATATTAAAATTATTTCTGATGGCTGAATTGATGTGAGCTTCGCACATTTCACAAGCCATACCTTCAACATTGATGATTGTTTCCTTCATATGACCTCCAGTTAGCTATTGCTAACGAGATAATCATAGTACTCTTATTTGATTAAGTCAATGATTTTACTTGATGACTTTCCAATAACCAGTTTTGTTATTTCCAATTCTTTTTATATATTCTTTTTCTACTAATGAATTAAAAACTCTTGAGACGGTTCTTCTAGAAATATTTAACTTTGTTACTAAGGTATCATAAGGTATGCTTGGATCATCAATAAGTTCTAATAAAATATTCTTTTCATTCTTAGAAAGTTCTATGTTGATTGGTTTATCTTGTAAAACATGACTATCTTCATATTGATTGTAACTAATAGCAGTCAAGACATTTCTGTTAAATGGGATTATTACATTGATATAAGTATCATGTATGTCAAAAACACCTTTGCCATATTTTTCAATGATCTTAGGAATGCCATGACCTGTATGTTCAACGATTCCTAGTTTTAAGAATATTCTCATTAACACAGTATTTCTTGGATGACTTATACCATTATAGAAATCTTCTTTAGTGATCTGTTTTAGTATTCCACCGTGTGAGGTGATCTCAAGTCTATCATGGTAGAAAGATACTAATGGTTCTGATATTGTCCAATCATTGTGGACTATCGCATTTATCAATGCTTCATTAACACAGTCCATATCATACAAATATTCATCGATTCGAGGTCTAACACTAGTATTAGTAATGCAGATGTTTTCGGCTATAAGCCTATCTTTCAAACGTTGAAATCCTAATAATATTGATTGATCTCCATAATCGCTTCTTTGAGAGATGGATGCTTTGTTGTTTCCTTGAAATTTAACAAATATTAAGGAAGTCATGTTTACATCTGCTAATATTTCTGCCATGAGATTATATGAACCATCAGGTCTTACTAAGCTAAAGTTGGTTTCAAATGCGTTTTGATTAACATGATAACCCTTGCTAGTTAAAAGGATCTTCATCATTTCAAATGATAAAGGACTGTAATGGGCTGGTGCCTTTAAGATATAATCATCATCGATGAAATTACACTGATAACGATACTTTATCTCTTCATTACTCATTTCTTTGCATGTGGTTCCTATTCTGATCAAGCAACCCTTGGGTGAATAGCCGAATTTTTTGATACAATAAAGAGGTTTGAAACCTTTGGATATAGTTACTTTGATGATATTCTTGTCGTCTTCATTTATTAGAGTTATGGCAATCTCATTTGATGGTGTAGGGTCAATCTGATTAGTGATAATGTCAGATAATCTTTGTTGAGTTTCATCTATGTGTTGTTGATCAAGTCCAATGATCTTGCCGTTATCACTAATGCCGACATAGAGTATCCCACCTTGAGTATTTAAAAAAGCGACAATATCTCTTGTTATTGAATCAGAAAATTTTTCTTTTAGTTCCAGAGTTTCGGATTCGTAGTACATAATATCACCTCGTATATAATATAGCATATTTTTGCCAATAGCAGAAGATTCTTGTCATTATTTTGACTAAAATGTGGCAAAAATATTTCTTTTGGCCATATCATTGATTCACTATTGAAACTATGAGATAATTTTTATGGAAATGAGGTGCGAGGATGAACAACTTAATAGGATAAGTCAGGCATAAACTTCAATTATGCCAAAATAAGATTGGAGGCATAATAATGTTAGAAATAAAGAATCTCAGTATATCTATCAATGATAGATATTTACTCAAGGGTTTAGACTTAGTGCTCAATAAAGGGGATAAGCTAGCTATCATTGGTGAAGAAGGTAATGGCAAATCAACTTTATTAAAAGCAATATTAGGTAAGTGCATCTACGCTAAGATCACAGGGACAATAGATAATAAAGGTAATAAGATAGGTTATTTACAACAGTCTTTAAATGAAGAAGATAGTGAGAAGACTGGCTTTGAACTGCTTTTTGAAACTGAAGATGATTACTATCAAAAAGTTGGAGAGATGTATAAATATCTTGATGATTTTAACTTAAGTGACGAATTATTGAGTCAAAGGTTGGATTCGATGAGTGGTGGGGAGAAAGTAAAGATATGCATATTAAAACTGTTGTTAGAAAAAGATGATATCTTATTTTTAGATGAACCTACTAATGATCTAGATATTGAAACTTTGGAATGGCTAGAAAAGTTCATAAATGGTTGTAACAAGCCGATCATGTATGTTTCTCATGATGAAACTTTACTTACCAATACTGCTAATATGATTTTACATTTAGAACAGATCAAAAAGAAAACCGATTGTCGTCATACTTTGTTAAGAATCGATTATGATAGTTATGTAGAACAGCGATTAAGAAAGATAGATAAGCAAACTCAAGTTTCGCGCTCTGAGAAAAGAGAATATGACGAGCAACAAGCAAAATTAAGACAGATCAAACAAAAAGTAGAATATCAACTTAATACAATATCTCGAGGTGATCCTCATGGCGCACAACTTCTTAAAAAGAAGATGCGATCGGTAAAAGCTCAAGAAAAGAGAATGGATAAAGTAGAGCTCACTGAATTGCCAGATGTAGAGGAGAGTATCTCATTCTTCTTTGAAAAAGTTAAGATAGCTAATAGCAAGATCATCTTGTCTTTAAATCTTGATGAATTAAAGGTAGAAGATAAAAAATTGACTGATAATATCAGTTTTGAAGTAATAGGACCAACTCATTTATGTATCATTGGCAGAAATGGTGTGGGTAAGACTACTTTAATGAAGATTATCTATGATAAATTAAAGGATAGAGATGATATCAAATTAGGCTATATGCCTCAAGATTATGAAGATGAACTTTCTAAATATGAAACAGTTTTGGATTATGTTTGTCCTTCTAGTAAAAAAGAAGATATCACTAAAGCAAGGATGTATTTAGGTAACATGAAATTTACTAAAGAGGAAATGCAAGGCAAGATAAGTGATATCAGTAATGGTTCAAAAGCTAAACTATTTTTGATCAAATTAGTTTTAGATAAATGTGACGTTTTACTTTTAGATGAACCAACAAGAAATGTCAGCCCATTATCTAATCCGGTCATCAGAAAAGTATTAAGTAAATTTACAGGTACGATCATCAGCATTTCTCATGATAGAAAGTATATTGATGAGGTAGCAAATGAACTATATCGTTTAGATGAAAACGGTCTAAGTAAAATCAGATAAAACTTATGGCACTTGTATATCAAGAAAAAATCTGTAAAATAATAGTGTGGAGGTTAAAAATATGAGCGATTATATTATTAGTTGTTGTTCGACTGCTGATCTTTCTAAAGAGCATTTCGAACAGATTGATGTTCATTATATTTGTTTCCATTATCAACTTAATGGTAAACAATATCCTGATGATTTAGGGCAAACAATGAGCTTTGAAGATTTCTACAAAGCTATGGCTGATGGTGGTGAGACTAAAACAAGTCAAGTTAATGCTGATGAATTTGAAGACTATTTCCGTGCTTTCTTAAAAGAAGGCAAAGATATTTTACATGTGTCTTTATCAACAGGTATTTCTGGTGTTTATAACAGTGCTTGTGCTGCTGCAGAAAGCTTAAGAGAAGAATTCCCAGAAAGAAAGATCATCATTGTTGATTCAATGGGAGCAAGTAGTGGCTATGGCTTATTAATGGACAAAGTAAGTGAATTAAGAAGTCAAGGCTTGTCTATTGAAGAAAATGCTAAATGGATCGAGGAACATAGATTAAATCTAAACCATTGGTTCTTCTCTACAGATTTAACTTTCTATATCAAAGGTGGACGTATCTCTAAGACAGCTGGATTTGTTGGTCAAGCATTAAATATCTGTCCGTTATTAGATATGAATGACGAAGGTAAACTTACTCCTCGTTATAAGATCAGAACTAAGAAGAAAGTCATCAAAGAGATTGTTAATAAGATGGAAGAATGGGCTGAAAATGGCTTAGATTATGATGGTAAATGTTATATTTCTCAATCAGCTTGTTATGAAGATGCAAGAGCAGTTGCTGATCTAGTTGAGGAAAGATTCCCTAAATTAAATGGTAAAGTAGTCATCAATAATATTGGTACAACTATTGGATCTCATACAGGTCCAGGAACAGTTGCTTTGTTCTTCTGGGGTAAAAAGAGAATCAAATAAATTAGTTGATTATTATAACAGAAACGATAAAAGAGGCACGCTTTATAAAGATTGCCTCTTTTTCAAATTGTCAGTTTTAATTTTGCTTTAGGAATACTTGATAATAAGCAAATTATACTGATATGGTTAAATGATATAAAGGTGCTTAGAAAATCCAAATATCTTTTTCTGTGCAAGATGCGAGCATATCCTTAACAGTGATGCCGTATCGTTCGACCATTAAAAGTTCATCAACTGTTTTTTACATCTGTAGGCTCCTGATAAAACTCGCAGAAAGAAATCCATGTTTTTTTGTTTTGCTCAAAGTATGTTATTGAATATCTTTTTCCTTTGAATTCGAATTCTATTTCTCGCCCACAACTTACATAATCTCTAAGTTCTTCTACTGTCATTTTTGTATCTTTACTCCTTTCTCTCTAACTATTTTATCATTAGTAATTGTTATTCGGTGCTGGTGAGGAACAATTGGATGCAATTTAGAGTTGTCATGATTGGAGTAATCAATATCTAGATATGCATTATCGTTAGCATCGGAATATCTTTCGGATATTTGATTTCCTTTTTCATCGTATTTTTGATTTACGGAATAAGGTGTTCCTTTGATGGGTGTACTATGATCTTTATTTTTTACGATCGTAGTAACTATTCCGACGTCGACAGATTCGGCAGTATTATAATCAACTTTATTGTTGATCATACTTGAATTGGAGATGGTCTAATATTTCATTTGCGTTTAACTCTAGGCCATCTCCTTTTTTGCACAAAAAAAAGAACCACTTTTGTTGTAGTTCTTTCGTTTAACTATTTTTCTTCAGGTTCTTCTAAGATTGAAGTGCAATGAGGACATCTGGTAGCTTTGATATCGATCTTGCTTTGGCAATATGGACAAGTCTTAGTTGTAGGTTTTTCTTCAACTTTCTTTTCACCGATGTGAGTTAATTTGTTGATAGCTTTCATCAAACAGAATAAAATGAAGGCCATTAAGATGAAGTTGACTACTGCTGAGATAAATGATGAAGCAAATCCCTTGATCTCTTCTACAGAATAAACTGCTGCTCCTGTGCAGAAGTTTAATATTGGGTTAATAAAGTTATCTGTTAAAGATGTAACTATTCCTGAGAAGGCACTTCCGATAAGTACACCTATTGCCATATCCATGACATTTCCTTTTAATGCAAATTTCTTAAACTCTTCTAAAAACTTTTTCATGTTGTTAATTTCCTTTCCGAAATATTATAGTGCTTTTTGTTCATTTTTAAAGACATTATTTTGATTTTCGGAACTTTGTTTTCTGCTATAATGAATAAGGTGTTGAAAATGAAAAAAACTTTAGGATTACTAGTTTTTACGATATTACTAATGGTTGGCTGTCCATATATCTTATCAAGGATGGTAGATGGTAGTAATGGTTTAGCTTTATTATTTATACTATTGTTTATGACAAATCCTGTTTATAGCATCATGGTTGGTATTGCTGCTGGTAAGGATATGCTCAATTGTTTATATTATCCTTTTGTGGTAGCTATCATTTTTGTGGCAGGATATATGATCACATTTGAAACAACTGATATGGGCTTACTAGTTTATGCTACTGCATATTTACTTTTAGGATATATCAGTATGTTCATTACTTATCGTATTGAAAAAAGCAAGATGACTAGTGAAGATGAATAGTTTTTCTAAATATGATAAAATAGATTACGGTGGTATTATAAGTGAAAAGAAATACATTTGAAAAGCCTAAAAAAGATACATTATTTATAGTTGTGATTGCGATCATTTTATTAGTTGCAATCGTTTTTTCGACATTAGCAGAAAGTGAAGATGAACAATTGATCATTGATGATCTTCCCGATAGTGAGGAAGTAACAATAAATGAACTAGTCATTAGTGAAGTAATGACTAATAATTCTGGGGTATATGTAAATAGTAATAATCAAAAGAGTGATTATGTTGAATTATATAATGGCACTGATAAGAGTATCGATCTTAGTGGCTATGGTTTAAGTGATACAGATGATAAAGTCAAATGGGTAATAGATGAGGCTACTATTGAGCCACATAGTTATCTTGTCATAGCTTTAACTGGTAAAGATGAAGAAGGCCTAAATGCTAGCTTTAAATTGAGTTCAGCTGGTGGGGAAAGACTAATATTAGTAAACAAAAAAGGTAAGATCATTGATGGAGTAGATACTGTTTCTTTAAGCAAGAATCAGGTAATGAATCGTAAAAATGATGGTACTTGGTATGTTTGTCAATATGCTACTCCTGGTTATGAAAATACTAAAGAAGGATTAGAAAATTATCTTGCTTCTTTAAAGTTGGAAGATGAGTCTGAGATCGTCATCAATGAAGTGTTACCTAAAAATGATGGTAACTTCGTTAATGAAAACGACTTGTGTGAAGGCTATATTGAGTTAAAGAATGTATCTGATCATACTATTAATTTATCAGATTATTCTTTGAGTAATGATAGATATATTCCATTTAAGAAACAGTTACCAGATGTTGAACTTGCTAGTGGAGAGATTTATTTCCTATATGCGGATAAAGAGAATTTCTTACAACAAAATTATTGTGGCTTTACTTTTGATAGTAAAAATGGTTCGGTCATCTTAAGTAAGTCAGGTAAGATCATTGCAGAGTTGGATTATGAATCCTTAGCTAATGGTTTAGCTCTTGTTAGGATGAATGATGGACAATATCAAAAGACAAATCTAGTTTCACCAGGCTTTGAAAATACTGATGAAGGCATCCAGGCTTTCCAAGAAAAGTATCTTACTAACAAGAGTGATCTTATCATCAGTGAAGTGATGAATAATAACTATTCTTACTTAGCTCAAAATGGTAATAGATATTATGATTGGATCGAGCTATATAATAATTCTGATAGTGACATAAACTTATCTGAATATTCTTTAAGTACTTCAGCAAGTAATCTTATGGATTACAATTTACCAGATATCACTCTAGCAAGTGGCGAGTATATCGTTTTTATGGCAAGTGGTGATACGAATTTAACTAATAATAGTTATTATCATACTAACTTTAAATTGTCAGAAAATGAAGGTGTTTATCTAAGTAAGAACAACAAGATCGTTGATTGCATGAACTTAGCTGATATACCTAATGGTTATAGTTATGGTAGAAGTAATCAAAGAGGATTCTATTTCTATTCCGATCCTACTCCGGGTTATGCTAATGGGGAAGGTAATGCCATCATTAGTTTTATGCCAACTACTTCGGTTGATAAAGGTATTTATGATGATGTAGATTATCTAGCTGTTGAGTTGCATGGCTATGGAACGATCTACTATACAACTGATGGTAGTGAACCAGATAGATATTCCTCAGTTTATTCTAGTCCTTTAACATTAACTTCTACTACAGTATTGAAAGCAAAGGTCATCAATAGTGGTGAGATAGAAAGTTCTACCAATGTTGCTACTTATCTGATCAACGAAAATAATTCATTACCAGTTGTCAGTATTTCCATGGACAGCAGTGATTTCAGTTATCTGAACTACAATTCATATGATACGGATCTGGAATTACAATGTTACATGGAATTTTTTGAAGAAGATGATGGGTTTTCTATTCCTTGTGCAATTTCTTGCTTTGGTGGAAATGCGAGAGGTGATGATAAAAAGAGTTATGCGATCAGATTTAAAGCTCAATATGGGGCAAGAAATCTGAAATATCAACTTTTTTCTAATAGAGATAATGCTGTTTATGATTCTTTAGTTTTGCGTACTGGATCAAATGATTGGACAAAAACAATCTTTAGAGATCTATTTTCTACTTCTTTAAGTGAAGAGTATGTGGATACTCAAGCTGGCAGAGCTTGTATACTTTATGTCAATGGCGAGTATTATGGTATCTATAACATCAGAGAAAAGGTAAATGCGAGATTCATTGCTGATCATTACAATATTGATCCTGATACAGTAAGTATCGTTAATGTTGATTTTAGTCAAAAGTGTGGGACAGAGAATATTCAATATTTATTCAATTGGGTAGAAAATCATGATATGAGTGATGCTGATAACTATGCCTATATCTGTTCAAAAGTAGATATTGTTAATTTGATCGATTATTGGATAAGTGAGATGTATTGCGTCAATCCAGATGTTTACAATGTTCGTTATTTTTCTTCTCCAGAGATCGATGATGGTAAATGGAAGTATATCTATTATGATATGGATCACGGTTTTAGGTTTTATACTGTGAATTACTATACGGAATATTTGTGTAATCCTTATGGTATGACAGGTTGGATTGGGAATACTTATAGTAATGCATTACCAAGAAGATTGTTCAAAAATAGTGATTTTGTTGATCTGTGGTTAGAAAGACTGAGTTATCATTTGAAGAATACTTTTAATAAAGATAAATTAAATGCTAAGTTAGATGAGTTTATCGCAATGTATGCTAATGACATTGAAAGAGATAGAGAAAGATGGTCTGATAGTATTGATTCTACTAGTGGTTATTATGTTAGTATGCGTGTGTACAACAATAACCTTCAGACTATTAGGACATTTATTGAAAATAGAGAAAGTTATGTATTAAGTCAAACAAAATCTTATTTTGGACTTAGTAATAGTGAGATGCAGGAGATCTTTGGTGACTTATGGTAGAATATCGTTATGAATTGAAATATGTCATCGATAAAGTCGATGCTGAAATGTTGAAAAGGCAATTAAAAGCAGTAATGGAACTTGATAAGAACTCTATAAGTGAAGAATATTCTTATGACATTAGATCCTTATATTTCGATAATGCTTATTCATCTTCTTGGTTAGAAAAAGTAGATGGTATTGAATATCGTGGTAAGTATAGGATCAGAATCTATAATCTCAGTGATAGTGTCATCAAGCTAGAATGTAAACATAAAGATGTTGATATGACTTATAAAGAGAGCTGTTCAATCTCTCGTAGGACTACTGATGCTTTATGTCAAGGTAAGTATATAAATGTTGTGTCTAACAAACCGTTCTTGAATAAGTTTTTAGCTAATGCGAATATTCAACAATTAAGACCATCGATCATTGTTGATTATCGTAGAACAGCATTCACATATCCGATCAGTGATGTTAGAATAACATTTGATGAAAATATCTGCAGTGGCAGATATAACACCGATCTGTTTGATAAAGATATGATCACATATCCGATCATGGATCCTGATAAGCAAGTAGTATTAGAGGTAAAATGTAATGAGTTTATTCCTCAACACATTTTAGATATCTTACATTCAGTTAGTAAGTTAAGAGTTGCAGTGTCAAAATTTGCCTATTGTAGGGCTTGGAAGTAATAAAGAAAGAGGTAGAGTATGAGTATTATTGATACCATTAAAAAGAGTGTATTAGAACAGTTTACAACTAGTGTTTCCTTAGAAATGATATTGTTGTCACTTTTAGTATCGTTCGCGATAGGATTATTTATCGTCTTTATTTATAAGAAAACATTCTGTGGAGTTGTATACAATAAGTCAATGGTGATGACTACAGTCATGTTAGCAATGGTCACTTCCATGGTAATTAGAACGATCAACTCTAACTTGTCTCTGTCTTTAGGTATGGTCGGTGCGTTAAGTATTGTACGTTTTAGAACAGCGATCAAAGAACCTATTGATACATCTTTCTTATTCTGGGCAATAGTTGCTGGTATCATGTCTGGCGCTGGTCTATATATCATTGCGATTGTTGGTTCATTAGCTTTAGGCTTATTATATTATTTGTTATATGTTTTTGATATCAAAGCTAAATCACAATATCTATTAGTTGTTGTTTATAAATCAGAGGCTACTGATAAAGTAAATGAATTATTAAATACTTTGACTAAGAAGAAAGTTAAGAGTAAATCAGTTAATTCAAGTAATGTTTGTGAGACTACTTTGGAAGTAGAATATTCCGATACGATTGATGATCTTATTAAGAATCTGCAACAAGTAGAAGGAGTAAGAAACGTTAATCTAGTAACTTATACTAATGATTACGGTTTATAAAGCAAAGAAGCATACGAATTTATATCGTATGCTTTATTTTTTAGCTTCTCTTTCTTTGATCAGTCGACGTAATATCTCTACACCTCTTTGGATCATTTCGCCTTCTGTATATTCTTTTATTCCCTTAGCTTCCATTATCCTTTCAATAGCATTTGCGGGATCTAAGGAATGATAAGGATAATAGAGGTCACGTAACTCTTTTGGCTTTACCAATCTATATAATTGTTTGCTTGTTTTTTCATAAGTATATGCCCAATAGCGATAGATATAACCTATCCAATGTAATTCATTAGGTGTATATTTTTCTTTCCCATAAGAAGTTTCTCCATATTCCTCGATTATTTGATCAAAGACTTTATCATCACTACAAGATTCAAATAAAAAACCTATTCTGTCAAATCTTTCGGCAACCTGAGAGTTCATGAACCTTCTCATAAAGATCAATGAGCTACAAGATGCTTTTGTTATGGAAGATTCAAATATTCTTGCTTGTATTTTGCATAAACTGAATCCAATATCATCAAAATCTCTCATTTCTATTCCTCCGTTGAAGTGTAATAACTCTTGAATTTATCATAGTTTATAAACTGTGTGTGCGATAGTGTTTGTTAGTTTAATTTTTATTCAGTGTTACTTAATTTTTAAAAAAGTTTAAACTTGTTTTAACATATGTTAGTAGAAGTTTGAAAAACAGTTTTTGATAAAAGAAAAAATTAAGCAAAATGCCAACCATGCAATTTATTTTTGTCCAATCGTGGAAGCAATAATCGTCCAATCCTGCAAAAAATATCAACGGCAAGTATTTTGTGGTCTTATGACCACAAAATTATTGACAATTGTATTAAAAGTCTTAAAATATAAGTAAAAGTGGAGGTGATATTGTGAGTGGTCAAGCAAACAGTTCAGATATTTCAGAATTCTTGGAAAAGATGAAAAAATTAATTTCAATTGGGAAATATGATTTCGTTCCTAGAAAAAAGAGCTTGCAGTCATTAGCTAAATATGGTTTAACAGTTATGGATGCCAAAGATGAAATGTTAGGACTTGTTGTTGCTGATTATTACAAAGGGCCGAAGAAGGACTTCGATTCAAGTAAACCTGGAGACATATGGGAGTTTAAAAAACAAATTGAAGATGTACAGTTTTATGTGAAGGTGAAGATTGTTTTGGAAAATGATGAAGAAATCCTTAAGTGTTTAGGGTTTCATGAAGATGAGTTTATTTAGATAAATGGAGGTGATCTTAATGAAAAAATATTGCGAAGAATGTGGTAAGGAAGTTGAAACGAAAATAATAACTAAAATGGAAAGCTATGATGTTTGTGGTGAACAAATTGAGGTTGAAGCAGATATTATGGTTTGCGAAGAATGTGGCGAAGAATTTTATTGCGAACAATTAGACAATGAGACACTTGTTAATGTGTATAATAAGTATCGAAAAAAACATAAGCTTTTATTACCTGAGGAAATAAAAGCCATTCGTGAACAATATGGATTAAGTCAAAGAAGTTTTGCCAAACTCCTAAATTGGGGTGATAAAACGATTTATCGATACGAAAATGGAGCAATTCAGGATAAAGCCCACAATAGTCTCTTACTTTTTTTGAAAAAGCCTGAGAATATGAAAATTTACATAACTGAGAATGAGGTGATGTTAGAAGATAGACAAATAAATAAAATTATAAATGAAATCGATAAATTAGAAAAGAATAAAGAGGAGCAAGAAAAAATAAGGCTATTGGAAGTTTATTTCTCGAATGTGCCATGTGTAGAAAATGGATTTAAGGGATTCGATTATGACAAACTTTGTGCGATGGTTTTGTATTTTGCTCATAAATGTCCAAAACTGTTAAAAACAAAACTTATGAAATTATTGAATTATTCTGACATGATTTTCTATAAGGAAAATGGGATATCGATTTCTGGGTTAAAATATGTGCATCTACCTTTTGGCCCGGTCCCCGAAAACTATGATGTCTTGTTTGGAATTATGTCGGCAGATCATATTGCTCATATTGAGGTAACATATGATAATGGATACGAAAAACATCAAATTGTGCCAGATTGTGTTTTTGATAGTAATATCTTATCCGATGAAGAGATTAGAGTACTAGATAGAATATATGATAAATTTAAATCTTTTGGTTCAAAAGAAATATCAGTTTATTCCCATAAAGAGAATGGATATCATTCAACGAAACAAGGAGAGGTAATTTCTTATTCTTTTGCAAAAGATATTGATTTGTAGTATCTGAAAAATGCGCACTCTAAAAGTCACGAACAATAAAGACAGGATGTTGAATCCTGCCTTTGTCTTATTTAGTAAGCTTCTTTTAAGATCTCGATCATGTCTTTAACTAATGGTACACGAGGATTAGCAGGTGAGCATTGATCTTCGTAAGCAAGAGTTGCAACTTCTTCAATCTTGCTGTTCCATTCTTTCTCATCAATACCAAGTGATCTAAAGTCTGTTGCTAGACCAATCTGTTTAGCTAAGTCTTCACAAGCTTTAGCTAAAGCTTCTACTCCTTCTTCAGTAGTCTTAAACTTTAAGCCTAACAAAGAAGCAATTTCACAATATTTCTTGTCTGCACAATATTCTGTGTATTTTGGCCATACTGATAATTTTGTTGGTACTTGTCCATTGTATCTAATGACTTTTGGTAATAAGATCGAACAAGTATAACCATGTACTGTATGGAATTCAGCTCCAACTTTATGAGCTAATGAGTGAGTCATACCTAAGAAGGCATTAGCGAAAGCCATACCAGCGATTGTTGCGGCATTGTGCATCTTTTCTCTTGCTACTAAATCATTTTTACCATCAGCTACAGCTCTTGGCAAGTATTGGAATACTAATTTGATAGCTTGTAAAGCTAAACCATCAGTATAATCATTAGCCATTACTGATACATAAGCTTCAATTGCATGAGTTAAGACATCCATGCCAGTCATAGCTGTTGATTTAGCTGGTAAGTTAGTGGTGAACTCTGGATCGATGATAGCGATAGTTGGAGTTAATGAGTAATCAGTTAATGGATATTTTTTTAGATTTTTCTTATCTGAGATAACCGCAAATGGTGTTACTTCTGATCCAGTTCCTGAAGTAGTTGGAATGCAGATAAGTTTTACTTTTCTACCTAATTGTGGATATTTGAAAGCTCTCTTACGGATATCCATGAATTTTTGCTTCAAGTCATCAAAATTGACTTCTGGGTGTTCATAAAATAACCACATGCCTTTAGCAGCATCCATTACAGATCCACCGCCTAATGCAATGATCGTATCTGGTTGGAACGACTGCATTAAGCTTGTTCCTTTACGTACTGTTTCAATATCTGGATCTGGTTCTACATCACAGAATAATTGGATTGATACTTCATTACGACGTAAGTTTAATTGTTCGGTGATCTTATTTAAGAAACCAAATTGGATCATTGAATTATCAGTAACGATGAATACTTTGCTTACATCATTACATGATTTAAGGTATTGAATAGAATTTCTTTCAAAATAGATCTTACTTGGTACTTTGAACCATTGCATTGTATTTCTCCTTTTTCCAACTTTCTTGATATTTAATAAGTTAACAGCACTGACATTTCCACCTACTGAGTTACCACCATAGCTACCACAGCCTAAAGTAAGTGAAGGTAAGAAGGAGTTGTAAACATTACCGATACCTCCAAATGTTGAAGGCGAATTCCAAATGATCCTCATAGCTTTGCATGCTTCACCATAGTCATCTGCCATCTTTTGATCATGGCAATGAATAGCTGCTGAATGTCCTAGACCATTGAATTCTACTGATGCTTTAGCAAGTTCAAATCCTTGTTTGTCATCTTTGACTTTGTAGAAGGCAAGTACTGGTGCTAACTTTTCTCTAGACATTGGTTCTTTTGGACCCATCTTAGTACATTCACAAGCTAAGATAGTTGTATCTTCTGGTACTTCTAGACCAGCAAGTTTAGCTATTTCTGTTGCTGGATGACCAACGATATTAGGATTTAATCTTCCTTCTTCGACATTAGGATCACTGCTCTTAACACCGAACATTAACTGTTCTAGTTTTTCTTTTTCTTCTTTGTTACAGAAGTAAACTTTGAAATGTTTGAATAAGTCGATTGCTTTCTTGTAGATCTCTTCGTCAATGATGATAGAAGATTCAGAAGCACAGATCATACCATTATCAAATGATTTAGATAAGACGATATCATTTACTGCTTGTTCAAGATCAGCTGATTTATTGATATATGAAGGGACGTTACCGGCTCCTACTCCTAATGCTGGTTTGCCACAAGAATAAGCGGATTTAACCATCGCATTGCCACCTGTAGCTAAGATAGTAGCTACATCTGGATGTTTCATTAAGGCAGTAGTAGCATCCATTGATACATTTTCAATCCATTGGATACAGTTTTCTGGAGCACCAGCAGCAATAGCTGTATCTCTCATGATCTGAGCTGCCATCTTAGAACATTTTAATGCACTTGGATGGAAGGAGAAGATGATAGGATTACGTGTCTTTAAACAGATAAGTGATTTAAAGATGACTGTACTTGTTGGATTAGTTACTGGTGTGATACCACAAACAACACCTACTGGATCAGCAATCTCAGTTATACCTGTTACTGGATCGTCTTTAATTACTCCTACAGTTTTTAAATGACGCATGTTGTTTACAACATATTCACATGCGAATAAGTTCTTTGTTGCTTTGTCTTCGAAAACGCCTCTACCAGTTTCATCAATAGCAGCTTTTGCTAGAGTACCATGGTGATCAAGACCGGCAACAGAACACTTAGCTACGATATAGTCTACTTGTTCTTGGTTTAGCTTAGTGAATTCATCTAAGGCTTTTAATCCTTTTTGAACTAATGCATCGATCTCTTCGTTTACGTTTGTTTTAGCTTTTTCAGTCATAAGTTCGTACCTCTTTCTTTTATGGCTCTCATTGTATAAGAGACTTGTGAATTTTTCAACAAATAAAAGTGATTATGTGAATAAATTCACAATAATAACAATTGTAAACACTCACAATAAAAGAGAAGCTTTTACTTCTCTTTACTTACCTAATAGTAGGGCATCATTTTCTAAAGATTCATTAGTCAATTGAGAGAACTTTTCAATAAGGATCGCCTTAGTCAATAGTTGTTTTTCCTTGCCACTGACATCAAAGATGATCTTGCCTTCATTCATCATGATCAGTCGATTACCATGATCGATAGCATCTTGCATGTTGTGAGTGATCATTAGAGTAGTCAAGTTATTTTCTTTAACTAGATTGTCTGTTAAATCTAAGACTTTTTTTGCTGTTGCAGGATCTAATGCGGCTGTATGTTCATCAAGTAGTAATATTTTAGGACTTTGCATAGTAGCCATAAGTAAGGTCAAGGCTTGTCTTTGACCACCTGATAATAAGCCTGCTTTAACAGTTAGACGATCTTGCAATCCTAAATTTAAGGAGCTTAGTTTTTCTTTGAACATTTCACGTTCTTTCTTTTTGATACCTAAGGCTAAGCATCTTTTTTTGCCACGACGATTAGCAAGGGCAAGATTTTCTTCAATCCACATATCTGCAGCTGTACCCATTAGAGGATCTTGGAAGACTCTGCCAATAAAAGCAGCTCTTTGATGTTCTTTTAATTTACTAACATCTTTATCATCTAGATAGATATGACCACTATCTACTTGAAAACCACCACTGATCGCATTTAATAGAGTACTTTTCCCAGCTCCGTTAGAGCCGATGACTGTGACAAAATCGCCATCATTTAAAGTAAGAGATAAACCATTTAAGGCTTTTTTTTCGTTGATAGTTTTAGGGTTAAATGTTTTGCATATGTTATCAATCTTAAGCATTTTGGTCTCCTTTAGTGGTTGAATTTCCCAATATTAAGAATATCGCTACGATGATGGCAGTGAATAGTTTTAGGTCGTTTGAATCGATCCTTAGCCATAATATGAAGACCATGACGATATAATAAATCACTCCTCCAATTATGACAGAAAATAAGTTTGTATAGAATTGACAAGGATTTTTAAATATAGCTTTTAGTAGCATTTCTCCGATGATTATAGCAGCAAGTCCAATGACTACTGCACCTCTTCCCATATTGACATCAGCAAAGCCTTGATATTGTCCCATTAAGCCTCCTGCTAAAGATACAATGCCGTTACCAATGGCTAAACCTATGATAGTAGTTGTATCGGTGTTGATGCTTTGAGCCATAGCCATTTTTTTGTTGCAACCAGTAGCTCTTATTGCACAACCTTGTTCTGTGCCAAAATACCAATACAGAATGATGATAAGTAATATTGAGACAATTAGTCCAATCGTTATTGCTTGAGGGATATTACGCAAGCTGATAAGCAAAGAAAACTTATCAGGATTACAACTTAGATTAGCACTGCCATTGAGTATATGCAGATCAATGGAGTATAGACCAAACTGGACTAAGATACCAGCTAAGATTGCTGGTATCTTTCCCTTAGTGTGCAATAAGCCGGTGATCGAACCTGTTAGTAGTCCGCCAAGAAAGGCAACTAAAAGCGAGATGATAGGATTGATGCCTTTGGTGATCAATAGTACAGATATTGCTCCACCAGTAGCGAAAGAGCCATCGGCAGTCATATCAGAAATGTGTAGTACTTTAAAAGTAATATAGATACCTATACCCATTATGCCCCAAATGATACCTTGAGCGATTCCACCTGGTAAACGGGACAGTAAGTTTGCTAAAGTCATCATAAAGAATTAATCCTCGATGGCAATGTAATCAGAACCTATTTCAATACCTAATCTTGAACAGATTTCAGCGTTGTATTTCTTGACAGGATTAGGGTAGTATTCGATAGCCATATCTTTTACATCGGCTTCGCCCTTTAAAATCTTAACAGCCATCTGTCCAGTTAAGACACCTAGTTGGTAGTAATCGATAGTTAATGTAGCAATACCACAAGCTTTGCATGTACCTTCTTCGCCACAGATAACAGGGATATTCTTATCTAAGCAGATACTTCCAATAATCTCAGCACAACTTGCTGCTGAATTATCTGTAGGGATGTATAATGCTTCACATTCATCTACAGCTTGACTTGTGACAAGTGAGATATCGTTACTGTTAGAGAACGAGTAAGTAGAAACTGTAATGCCCATTTTTTCTAAAGCATCTTTCACGACTTTAACTTGGTATAAAGAGTTAGCTTCGCCCGAACAGTAGATGATGCCAACTTTTGTAACGTTAGGTAATAGTTCTTTGAACATTTCAGCTTGTTGATCAAGTGGAGCCAAGTCACTTGTACCAGAGATATTTGTGCCAACTGTACCTGAGAAGTCATCGATATTTAAAGCAACACCATATTCAGTGATGGCTGTACCAAGTACAGGAATAGTAGTTGTTGCAGCACTTGCTGCCTGTAATGATGCAGTAGCATTAGCTAAGATAAGATCAACATTATCTGAAACAAAGCCATTACAGATATTTGAACAAGTAGCACTATCTCCAGCGGCATTGCCTTCAATAAATTGAACTTTATCACCAAATTCTTCAGTTAAGACATCTTTGAAACCTTGTGTTGCTGCATCTAAGGCATCATGGGTTACTAATTGGCAGATACCAACAATATATGTTTTCTCGCCTGTTTCGTTACAGCCACATAGTGACAAGATAAGTAAGAGTGTTAATAGTGTAGTTAAAATCCTTTTCATAAATAATCCTCCTTGAATGAAAATAAAAAGGTCACCGCATGGCAACCTTTACTTTTCTAAAACTACTATTGATAAAACTTTGCCAATGCTCATATTAAAATGCTATTACTGCTAAAGTAATAAAAGTAATAAGTAGCACTGAAATAGAAGCAAGTTTTACTCATAAGCGTCTCCTTTTGAAAGTATTTTACTAGAACTATGAAAAATGTCAATAGATAATTTACAAAAAATGAAAATTAGTTACATAGACTAATGGCTAAAATATAATGGTCAGTCGTTAAAGTATTTGATCATTTGAACTAGGTTTTGTTGATCGGTAATTATTCTTTCGTTAAATCTAACAAACTTGTTAGAAGAATAGAAATCATATAACTTAGCAATACTCGGGCATTCGATGTATGTTGTTTTGCCACCAATGATATATTGTGCACTCTCAACTTTATCACAAGCATATTTTAATAAGCGATTGCCTGTTATAGATTGTGTTAGATTTGAACTATTGTTCTTTCCTAATTGAGCAATTAGTGGCATGGAAATAAGGTATCTATTAAGTTCATTGTCAAATTGAGCGAATTTTGAAATTCGCTTTTTGAACGAATTACTAATGTTTGAACTTGGAATCGTTACGAATTTATTGGCAAGAGTGTAAAATCCGACCAACTGTGGGCTTAATTCATCTGAAAAGACAAGATAAGTCATCGCTATTCTTTGCTTGGTAAAAGGGATAGCGTTTTTGGTGAATAAAGTGTTCTACATCTTTGTTTTTGTTGGATACAAAATCAGAGAGAACAAATTTCATTTTATCCTCTCCATAGAAGTTTAGAAGTTTTACTAAACTGAGTTCAATGTAACTCATCATATAGAGTCTCCAAAGAATGCTCTTATTTCTTCATCAGTAGTAAGTTCTCTAACATCAGTAGCTTTTTTTTCATGTTTTGGGGCAATCCTCGCAGCTTTTTCTAAGGCTCTAACGAATCTTTCAGCACTCTTCTTGTCGTTGATAACAATATTTCTAAAAATACTATCTGTTGCCATAAATATTGTTCCTTTCTCAAATTTTACAAGAAAATTATATGATGGTTTTATGGTAATATCAATAAACCTGTAGTTTAATTTTTGAACCAAAATAGGTACATGATTATAAACAGACTGTGTGAATCTATGGAGTAAGTAAAGTGAGGTTATGACAGGTGAATTACTTTGATTTTTATCGTAAGTGTGATAAGATCGCTACCTATATTTGCGTGGATTACATGAGTTGATAGTAATTAACTTATGTTAGTCATAGTGTGCAAATAATCTACATTAATACAAAATATTTCTATTATAAATTACAAAGCTAATGACCATCATTGTTAATTTAGAAGAAGATAAAAAGCAATATGGTATAAATTTACCATTAAGAAGTAAGAATTGCAGAATTTTATGCAAATATGCTTGTTAAATGGGGAAAATGTGCTATTATTATGTTGAACCGATGGTTGAAGGGAGAGTTATGTATGTTGCTTGAATTTTCGTGTTCTAATCATAAATCTATTAGAGATGAAATATTATTTTCAACTGTTGCCAGTAGCGACAACACATTTGAAGATAGACTTATGAATTTTTATAATATAAAAATTCTTAAGTCGGCAGTTATTTATGGAGCAAATGGTTCGGGCAAAAGTAATTTTATTGATGCGATTGCTTTTGTAAAAAAACTTGTGATGGACAGCATTAATAATCAACCTGGTCAAGGAATACAACAGACTCCACATAAATTAGATGGATTTGAACAAGTTAGTTCCTATAAAGTTCAGTTCGTTAAAAATGATGTTCGCTATGTTTTTTGCTTTTCTCTTAAAAATATGCTAGTCGTAGAAGAATATCTATATTATTTTCCTAACAATAAACAAACAAGGATATTCGAAAGATCTTGTGAAACTGTTATTGAGGGTAGCAAATTTAGAGGAAAATTTTCATCTTGTAAGGATGTATTAAAACCTAATAGATTGTTTCTTTCCTGTGCGGCAAATTTCAGTTCTGTTTTGGAAATTGCTGATGCTTATAACTTTTTTAGTAATGATCTAATTATTTACGGTCCTGAGAGTCAAGAAAATTGGTTAAATTATTCATTGTTTCAAATGGGCAATGATCCAAGATTGAAAATGTTGGTATTAAAGTTTTTAAAAGAATTGGATACGGAAATAAAAGACATTGATATTTTTATAGATCAAAAGAAACTGGATGTTACAAAACTTCCGCCATTTTTGTCGGATGATTTTAAAAAAGATCTGTTACAGAAAGAATTCTCCACTATTAGTGCAAAGATAGTTTATGACAAATTTGAAGTCGATTTTTTGCAAGAAGAATCTAGTGGAGTAAAGAAGCTGATTGGACTACTTTGTCCATTAATCGATATTATGATAAGTGGTAAGGTGCTTATCTGTGATGAATTAGAATCTAGTTTGCACGAATCACTTCTTTATGGCTTAGTTAAGCTTTTCGTAGAAGTAAAAAATAGTGATCATTCCCAAATGATCTTTACAACTCACGAAACTGGCCTTCTTAATTTAGATTTATTCCGTCGTGATCAAATTTGGTTTACTGAGATGCGAAAAGAAGATCGATCAACAGATCTTTATTCTCTTGCTGAGATTAAAAATGTTCGCAAAGAAGATAACTTTGAAAAAGGATATGTTTCGGGTAAATATGGGGCAATACCTATGTTAAATTTAAATTTTGCTGATATAGTTTCAAAAGAATGAGTAGGTAAGGAATATGGAGATTAATCGTAGTTTATCATTATCCCCGAGAAAAGAATTTACTAGAAACGCCAAAGAGGTTGAACCTCCAATTCAGTTTTCGCTTCTAGAGATAAATAAACATTTTACTGAAAACTTAAGATCAATAGAAAAACAATTCACTGTGGCTGAAACACTTTTTGATAATGGTGAGGTTGATGGTAGCAAAACCGTTTTAAGATCTATTGCAGTGTTTGCAGAGGGATTATTGGATTTCTATATTCACGAGGTCAGCAAATATTGTCTATTTCGTATGTTTACAGGTCAATGGAGTAAATCAGAAAAATACATGACTTTTATGGTTCCAATGGAAAAAGTTGAGAAAGCGATCGAATCTGTTGAATCTAAGAATTGGTTTTTTTCTTACTTAAATGAAAGATTTAGTAGAGAAGTGTATCTTTCTAAAGAGAGTATGCGAGATCAATTGAATCTAATCGGTGTTGGCTTTAAAGATGTAATGATTAAAGCATTTCCAAGAAATTCAGAGAATGAGTCTATCAAAGAAGGATCAAATATTGTTACAGAGCTTTTCAAAAGAAGAAATGAAATTGTTCATCAAAATGATATGAGTCACTTATCCGCTGTGCAAAATGACATCACTGAAGATTATGTTAAACAATATATTACTTGGGTCAATTTAATAGTAGATGCAATTCAAAATGTAGTTGAAAACAAAAATATGATATAAAAAAGAATATCTATCGCTAGATATTCTAAGAGTTTGACCAAGGAGGTTATGCAATTATTATCCGTTTACCTCCTTTTCTAAACCTTCTTTTAATTGTTGATATGGTTGATTATATTTAATGTATGGATTTCCTAAAATAAGAGGGCAGTTGTAGTCTTTTACTGTTGGTAAATAATTCTGCGCATCTGTATTTATGATGATAAAATGGTTAATATACATCGAATTTGAAAAAGGTAAAGATCTCGTATGCGAAAATATACTATCTTTATATAAAATTTCTCGATTTTCAATATGATCTGCATACAAATAGATGTCGTAACCTTGAATCTCTTTCGTATCAACAAAGTATGATGATAGATAGGTGTATAATAATCTACAGTTATCTAATAAAGTTTGAAAATCTGATTTATTTGGTAAATCAAACGCTCTAATTTCAATCTCCATATTGTTTGTGTATGGAGGCCAGTTGTTGACGGGTTTTGTTGAAAACTCGTACGATTGAAATATTTTTTGAATAAAATATAGTATGGCATTACTTTTAATTCCATAAAGTGGGATACGAACAGTGGCGATAAAACGATCTTGATTTGAAGATGCATTCTTTTCTTTATCAACTAAAGATTTAAAATAACGAATACCAGATGCTGAATCGTATAAGTTTAACTTACTTTTTTTTGATTTGTTATGAATTTCGTAATGATTCTGCACTTTAATTATTTCGAAATTTCGTTCATTTGCCTTGAAGCAAGGGAAACTATCAGCTTTTTCATCGTTTGTTTTGATATGGCAACAAATAAGATTGTATTCGGCTGTTTTTCCACCTTCACTTTGAGGTAAGATGTGATCAACATTCCAACCAAAATTGCTATTTCGGTCGTTATAAGCCCCTTTTGCTATAGTTCTTCCAGCAAAATCTTTGGCTTTTGTTACATTACCAAAAGATTTGCACCATAAACGTAAGGCAGTTTCTTTGTTTAATTCCATAGATTGTGTTCCTTTCATACATATTACGGAAGTCTTTTGCCTCCAAGATAAACTCATCTTATAAAAACATGTAACTTATTATAGGGTGACACCTATTGCTATTAGCCTCAAAGGGCGATCCTCATAATAGCATTGCAGAAGATCAATAAGTTAATTTTCGATAAGATCGAAAACTGTCAGATTTATAAGACAAGGTCAGTATATCATATTTAAATTGATATCAGAGAAGGAAACTATAAAATGGCTCTTTTTGAGTTTGGTGCTAATCAGATCATATTGTGTTATAATTTTGTTGGTGATTATAGATGAAAAGAGTAGTATGTATCGGCGGAGGAACTGGTCAATCAGCTTTACTTCGTGGATTAAAACAGATTGATAATATAGAATTGTCTACCATTGTTGCGGTTGCTGATAATGGTGGCTCTACAGGAAGACTTAGAAATGATCTAAATATTCCTGCTATGGGTGATGTTAGAAGTGTCATGGTAGCTTTAGCTGATAGCGAGGATCTAATGACTAAGATCATGAATTATCGTTTTGATAGTTCTGCTGGTGAGCTAGCTGGTCATAATCTTGGTAATATCATCATTTCTGCTTTAACAGTTGATAGTAACGATTTTTACAAGTCGATTGTTTCTTTGTGTAAGATATTAAAGGTCAAGGGTAAAGTCTATCCTAGTACTACGGAGAATATTGTTTTGAAAGCTCATATGGCTGATGGTAGCATCATTGAAGGAGAATCAGAGATTAGGGATAGTGATCAAGATATTGTTTCAGTCTTCTATGATCAAAATGTTCATACTTATGATAAGATCTTATTAGCTTTAAGAAAAGCCGATTATATCATTGTGGGTATTGGCTCATTATATACTTCAATATTGCCTAATCTGATCATTGATGATATCAAGAAAGAATTGCTTAATTGTAAAGGAAAAGTAATCTATTATTGTAATAGTATGACAGAAAAAGGCGAGACAACAGATTATACTGTGGAAGATCATGTGGCAGCCATTGAAAGACATATTGGGGAAAAAGTGGTCGATGCAGTAGTCATCAGTAATGATGTCATACCACAGAGAGTCTTAGATAAGTATGCTTTAGAGGGTGCTAGGGAAGTATTATTAGCTAATACAACTCATGAATATAGAGTATTCTCTCATTCACTATTAAATTTTGATAAAGATTTAGTAAGGCATGATGCTGATAAGGTTAAGCAGAGCTTTATGGAAGTTATGAGGAGTATGTAGATGTCGTTTGCTTCAGATGTAAAAGATGAGATATCAAGAGTTGAACTGACTGATGAATTAAAGAAAGCTAGACTTTGTGGCTTACTTCAATCACTAGCAAGTCTTACTATCTCAAGTAATGGTGTAGGTCTCATTTTAAAGAGTACTAATGCTAATGTGGCTAGAAGAGTTGGTTTGGATTTAAAAGATCTATATGAAGTTAGAAGTGAATTCATTGTCAGCAAACAAAAAAACTTAGATAAGAGAAATATCTATAGAATGGTAATTGATGATAAAGCTTTGGAGATATTAAATGATCTTGATTTGTGGACCGATAAAGGTTTACAAGATCATCCAAGGATGAGTTTTTTAAACAATGAAGAGATGATCAAGGCATATTTAGCAGGATTATTCCTTGCTAATGGCTCAGTAAATAGTCCTTCTACAAGTTCTTATCATTTAGAGATCAAGGCTAATAGTATTAAACATGGTGAGTTCATCATTAGACTTTTAGAAAAGTTTAACATTAGTCCAAAGATCACTGAAAGAAGGAATGCTCAGATCGTTTATATTAAAGCCGGAGATAAGATCGCTGATTTCTTAAAAATGATCGGAGCTCATCAAGCTGTATTGCATTATGAAGATATAAGGATTCAAAGGGACTTTAGTAATAGTTTATCAAGGTTAAATAACATTGATATTGCTAATGAACAAAAGATTCAAGCTTCTGCTGATAAGCAGATCATCGCGATCAGTTATTTAAAAGAAAAAGATCTATTGAATCTTCTCTCAGAGAAAGAAAGAGAGATAGCACAGATCAGATTTGAAAATCCCGAAGCAAGTTTAAGTGCTTTGAGTGAATTATATTATCGTCATACTGGTCAGCAATTGACTAAGTCTGGTATTCGTCATCGTCTAGATAAGATATTGGCATTGGCCGAAAAGTTTCAAGATAAGGAAAGGTAGGTTATCTTATGAGTTATGATGTTATTTTTGCGATAGTAGCATTAGTTTTAGTTGTTGTATTATGGCCTATATTAAAATGGGTAGCATTGATATTATTGGTGTTATTTGCTTTGTTAGTGATAAAAGTATTGATCGAGTCACATAAGTTGAAAAAAGAAATACAAAAAGATCCACAATCATATTATAATAACAGTACAACAAATAAAGATGTAATAGATGTTGAATATAAAGAAAAAGAGATAGTAGAAGAAAAGTAAGAGGATAAGATGTTAAGAAGGGGAAAAGAAGAGGATAAGAAAGTTATCTTTGATATTTATGCGAAAAGTGGGATGCTCAACCTTTATGATCAGGATGACTATTTTTCTGATTCTTTTTGTGCGGAAAATGTGATCGTAAATGAGATCAATGGACATGTGGCTGCTTCTTTACAAGTGAATTATCATACGATGATGTTTAATGAGCGTAAGATCATTACTGGAGTTGTCTTTGGTCAGTTTTTTGAACGTAATAAGGGTGTTAAAGCCTTGGAAACATTGAGAAATGAAGTATTTGATCAACAAAAATATAAGACATTATTCACTTTGATCCCAACTGATAATGAGCAAGAATATAGTAAATATGGTTTTGATGCTATTTATCAAAAAAGGATCTATCAGATTACCAGCAAAGATCTTTCTAACATCTCTTACAACAATGTTGGTAAGCAATTTGAAAGTGATGATCTTTTAAAAGTTTATAAAGATTTTACGCATAGATTTAATGGTTATCTATTAAGAGATAAGAAGTATTATCTTGATCTTATTGATTGGTTACAATCTAAAAGGTATAACTTAGCTGTTTACTACTCTGATGATAATGTTTGCCAAGGTTATATGATCTATTCCATTGAGTCTAATAAAGTAGCTGTTAGAGAGATCATCTATCTAAATGGTTCAGCTTTAACACAATTATTGAGTTATGGCTTAAAGATCAAACCGAAGTTAGATGTTTATGTTTCGCAAAGTGAAGATCTTTCACGTGCTTATCCTAAGGTAAGCTATAAACAAGTGGCAGCAATGGCAGTAAGGATCAATGATATTGAACTGTTTAATAAATTATTTGGTACAAACGTTACTGATACTGTTACTGGCTATAAGATAAATGAAAGACCGCTGTTTATCAGCGATCTAAGATACCGTTAACGACGTGATGTCGTTTTCTTTTTAGTCATCATTATAGGAATTATAAAAGTCATCTAGTACTTGTGACTCATCTTGTGATAAGGAATCACTATTTTCGTTTGCTTTATCAGCAATCTTGATCAGATCTTCAAAACCTGTAAGAGCAGCAAATGATTGGAAAGTATCAGCTCGATCAGTTTTGATCGGTTGAGATTTTTCTTTGATCTGCTTGTAAGGATAGTAAAGATATTTTTTGTATTTTTCTTTCATTGTTTCCTATTTCTTTGAGTCTAATTTTTGTATCTCTTGAGAAATGAGGGCGTAGAGTTCACGTAACTCTTCTTCAGTTAAAGTCACTCCTTTACCCATTCTTTCATGTTCGTTAGCCCAATCTCTAATGTCATACTTTGGATTACGTTCATTCCAACTGATCTTGTTGAATTCCTTCTTCCAACCGTTGTTACTTTCTGATAGAACACCTAATTCTTCTGTTATTTCATACTTGAATTCTGCCATGTTTTCTTCCTCCTTTATGCCTATCACTATTATATTAGTTTTTAAAATGGATTTTCCTTAAAATATCTTAAATAAATGACAAAATATTGTTCAATAGACTAAATCGGGACCCTAAAAAGTTTGTTATAATAATAAAGAGGTATATTCTATATGGAAAAAGGTTTATTTTTATCGATTGAGGGATGTGATGGATCCGGCAAGACTACGGCTTGTAAAACAGTCATTGAGCGTTTAACAAGTGAAGGTTATGATGTTGTTTATACAAGAGAGCCAGGTGGTAGTGATATTGCGGAACAGATACGTAACGTCATCTTAGATGTTAAAAATACTGCTATGGACCAACGTTGTGAAGCTTTATTGTATGCTGCAAGTAGAAGACAGCATTTAATGGAAGTTATACTACCGGCTTTACAACTTGGTAAGATCGTCATCTGTGATCGTTTCATTGATTCTTCCTTAGCTTATCAAGGATATGCTAGAGGGATTGGGATTGATGAAGTCTTACAAATAAATCAATTTGCGATAGAAGGATATATGCCTGATATGACAGTTTATTATGCTATTGAGGCTGAAGAAGGATTAAAAAGGATTGCTTCGAGAAAAAATCTTGATCGTTTAGATGTGGAAAGCATCAATTTCCATAAGAAAGTTCAAGAAGGTTATGAGATCTTATGTAAAAAATATTCTGAAAGGATCAAGATTGTTGATGCTTCATTAGATAAGGAAACAGTTGCAGAAAATACTTATAAACTTATCAAGGAAAAGATCAATGGAAAGCTATAGTGAAACTTTGAAAAGACAGCAGCCGATCGTTTATAGGACTTTATCTAATGCCTTAAAACAAGATCGTTTATCACATAGTTACCTGTTTTCTGGACCTAAAGGTTCAGGAAAGAAACAGGCGGCTTTTCTATTGGCCCAAAGCTTAGTCTGCTTGGAAAATAGAGGTGGGTTTGCTTGTGAGAAGTGTGCTAATTGTTTAAGAGTCAAAGAAAACAATTATTCAGATCTCATCTATGTGCAAGCAAAGACTAATACTATTAGATTACAAGATCTTGAAACCATCAAAGAGCGTTTTGATAAAACAGCATTAGAAGTAGCTGGTAAGAAGATCTTCATTATCAATGATTGTGAGAAACTAACTTTTCAAGCTGCTAATAGCTTATTAAAGTTTATTGAAGAGCCAACCAATAACTTGACAGGCATTTTTTTGACAAGT